>JBEDEQ010000036.1:0-9428 GCA_041175645.1 Actinomycetota bacterium | reverse complement strand
CCGCCTGAATGAGAGCGTGGATGCTCGCGCCGAAGCAGAACGAATCGGCAACCCGCTGTTGCACGCCAAGACGGTGAAGTTTTTCTTAGATGGCGTATTCGGCAGTGCTACCGCCTCAGTTTCGCAAGCCTATGAATCGACCGGCGAGTTCGGTAACCCGGTTTGGACTCGAGAGAACCTGCTTGAGGCAACTCTGGCAGCCTCGAGAGCAGGTTTTCAGCTGCACCTCCACGCAATTGGTGACGCCGCCAGCACACTCGCGCTAGACGCCGTGGAGCACTGCACTAATGAGTTGGGTGCGCTCCCCTTGCCTGTCGTGATGGCTCACCTCGAACTGGTTCACGACCAAGATGTCAACCGCTTCGCAAAGCTAGCCGTCGTCGCGAACTTTCAACCGCTCTGGGGTCGGCCAGATGGCATGTTGAACTCTTGCCGCCCACACCTTGGTGCGCGCGTTGAAGAGCTTTATCGCATCCGCGACGTCGTCGATGCTGGTGCCACCATCAGTTTTGGTAGTGACTGGCCGGTTAGCGACCCAAATCCGCTTCTCGGGGCGTTTACGGCCGTAAAGAGGCAGGTTCCTGGCGAGGTTGGGCAACACAACGCAAAGCAGGCCATCACTCTCGAGCAGGCCCTCGCTGCCTACACCGCTGCGAGTTCTGCACAAATCGGCATTGCCAACCGCGGTTCGTTGTTACCAGGTAACGCCGCCGACTTTGTGGTGTTGGATGCTGACCCATTCGAAGACGCGACACTCCTGCCGAGCATCCAAGTGCTTAAAACGATCAGTGGCGGGCAAACACTGTTCACCCGCCACTGATCTTTGGTTTTGAACTACTTGTAAAGCACCATTGTGGTTCCTGCAGGAACCGAAACCTTGGTGATGCTCTTCAGCGTAGCTAGCGTTGATACGCCGGCCTTGTCGCCATTCACAACAACCTTCCAAGTAGCCTTGCCACCTGGCATGGTTACGCTGGCGGTTGCCTTGCCCGCGTTGTGGATAACCACGATGGTTCCCCACTTGTCGCCAACACCGGCACCGTTGAGCTTGTAAGCAATCACGGTCTGGCTAGTGTTCAAGAAGGTTAGGTTCTTCTTGATGTCGCTGGTGGTTGCCATGCGGAAGGCTGGGTGAGCCTTGCGAAGCGAGATTAGACCCTTGAAGTAGTTCAAGGTGGTTGCGTAGGTTACGCGCTGCTTGTACTTCATCGAGTTCACGGCGTCGCTTGACTGGTATGAGTTGTCGTCGCCACCCTTGGTGCGCTCAAACTCCTGTCCTGCGTGAATGAACGGTAGACCCTGAGCAAGCAAAGAAATCGAAGAAGCAAAACGGTGCAGCTTCGAACGAGTCGTTGCAGTTGCGTTGACCGAAGAGAACAGCTTGTCGGCCAGAGTTAGGTTATCGTGCGCTTCAACATAGCTCACCGACTGGCCAGGGTCGTTGGTAACCCAGTTGGCCGGCACGGATGCGCTGTAGGCCACGTTGCCCGTGATACCGGCAAGTACGTCACCGCGACGACCGGTGTTTCCGGTTGCCCAGCCCTTTTCATCTGCGTTGAACACAGAACCCTTGATACCATCGCGAATCTGGTCGTTGAAGGCAGCGATGCCATCCATCTTCGAGATGTTCATTTGGGTCGCGCGCTGATCTTCAGGAAGAGCTCCCATGTTCCAACCCTCACCGATAATGATGATGGTCGGGTCGATTTCATCAAGAGCTTCGCGCACCTTCTGCATTGTGGTCACGTCGTGAATACCCATAAGGTCGAAACGGAAACCATCGAGGTTGTATTCGGTTGCCCAGTACTTGACCGAGTCAACAATGTACTTAGAGAACATCGCTCTCTCAGATGCGGTCTCGTTTCCTACACCGGTTCCATTCAAGAAAGCACCGGTGTCATCTAGGCGGAAGAAATAGCCAGGCACAATCTGCTCGTAAGAGAAGTTACCTGGGTTGGCTACGTGGTTGTAAACAACGTCCATGATCACGCGCAACTTGTTGTTGTGCATCGCCTGAACGGCCTGCTTCAACTCGTTGATGCGCTTGGTTGGAACAGTTGGGTCCGTCGAGTATTGGCCCTCTGGAATGTTGTAGTTGTCTGGGTCGTATCCCCAGTTGAAGACGGGATTCGACTCGTCACCGCCCGATGCAAAGTCATAAATCGGTAGCAGCTGAACGTGAGTTACGCCCAGGTCTTTGATTGCCGAAATGCCGGTCTTAGTGGTGTACTTCTTGGTTACCTTCTTTTTGGTCTTCGAGTCTGTTGTGGTTACCGACCAGGTGTAGCTGGTGTTGTTCTCGGTGAATGCTGTGAACTTGCCACGATTTTTCGCAGAAATTCCGCTCGAGGCGTTTATGGAAAAGTCACGTACATGCAACTCATAGAAGAATGCGTCTACATTGCGACCGCTGAAAGCAGGCTTGGTCTGTGACCAGTTTGCAGGATCGGTTGCGTCGAGGTCGACGACCACTCCTCGCCCACCGTTAACAGTGCTAGCACGCGCGTAAGGGTCGATAACGCCAACCTTTTCGCCATTGCGAGTTACGCGGTAGCCGTAGATGGTTCCTGCTTGGTCCCCCTGCACAGTAACGACCCAGGTTCCCTTGACGTCTTTCGTCATTTGAATCTCCGTTGCAGCCGCCGATGATGAAGTTGCTGAAGCGAAAGTAGCTAGCTTTACATCTGTAGCTGTAGGTGCCCAAACACGGAAGGTTGTTGCCGCCTTGGTATAGGTGGCACCTAGATCGTTTCCGTCGTACTTGAAGGCTTCGTTGAAGCCATCTGAGTTCATGACGTTTCCGATCGAAGCCGCCTTGGTTCCGAAAGTTGAATCAACATCTACGCCGGTGTGAGTCACTGTGTAACTGGCGCCGAACTCAATCTCATCGCTAAGTGTCAGAGTAAGCATGCTCGATGAGGTGCCGTTACCACCTTTGAGGGCAACCGAGGTCACGGTCAATCCGCCGGAGACGGTAAAGCCATTTGCGCCAGAGGTTGGGGTGAACTGCTGGTTGAGCACGACGGTGATTTTGTTTAGGTCGTCGATGCTAGCGCTTACGATTGCCGGTTTCGGGGCCTCAACAACAGGCGCTTCGGTGTAAATGGTGCAGTCGTCCTGCTTGATCCAAATCTCGGCAATTCCAGACTCTGCGATAGTCGCGAAACGGTCACCATTCTTCGCTGGGCCACATGCCGGGCCTTCTTTCTTTACCCAAGCACCCTTGCGAATGATGAATCCGAGGTCTTTGAAGGCCGCCATTCCGCTTACGTCGGCGACAGCAATCTGGCCGAAGTCATCTGTATCGGTGAAGGCAAAACCATCAGCCTTAACCTCTTTGTCGCCGTTACCATCAACGTTTCGCCACAGGTAAACGTTCCAACCCTCATAGTCACCTGCGGTGCGGTTGTAGTGAACGGTTAGCTTGACGTTATCTGGCAACGCGCTTGCAGAGCTGGCCGTTGCTGAGATGAAGCCGAATGCCATGAAAAGGCTGACAATAAAGCCAATGGCGCGCTTGAAGGTAGAAGACATCTTTGAGTTCTCCGATTGCTTGAGATGGATGCTTCTAGCCTAAGTTGCGGCTCGTGAAATGAAAGAACTGCAAGCGATTTCAGAGTTCGGTGTTATCAAACCGTAATGATGAATGGTGGGGCGTGCGGGACTTGAACCCGCGACCGACGGATTATGAGTCCGCTGCTCTAACCGGCTGAGCTAACGCCCCCGTCACCAGATAAAGACTACTCGTCTCTGTTACGGAATCTGTTCAAGGCCTTTGCAATGGACTTGGCGATCTTGCGGGTGGCCCGCGCCGTGCGAGTGCTGACCTCGAACTTCAGCTCATCGAACTTCTCAAGTGACTCGCCTCTCACGCCGTTGAGTCGTTCGATGACTCCTGAACCGAGATTTGAGATGGAGTCCTTGGCGGCCGTCGCAGCATCTCTTGCCGATCGCGCGCTGCTCTTGACAATCGCTATTGAACGGGTTGACAGTAAGTAATCTGGCTCGTTGTCTACCGTGTCACTCAGATCGATCATTTGATTTCTGTAAATTTTCTCGAACGCGTCAAGGGTGCGATTGATGTCGTGCGACTGAATCAAATGAAGCGACTTGTCACCCAATGTTTGCAAATCTGAGTCATTCATTGCGAATACTCGGTCAAGCAGTTGTGCCAATTGTTCAACGTTGTCTGGTTCGAACAAAAAACCGTTTTCACCGTCATGAACCAGGTGTGGAAGTGCGGCAGCGTTTGCCGCAATCACAGGACGTCCACTTGCCATGGCTTCCATGGTCGCAATTGATTGCAGTTCAGCGATCGATGGCATTACGAAAACGGATGCTCGGGCGTAAGCCGCCGAAAGTTCGCTGTCGGGAATCGAGCCTGCAAACACCACGCGATCGGCTACGCCACACTCCTGAGCCCATGATTCAAGGCTTTCTCGTTCTGAACCGTCACCGACGATCTCAAGCGTTGCTCGCTGGTGAGAGTTAATCTTCGAGAAAGCCTCAATCAGAATGTGAACGTGCTTTTCGTAATCGAGCCTGCCAAGAAATAGGGCGCGTGGATTCTGGTTCGAAACAGGAGGAGCAGAGGCAAAAGGTCGTGAATCGATGCCACACGAAATGGCGTAGATGCCGGCAATACCTGTGGCACGGTTCAAAATCCCAGCTGCTCTTCGAGTGGGGGTGGTCACTACAGCAGCTCGGCTGACGACGTTACCGGTATCGGCCCAGACCAGACGAGTAGCTAATCGCTCGAAAAGCTTAGGCATCAACAGTGAGTATCGAACCAGATTCTCTGGCATGGTGTGATTCGTTGCAACCAGTCGAATGTTCAACTCTCTAGCTACCTTCGAGAGAAATCGCCCCACCATGAGGTGAGACTGAATGTGAATCACGTCTGGACCGATGTTTTTGACGAGCTTCATCAAACGGCTGCGAAGCCCAAAAGGTGAAATGTAACGAAGAAACTTGTGTTGAGGCACGGGGTAAGACTTCAGGCGATGCACCACGATGGGCACACCGGCGTGCACCTCACGGTAAACGCCGTAGCGCTTATTCGTCGAAGGAGCTATCACGTGCACTTCGTGATTTCTGCCCTGCAGACCGGCTGCTAGGCGTTCAGCGAACCTTGCCGCACCGTTAATGTCGGGAGGAAACGTGTCGCAACCAATAACAACGACTAGTGGTTTGGGAGTGGGATAACGGCTCGGCATATTTAGATCGCCGACCTCTCTTTGAGTTCGGGGTGAACCTTGGCCAAAAGCCAAACCCCGACGATGGCAACGAGAGCGGTGGCCGTGAAAATGACTAGGGTCAGGGCATCCGCTGATTGGGCCTCACCCAAAATCACGATGGCAACCATGATGGCCACCATCGGGTCAACCACGGTGAGGCCTGCGATAACGAGATCAGGTGGGCCGCTGGCATAAGCATTCTGCACGAACCAGCCACCAAGAAGAATTGCGAGGCCAATGACAACTAAACACACAAGCGTGAGCAGCGAGAAATCTTGCTGCGAAATGCGCTGCACCACCGCTTTGATCAGCGATGCGACAAAGCCATAGAGAATGCCGGCTCCGAGAATGAAGGTGATTGCCTTGGCCCTCTTCGCGAAGGTAAAGAAACCTACCGTGAAAACAGCAACCACGACACCGAGTACAAGCAGAATTTGAGCAAGGTCGCCATCATTCAGATTTGGCTTTTCTCCTGCCACATTTGCAGCCACGGCCACGAAGATAGCTATGCCCACTGTGCAGAGCGTGATTGCAACCCAGGTTGCTTTGGTGATCGGAGTTTTCGTTGATTTCGAGTTCAGGAGAGCTGTGATGACAAGTGCGATTGCACCCAATGGCTGCACGACGATTAGTGGCGCAAGCGAAAGTGCCGCGATTTGAAGGCCGGCCCCGGTCGCCAAAAATGCCATACCCACGAGCCATCGAGGGTTACTCACTAGTTTTGCGAGCGCCCTAAAGCCAACTCGCTTGCCGTCAGTGTTTTTTGACTGACCACGCGCTACAGCCATGTTCTGATACTGAGCCCCGAAAGCCAATGCAACGGCGGCTGCAAGTGAAAGACAGATAGCTAAAAGACGCATGAGATTGCCACCCTGTTAAACCTTCCCATCAGCCAAAGCCTACCTTTTCAACGGGCTAAACCAGGGTAGGCGGATTGTCGCTGATGGGTAAACTCGTCTAATGGCTATTCGACCGATTTGTATCACCGGAAACCCCGTTCTTCACACTCGCGCCCAAGAAGTGGAAAATTTCGACGACGAATTGAGCGTGCTGGTAAGAGACATGTTCGACACCATGGATAAGGCCCCAGGAGTTGGATTGGCGGCAACGCAGGTCGGCGTGGGTTTGCGAGTGTTCGTTTATGACTACGACGATGATGAAGGCAACCCTCGCCGCGGCGTTGTGATTAACCCTTCGCTAGAAATCGGTGAGATCGGAAATGGGGAGGCAGATTGGGATACAGAACTAGAGGGTTGCCTTTCGGTTCCAGGTGAACGTTTTCCGATCAAACGCGCCGAGTGGGCAAAGCTGACTGGCGTTGACCTAAACCAGAACCCCGTGTCAATCGAAGCGACCGGATGGTTCGCCCGTATCTTCCAGCACGAATTTGACCACCTCGAGGGCACGCTCTACGTCGACAAACTGGCAGAGCCGCACTTTTCTGACGCGAAAGAAATCGTGAAAGAGAATGGCTGGGGTAAACCTGGGCTTTCTTGGCTACCCGGTAAAGACAACCTAGAGGGTTAATTCACCAGAAAAAGCGCACCGCGGCTGCTGTTGCAGCGGCGGTAAGCACGATCAAGATGAATGGCACGCGCAAGATAGCCAAAACCACGGCTAAAAGTAGTGCTGGCAGACGAGCATCCAAGACAATTTCGCGATTGTTGACAAAGCCCTGAACACCCACCAGGCCAGCCATCAGTGCGACTGTCAAGAATGTTGCCAACCTGTTTACCTTCGGATGGTTCAAAATTCGTTCGGGAACCATTGAGCCAAGAATTTTCCAAGAGTAAACGGCCACTGATGCTACTAACACCGCGATCCAAATATCCATCAGCGTTCACCACCCGATTCGCGCATGATGGATGTCGCCCAAACAAGCACAGCAACCAATCCTGCCAAGAGAACCGGAACACCTTGCGGCACGTATGGGCTGCTCAAGATTGCAACCACGAAAGCCAATGCGGCCACTACTCGCGTTGGTGAATCATTCAACCGTGGCCAGACGAGCGCGACGAAAGCTGCTGCCGCGGCTGCATCAAGCCCCCAAACCGCGGGGTCAGACATCAGCTCGCCCAAGAGCGCGCCAAGCAAAGTGAGTAAGTTCCAGAAAACGAATACCGATATACCCGTTGCCCAAAAACCAAACTTCTGCTTCGGATTTCCTTGTAGTAGTCCCACGTCACGGCTCTGGACAGAAAGTCAAACCGTCGGAACAGGTGAGCCGCTGGCAATCGCAGCCGGAATGGCAGCGATGCCTCCCCCCGCGATGACACCGACGAATGCAAACTGGGAACCGCCGCTGAACATCAGAAGGCTAAGGACGCAGGTTTGCCAGACATCAAGGCCGGCCGCTACAGAAAGAGCACCGAATGAGATTCCGTACAGTCCTGTGGCTAAGCCAACCGACACCGAGGTGACCAATAGGGAGTTAGGTTTAGCCAAGGTTCTCGCCCGACTGAATGAGCCTCAACTGAAGCTGTTCGAGTGTTGCCACCTTTAGAAGATCCATCGAGCGTTGCATGAGTTTTCTTACTCGATAGCCGGCTACGTCGTAGTTTGACGAAACCGAAGCGATTGATTTACCCGAAACGACTTCTGCGAAGAGCTGTTTTTCGGTCTCATCAAACGAATCGAAGAGCACCTGCACGACAGGATCTTCTTTTGTTTCTATGTCGAGATTAGAAACCAGGTCGCGCAATGCTTCGAAGTTTTGCTGTTGCTTTCGCGCGTTGAGCGAATAAAGCGTTTCGATTAGAACTTTCGGCCCTTGGTCTTGTGTGACAACTGCGTTTGCACCTGCTGCGAGAGCGTCGTATGTGAGCCTAGGTGAACCGAACGCAGCCGTAACCAATAGGCGTGTTTCGACGCCTTGCTCGATCTTTATCTTGGTCAATTTTTCACACAGCTCGACACCCGACATTCCGCGCAGGCGTTGGTCAACCAAAAGCACGTCGATCAAGTAATTTTCGAACTTTTCAAGCAAGTCCTCGGGTCTCTGCTCATCTAACACGATTGACACGCGCCCGGTTGACTCTAAAACTAGCTTTCTCCCCGCCGTTATGTCGGCGTCAGCGTTGACGATGCCAACACGGATGGCGTTATTCACCGGCAACGGCCTTCAAGTGCGGGAACATCGCGCTCAGAGTGAAACCGACTCCTGGAACCTTGGTTACCTCAATGTTGCCCTCATAAAGTGATGCGCGTTCTTTGATTGCATTCAGGGTCGCACCAGTGATCGGTTTGACCAAAGCATCTACGTCATCTTCGACAGTGTAGGTGGCCAAATCTTCAACGCTCGAGACTTTGGCACGGCGTGCGGCTTCGATGCCGTTGTCTTTAACGAGAATCTGAAGACCCTCTTCGGTCCAGTAGAAGTCAACCGTGACGTCTGCCCCGATTACCGCGTTCTTCTTCACGTTTTCTAGGGCCTCAAACACGATTCGGTAAACACAAAGTTGAGCTCCCTCGTTTATGGCGAAAGGTTCACCGTCAACGCTGATATTTGCGTTGTAGCCCAGTTCGCGCATCAGCACCATAAGTTGGCCAAGGTCTTCAATGTTCGGCGGTGCTGCCGAAAGATCAGCTCCTTTTTGAAGAAGGTCATAAAGCTTTCGTAGCTCACTCTGGGCAGATTGAGCCGAAGATTCGATGCGATCGAGTGAACGGATAGCCGAATCTGGATCTTTTCTTGAAGCAAACTTGGCACCCTCTGCCAAACTGACAACAGCCGAAATGCGCTGAATCAGCAAATCGGTCAAATCACTCACAATTGACAGCCGTTCTTTGGCTGTAGCGACGTCGAGTGAAAGTTTCGCCTGCGTGTGTGTGATCACGGCACGGTCGAGAGGTGTGCCGACGTAGGTGTCTCTTGTGATCAGAAATCGGCCGAGAATCCAACTGAGACTGTTGACCGAAACGACGGCGGTCGAACCAAGCAAAAAGGTTAGCCAGTTTGCATTCTCACCGGTTAGTGATATGCCGAACTCTCTGAGCACCGGTCCGGCACCGAAAGTCGACTGCCAGACAACGATGATTCCGAGGATGTTGGAGACAATAACGGCAACTTGACGCCAGAGTGAGCTAGCAAATGCTGCAACCAGCAGAAGCGAAAGAGCACTTGCAGCGCCCGACACCAATGGAGCGGCCACGCTGTTTAGCTGCCAGATTGTTCCAGCGGTAACCAAGGCG
>JBEDEQ010000035.1:0-8488 GCA_041175645.1 Actinomycetota bacterium | reverse complement strand
CGGTAACGAAACCACCCGTCACACCATCAGCCACACCATGAACAACCTGATTCAGAACCCAGACCAGTTGCGTTTCTTGCAAGAGAACCCAGACAAAATCGAATGGGCCGTTGAAGAGTTCTTGCGTTTCGCCAGCCCGGTCTATCACTTCAGACGCACGGCAACCAAAGACGTCGAACTCAATGGCGTTCAGATCAAGACCGGCCAAAAGGTTGTGCCTTGGTTCGCTTCGGGTAACCGTGACGAGACCGTTTTTGAAAATCCAAACCGCATGGATGTCACGCGCAACCCGAACGAACACATGACGTTCGGTCGTGGCGGGCCTCACATGTGCCTCGGCAACGCCCTGGCTCGCATCGAACTCAAGATCATGTTCGAAGACCTGATTCAGCGAGTCGACTCTGTCGAACTTGATGGCGAGATTGATTACCTACGAAGCAACTTCGTGCACGGTATCAAGCGCATGCCGGTAAAGGTAAACCTGCGCTAAAGCCCTGACACCTGGTCGATAAACGCATCGACCAGCGCGAAGGATCGTGCGCGAGCATCCGCTTCTTCTGCCTCGGTTTGGCGCATCATGACGATCGGGTCTTGCCCATCTTCGAGCACCTTTTTGTCTCCTCCCCAGTCGAGCCAGCCTTTGAGTCCGGCAGCGTTTAGTTCGGGGTGAAACTGCACGGCAAGCGAGTTGTTGATCAAGAAGGCCTGTGAGGCAACCGGGTTGCGGGCGATTTCGACCGCGCCGGGTGGCAACTGCCAACGGTCGTAGTGAAACTGAAACCAAGGGCCGTTCGAAATCAGGTCGGGTCGTTCACTCCAAATGTTGGTCCAGCCGATTTCACCCTTTGGTGCCGGCGCAACCGAGCCGCCCATGGCTCGTGCAATGAGTTGACCACCGAAGCAGATGCCGAGCACCGGCTTGCCGCTGCTGACTGCCGCGCGTATCTCGTAATCGGCGAAGTCTGGAAAGGTGAACGCCACGTTTGGTTCGCCGAATTGGTGCTCTTGAACTACAAGAATTTCTTGAGTCTCGAATCCGCGTTCGCGAAAGCGTTCGCCGACCGGGCCGGTGGGGCTCACGTGGTCGTGCTGTATGAAAAGAACCTTCATTCATAACCTCTTATAACGATTCGCAAAACATCGAAGTGTGAAACAACACCATAGGGTTATTATTTCGTTTGAGCCCTAACGATTGTTGTTATGAGCCAAGTTGTTACAAAGGAGTTGCAATGACCACCGACCTTGTCGCACTCAGAGAATCGCTGAAGGCCCGCGGAGTAGACGTTCTTCGTCTGATTTATTCAGACGTGCTCGGCGTGACTCGTTCGAAAGACTTGCTCGTTAGTCAGCTCGACAAAGGCGCTCACAATGGCCCAGCCTTCTGCCAAGGTGTGTGGGTGACCAACACTCGCGGTGACGTGCTTGAGGCAAACAACATCGCGAGCGACGGGCTTCAAGACTTGGTCAGCCGCCTTGAGCCAGACACCATCACCGACCTGCCCTGGGAGCCAGGCGTTGCATTCGCAATCGCCGATGCATTCAACCCAGACGGCTCGGTAAACCTAATGTCGCCACGTTCGGTGCTCAAGCAGGTAATCGCGCAGTACCACGCCCTTGGCTTAAAGCCTGTGGTTGGGCCCGAGCTCGAGTTCTACCTTGCCGATCACACCGACGATGGCGGATACCGTCGCACCCACGAGAAGACCGGCTTGGTATACACCACCGGTGCAATGACCGACCCAAACGGCGACTTCTTGCACCTCATTCGCATGCTCGACCAGATGCAAATCGGTGTTTTTGCGGGCAACGCCGAGTTCAGCCCATCCCAGTATGAAATCAACCTCTATCACTCAGAGGCTCTCGACGCTGCCGACCGTACTTTCAAATTCAAAGCAGCCATCAAGGATGTCGCGGCAAGACGCGGCCGTCACGCAACCTTCCTGGGAAAGCCTTGGAGCGATGAGGGAGGCAGCGGCTTCCACCTTCACTTCTCGGTTACCGACCTGAATGGCGAGAACCAGATGCACGACGGTGCCGGAAACCTGTCTAAGGTTGCCAAGCAGATGATTGCCGGCGTGACGGCTAACGCCCACGCCCTAACGGCATTCACCAACCCAACCGTCAACGCGTTTAAGCGCCTGGGCCCAGACACTTTGGCTCCTTACAGAGCCAACTGGGGGTATGACAACCGCAGCACCATGACTCGCGTTCCGCCAGAGCGTGGTTCGGGAACCCGCCTTGAAGTTCGTGTCGGTGATGGTGCGGCCAACCCATATCTTTTGATTGCGGGCATCCTCGCAGCTGCTCTAGATGGAATCAAGCGCGACCTGCCTTGCCCAGATGCAGCAGAGGGAATGGCTTATGACAATGAGTCGGCAGCTGTTTTGCCAATGACGTTTACAGAAGCGCTCGATGCCCTCGAGGCAAACAAAAACCTCACCGACTACATCGCGCCAGAACTAATCAACGTGTTCTTGGTGATGAAGCGTGACGAGATTGAGCGCTACGAAGCGGCAGTGCCAGAGGCTACCCGCGATGTCACCCAGTGGGAGATCGACGAGTACTTCGAGGTTTACTAAACCGAAAATCGGCTAGTGCGAACGAGGCCTGTGCGGCCGCGTCGCTTAGACGGTTGGGTTTGAACGGTCCTCGATCAGCACGCCACCGTTGAAGGTCACGCCGACCTCACGGTAGTAACCGCCGAGAATCTCTTTTACCGGCAAAATCGAACCGAGCTCGTCCCACTGGCTGTCGCCAAGGGTAAGTTCGGCATCGCCCATCCAAGGTTCGCCGAGGTCGGCGTCAACGCCACCCATCGAAATCAGTTGGTCCAGTGAGTTTCCTGCCCCTGGTGTAATCGAAGGCATCCAGCGACTGTGCAGCATCTTGTGGCCGTTGACGAATCCGTTGTTGTCTGATGGCTCGCGCAGGGTCACCACTGCAGATGCGAGGCGGTGGTCATAGGCAGCCAAAGTTGCGCCAAGTTTTGCGCCGGCCGCTAGGCGTGGGCTGGCCTTGCCGTGGTTGAAGATTCGAGTGACATGCACCGAGCCAAGCTTCTTCGGGTAGCCCTGAAACCAGCCGCGAGCGATCGCGAAGTCTTTGGTGACCCAAATGGCGACACAGCGTGAGTAGGTAACGCCGTCTTTCTTGCAGCGAACCACAACGAACGCTTCTAGGTATTGCGAACGTACTGGGTCGAGTAGCTCTGCGCCACCCTCGCTGCACGACTGCCAGTCGGCCCAAATAATGGCAACGGCACCAGGATGCTCGTCGGCGAGTTCGAGGTCTGCTGGCAAGATTGCACGCACGTTGGCCACGTCGGTGAGGTATTCAACGGTCAGTAAAGTACCCGAATAATACCAGGGCATGTTCGGTACCAGAGATGAATTGCCGGTCGGGGTGAGTGGTGCGATGAATCCGTTGAGTTCGCTCATGCCAAAAGCCTAACCAATCGTTCGTGCCCGAACAAAATTACCCAAAATGCCTTTATAACGATTCGGAAAAGCCTTCTCGTTTGCCCCCGAATGAACTTGACCGAGCACCAGCGCTCCGCCACGCTTACCTTAATCGTTTAGCCCCTAACGATTATCAAACTCAATGAGGAGAACATCTCTAATGTCAGATAACTCATCCGGCACTTCACTCAGCAAAGGCAAACTCGGCACCGCCGGCATCGTTTTCTTTGTTGTGGCTGCTGCCGCCCCGCTTCTTGGAATGACAGGAGCCGTGCCTGTTGCAATGTTCCTGGGTAATGGCGCTGGTGCTTCAGGCACCTACCTTGCCGTCGGTCTACTTCTAGCTCTCTTCGCTGTTGGTTACTCGGCAATGAGCCAAAAGGTAACGAACACGGGAGCCTTCTTTGCCTACGTTGGCCGCGGTCTTGGTCGCAACGCAGGTGTCGCATCGGCGTTTGCCTCGATCGTTGGTTACGTAACCATTCAGCTAGCCATCTATGGCTTCTTTGGTGGCGTCATGTCTTTCATGGTGCCTGGTTTGCCGTGGTACGGCTGGGCGCTAGTCGCCTGGGCTGTGGCAACTTTGCTGTCGCTGTTCAGTGTCGACATCGGCTCGAAGGTTCTCGGTGTTCTGATGATTCTCGAGGTCTTGGCGCTTGTAGTAACTGCTGTGGCGATCTTGGTTCAGAACGCAGGTTCGATTGACTTCGTTGCTGCCTTCTCGCCAGATGCCATTTTGGCTGGTGGGGTGACCGGCACCGCAGGTATCGCGATCGCTTTTGCTTTTGCGTCGTTCATTGGTTTCGAGGCAACCGCGATCTACGGCGAAGAGTCAAAAGACCCTAAGCGTTCGGTTGCCAAGGCAACCTACTGGGCTATCGGTTTGATCACCGGTCTGTTTGCGATTGTCTCGCTTGCTATGTCAACCGCAATGGCTAGCTACAGCAATCCAAACGCTCCAGAGGGTTTCCCTAACGAAGGTCTCTACGGGTACATCGCCGAGTTTGGTGGTCTAGACCCTGCGATTGGCCTAACCAACCCTGCCGGCGTTCTACAGCACATGGCTGACGTCTCACTGGGTGGTACTTGGATGTCAACCATCATGGGCTACCTAGTTCTAACCAGCTGCTTCGCCGGTATCTTGGCATTCCAGAACGCCATTTCTCGCTACTTCTTTGCAATGGGTCGTGGCGGAATCCTTCCAGCGTCTTTCGGCAACACCAACAACAGCGGTGCGCCTAAGAACGGCGTCATCTTGACCTCGGTCTTGGCTTTGGTCATCATGATTGGCTTTGCTGCGGCAGGCCTTGATGGAATCGGAAACCTCTTCACCTGGATGAGCGCTATCACCGCGGTTGCAATCATGTTTGTCGAGGTATTGGTGAGCATCGCCATCATGGTTTACCTTCGCAAAGATGGCACCTTCAACATCTGGAAGTCGACGATTGCTCCGCTGCTATCAGCAGTTGGTCTTGCAGCCGGCCTCTACCTGTTGATGAGCCGCTTCAACCTACTCGGCAACCTTGCCGCAGAAGGCGTAGACCCAACCTTGCCAGAATCGGCATGGATGCTCTCGCCAATGGGTTGGGCTTTTGTGCTCTCGCCATTCATCGCGGCCGTTCTTGGTTTTGTGGTTGCTGCCGCAACCAAGAGCAAGCGCGACTTGGCAGCAGACATTCTGTCGTAACAAGCTGTGCAAAAAAGTGCCCGGTCGAATTGGCCGGGCACTTTTTTGTTCCCTAGCGGTTCGCGCGAATGAGAGGGCAACTCACTGGCCCGTGTCGTTTGGCTACAAACGTTTTTCGTGCAAGACTGAAGACATGTCAGCAATGAGGCTAGAACATGACCTACTCGGCGATTTTCAAGTGCCGAGCCATGCCTACTGGGGCGTTCACACCGCTCGAGCGGCCGAAAACTTTCCAATCTCCGGGGTGCCCATCGGGCACTACCGAAGCCTGATACGTGCGCTTGCGTTGGTGAAGCAAGCTGCGGCCGAGGCCAACTGTTCGGTTGGCGAGCTTGAGCCGAGCATCCGTGACGCCATTGTGGCTGCCTGTGCCGAAGTAGCAGAGGGCAAGTTCGATTCTCAGTTCATCGTCGACGCCATTCAGGGCGGTGCTGGCACCAGCACCAACATGAACGCCAACGAGGTAATCGCGAACCGCGCACTCGAACTAATGGGGCGCGAAAAGGGCGATTACACTCACTGCCACCCGCTCAATCACGTCAACATGTCGCAGTCGACCAACGATGTCTACCCAACTGCACTGAAGGTTGCGCTAATTCTCGAGCTGCGCGAACTCGTCACTGCTATGTCTCACCTGCGCGGCGCGTTCGGAGGCAAGGCAGAAGAGTTCAAAGACATCATCAAGATGGGCCGCACCCAGCTTCAAGATGCTGTGCCAATGACGCTCGGCATGGAGTTCGCAACCTTCGCAAGAATGACCATGGAAGACGAAGATCGTCTTCGCGACGTGATTCCGTTGCTTTGCGAGATCAACCTTGGTGGCACTGCAATCGGCACACAGCTCAACGCACCCAAGGGATACTCGGCACTTGCATGCCAGAATCTCTCGAAGCTAACCGGCATACCTTTCGTGGTCGCTGAAGACATGGTTGAGGCAACCCAAGACGCCGGTGTTTTTGTGATGGTCTCTGGCGTGCTCAAGCGCGTAGCGGTTAAGCTCAGCAAAACCTCAAACGACCTACGACTGCTTTCGAGCGGGCCTCGAGCAGGTTTCGGTGAAATCAACCTGCCGGCCAGGCAAGCTGGTTCTTCGATTATGCCTGGCAAGGTAAACCCGGTGATTCCCGAGGTGGTAAATCAGGTTGCCTTCGCGATGATCGGCTACGACATCACGGTGACTATGGCCGCCGAAGCCGGACAGCTGCAGCTGAACGCATTCGAGCCGATCATGTGTCGAGCGTTAATGATGGGTATTACTCAGTTGCGTCAGGCCTGCTACGTATTGGCTGATTTGTGCGTGAAAGACATCACGGCGAACGTTCCGAAGCTGCGTCGCGATGTGGAGCGGTCGATTGGTCTGGTAACCGCGCTTTCACCGATGCTCGGGTATGAGAACGCAACAGCGGTTGCTCAAAAGGCGCAGGCAGAAGACAAAACAGTGCGCCAAGTGGTGCAAGAACTTGCGCTCATGAGCGAGGCAGAGTTTGAAGCTGTCTTGGGCGACGTAAACAAGTTGGTTCGCCCGAACGGCTAAAGCTCTCCGCGGTACTTTTCTTTGTCGCGTTCAGACGCCTCTGCAATTCGGCGCTCCTGCTTTCTCAGCAAGAAGGCACCACCGATTGCCATAAGAGTGATCACAACCAAACCACCAATCAGGCCCTCTTCGGGGGTGATTGGCACCGAGGTTGGGAGCCCACCAGTGTTTTCAGAAGTGGTCTTTTGCTCGCCTAGCAGCGAGTTTTCGCAAACGCCTACACCGGCAGCTTCGTATCCTGTCGTATTCTCGACCGTGAACGCATAAACGCCCTCAATCGGGTGTCCGTCTGCCGAAACCACGCGCCAGTTCACCTCGTAGGTGCCTGGTTCATCTAGCGAAACGCCTTCGATAACCAGTGAACCGCGAATGGCATCTACGCAACCATCCGAATGCTCAACTGATTCACCCTCGAGTGGTCCAGTTACAGAAATCACGGCACCAGAACCCTGGCCCGAGAGAATTTCCTCATTGAACTTTAGGGTCACATCGATTCGACCTGCTTCTACGGTTTCGCCTGCTAGGGGCGATGTGCTTTGCAGATCAGAGTGAGCAAAAGCCACGGATGCTGCAGCAAGGTTTAGGCCCAGACCTAGGGTAACTGCGATTACTGCGACAGTTAGACGTTGTGTGAACTTCATAACTCAAGCCTACGCTCAGCAAGCGCGACTAAAATCAGACTTAGGGGCCTGCTTGCTTTCATTTGAGTGCATCAGAGCCCAGCCACATGCCTAATCGAGGAGCGATTTTGACCGAGAACAAACCGCGTTTTGCCTACTTCAAGCAAGTGGCAATTGGTTCAGGTAGCGGTCTGATGGCTCTAATTTTGCTCATCGTCGCGTCATCTTTCGGCGCTCCGGTGGCCAACCCAACCAACACGCCCTCGACTTCTGCGTCACAGACTGCAACGCCAAGTGCTTCAGCCAGCAACGCCCGTACCTGTTCGGTTGCTGACCTAAGCACCGTTCCAGAACTCGGCAACCTTTCTGCCGTGGTTTTGAAAGCTGGCACAAACGAAGTTCTCTTCGACCGCAACTCAACCGTGCCGGCTGCGACCGCCTCGGTCATGAAAGTGCTAACCGCTGCAGCCGCACTACAGACCCTTGGCCCTAACTATGTGGTTGAGACCAAGGTTTACGCCGACCCTGCGCAGCCAGGAACCGTGATTCTCGTCGGCGCAGGTGACCCAACCCTTTCGGCTCTTCCTGCAGGGCAGCAGTCGGTTTATGCGAACGCTCCAAAGCTCAGCACGCTTGCGCTCAAGGTAAACGAGTGGTCGGTCGCTAACGGCCTTACCGTGACCAAGATTGTGCTCGACTCGACGCTTTTCGCTGGCGGCGGCGCAGCATCCAAGTGGGAATCTTCGTGGGCACGAAGCGAGCAAACTCAGGGCTACATGAGCGAAGTTACGGCACTTCAGGTTGACGGCGACCGCAAAGTGCCTTCGGCAGAAACCTCACCGCGTTCAACCAAGCCGGTAGCCAACGCCGGAGCCAAGTTCAAGAAGGCTCTCGGCACCATCGCCACCGGCGCGACCGTTGTCGAAGGCGAGCTGCCAGCAGACGCAGTTGAAATCGCCAAGGTTTCATCGCAGACCATCGACAAGTGGATTCGCCACATGCTTCAGAAGTCAGACAACACCGAGGCCGAGTATCTGGCCCGTCTCGTGGCTCTAAACCAGGGCTACGACGGTTCGTTCGCTTCGATCGGAATCGCATTCAAGAAGGCTTTGGCCAGCACCAACCTCGACACCAGTTCATTGGTAATCAAAGACGGTTCTGGTCTTTCTTCGCTGAACGCAGTTTCGCC
>JBEDEQ010000034.1:0-7592 GCA_041175645.1 Actinomycetota bacterium | reverse complement strand
AGACGGCAACACCTACCCGGTTTTCGACGTTGAAATTTCGTCGGCTTCGCACCCGTTCTACACCGGTAAGCAGCGCATCATGGATGCCGCCGGCCGTGTCGAGAAGTTCAACACCCGCTACAAGGGCTTCGGCGCATAACAACTTTCAAAAGAAAAGACCCCCGCGAATTTGCGGGGGTCTTTTGTTTGTTCAAGGCGACTTAGGGCTTTTCTGGCCAGCCGATGGTGGTTTTGAAAGTTGGGTCTTTCTCGGTCATGAATCTAGCGAAGCTCTCATCGAGGTCTTTGCTCCAGCCAACCTGTAATGAGTGCAACGTGGCTGCATCAATCGACAGGCGGTCTGAGAACTTTCTTGCTACCGCTTGAGCCACTCGACCAGCGGCCACGGCATCTGCAGTTGCGTTGTGGGCGTCAAGCAGTTCAACTCCATAGAACTCTGCGGTGATTTCGAGCCTGCGCTTGCCCGAACGGTAGCGATCTAGAAATTTGTCTATTACCAGCGGGTCGATAACCGGCATTGGATTGGTCAAGGGTTCGATTCCGTAGCGTTTAGCTTCTTCACGAAGAATGGTGAAATCATATGGAGCGTTGTAGGCAACGACGGGAATGCCTGCCTCAAAGAAACTGCGTAACTTTGCCACAATCTCGGCGACAACCTCGGCAGCGGGTCGCCCCTCGGCTCTTGCTCTCTCGGTCGTTACACCGTGTACCGAAGCAGCCATGGCGGGAATCTCAATGCCAGGGTCAGCCAACCACTCAATCTCATCGCCGACGATTTGGCCGTTTTCGTCAATAGTCGTTGCACAGGCGGTGACTATGCGTGCCTCACGAAGGTCGAGGCCGGTAGTTTCAAGGTCAAAAACTGCGAGCTTCTTAGCCCAATCGGGTAGGGGAGAAGCAGGCAGGTCGAAAAGAGCGTCGTTCACGAGAGAAAGACTAACCCGATGCGCAGACAATGAGCCTCAGGCAAGAAAGGCCATATCGCTAAGCGAGGCCGACTTCTTGAGCAACTCTGGTCGCCGCCTTTGATTGGTTCAAGGCAAAGATGTGCAAACCGGGTGCCCCCGCGGCAAGCAATTCACGACCAAACTGCACCGTGTAAGCCATGCCGATTTCACGAGCCGCCTCATCATCTACTGCGCCGAGGAGTCGGTCGTGCAAATCCTTTGGCACAGAGGCACCGCTGAGTTGAGCCATACGCAAAGCATTCTTGGCGTTGGCAATCGGCATGAGCCCGGGCAGGATCGGCATAGTGACGCCAGCCTCACGCGCAGCATCCACTAGTTCGACGTAGTGAGACGCCGCGAAAAACAATTGGGTCACCGCGAACTTCGCCCCAGCATCCTGTTTGATTTTGAGTACACGCACATCGGCCGCAATGTCGACCGACTCGGGGTGCTTTTCAGGAAACGCTGCTACGCCAACCGGCAACGACGACGACTCTTGGGCGAGGCTAACCAGCTCTACTGCGCGCTTTAGTTCGCCTTGGCTCAATGCATCAGGGTTGTCAGCTGGGTTGTCGCCTCGAATAGCCAGGATGCCCGCCACGCCGGCTTGCTCAAACTGCTCGATTACGGCCTGTGTGCTCTGCCTGGTCGCGCCAACGCAGGTCAGATGCCCGATGGTTGCAACTCTGCTGGAGAAGTTTTCGACAACAGCGATCGAACGCTCACGGTTCGAACCACCGGCACCATATGTGACTGACACGAAGTCTGGCGAGAGTTTTTGAAGCTGATCAAAAGAGTCGTTGAGGGTTACGAACCCGGCATCATCCTTCGGCGGAAAGAACTCGAAAGACAGAGTAGGTTTACCGCCGTTTGCTCGGCGATTCAGTGCCTCGACAATCGCACTCATGTTTGCCCCTAAATGGTTTGAATAGTGGGGGCTACGGTGCCCGTTACCCGAAAAGTTTACCGCTAGGCGGCGGGTAGAATTGGAGGTCTATGTACCCAACCAAATCGAGACTGCTGATCGACGCCATAACCAATGGCGTTGTCGTGGCCGATGGCGCAATGGGCACCATGATTCAGGCCGCAGGGCCATCACTTGCAGACTTTGAGGGGCACGAAGGCTGCAACGAGGTTTTGAACGTAACCCGCAAAGACATCGTTGCTGACATTCACCGCGCGTACCTTACTGCCGGTTCACAGGCGATCGAAACAAACACCTTCGGAGCGAACCTCGCCAACCTTGCCGAGTACGGCATCGAAAGTCGCATCGAAGAGTTCGCCGAGGCGGGCGCACAGATCGCCAAGGCAGTGGCCGATGAGTTCTCAACACCTGAAGAACCCCGATGGGTGCTTGGCTCGGTTGGCCCTGGCACAAAGTTGCCGACCCTTCTTCACACCGAATACCGCACACTGCGCGACGCATACCAAACGCAGACCCGAGGGCTGATTCGAGGTGGTTGCGACGCGATTTTGATCGAGACCGCGCAAGACTTGCTTCAGGCAAAGGCCGCCATCGTCGGCGCTAAGCGGGCAATGACTCAACTTGAAATCCAGCTTCCAATCATCGTTTCGGTCACCATCGAAACCACCGGAACAATGCTTCTTGGCTCAGAAATCGGAGCGGCGCTCACCGCGCTATCAGCTCTCGGTATCGACGCCATCGGCCTCAACTGCGCAACTGGCCCAACCGAGATGAGCGAACACCTTCGTTATCTCGCCAAATTCTCAAAACTTCCATTGGTTGTCATGCCCAATGCCGGCTTGCCTATTTTGACTTCTGACGGAGCACACTATCCGCTAACCGATGTCGAACTTGCCGCGGCTCAGCAGCAGTTCATCAAGGAGTACGGCGCAGGCTTGGTTGGCGGATGCTGCGGAACAACGCCAGCGCACATCCGCGCTCTTTCGGAGGCTGTGAAAGGTCAAACGCCGAAGCGACCGACATGGGTCGATGAGCCTGGACTCGCCAGCCTTTACCAGCACCAGCCGTTCGACCAAACCATGACCTACTTGTCGATCGGTGAGCGCACGAACGCTAATGGTTCAAAAGCTTTCAGGGATGCCCTGCTGAGCCAAAACTGGGATGAATGCATCGAGATCGCAAAGTCTCAAACCCGTGAGGGCGCACACACTCTCGACGTATGTGTCGACTATGTCGGCCGCGATGGGGCGCGCGACATGCGTGATTTCGTCTCTCGCTTGGTAACTGCAACGACTCTGCCAATCGTTCTTGACTCGACAGAGCCTGCTGTGCTTGAAGCCGGACTCGAGTGCATCGGTGGGCGAGCAATGATCAACTCGGTCAACTACGAAGACGGCGACGGGCCGAACTCTCGCTTCGCAAAGATAATGCCGATTGTCAAAGAGCACGGTGCTGCTGTCGTGGCGTTGACCATCGATGAAACCGGCCAAGCCAGAACTGCCGATACCAAATTTGCAATCGCCAGCCGACTAATCGAAGACCTGATTTCAAACTGGGGCATGAGTCTTCACGACATTGTCGTTGACACCCTGACCTTTCCGATTGCAACCGGGCAAGACGAAACACGGCGTGACGGTCTCGAGACCATTGAGGCCATTCGCCGCCTGAACGAGCGTTACCCAGGTGTTCAAACAACCCTGGGTATCTCTAACATTTCGTTTGGACTGAGCCCGGCAGCCCGTCACGTTCTAAACTCGGTGTTCTTGCACGAATGTGTTCAAGCTGGTCTGACATCAGCAATCGTTCACGCCGCGCGCATCATGCCGCTGGCACAGATTCCCGAGGAGCAGCTCAAAGTCGCCCTAGACCTCATCTACGACCGTAGAGAGTATGACGCCGATGGCAACGTGACCTTTGACCCGCTAACCAAGCTGCTCGACACCTTCTCGGGCGTTGACTCAACATCGGCAAAGCTAACCAGGGCGGCCGAGTTGGCTTCTATGCCGCTTGACGCACGACTCGCCAGACGAATTATCGATGGCGAAAAGAAAGGCCTAGAGGCAGACCTCGACGAAGCCCTCGCGCAGCCATGGCCAGCACTTCAAATCATCAACGACCACCTTTTGCCGGGTATGCAGGTCGTTGGCGAACTCTTTGGCAAGGGCGAGATGCAGCTGCCATTCGTGCTGCAAAGTGCCGAGGTTATGAAGGCAGCCGTCGCGCATCTCGAACCACACATCGAGAAAACCGCAGACTCCGGCAAGGGCAAGATTCTGCTGGCTACAGTTCGCGGTGACGTGCACGACATCGGCAAGAACCTAGTCGACATCATTCTCAGCAACAACGGCTTTGACACCGTAAACATCGGTATCAAGCAATCGATCAACGACATTCTCTCGGCTGCCGAAGAACACCAGGTTGACGTGATCGGCATGAGCGGGCTTCTGGTGAAGTCGACTCAGATTATGAAAGAAAACCTCGAAGAGATGAACCAGCGCGGCGTTGCCGAAACCTGGCCAGTGATTCTCGGCGGGGCTGCGCTTACTCGCGCATTCGTAGAGCAAGACCTTGCAGAGATTTTCGACGGTGAGGTTCGCTATGCGAAAGACGCGTTCGAAGGTCTAAGACTCATGGATGCGCTGGTGCGCCAAAAACGCGGCGAAGCTGTTGAGCTACCGAAGCTGAAATCGAGGTTGACCCCTCGTGGAAACCTGCTCGAGCGAACCGCGCCCGAAGATTTGCCGAAGCGCTCTGATGTCGCCGAAGACAATGCCATACCGACTCCACCGTTCTGGGGTACACGCGTGGTCAAGGGCATACCACTTCGCGACTACTCATCGTTCCTCGACGAACGCGCCACGTTCATGGGCCAGTGGGGTTTGAAGCCTGGTCGCGGCGACGACGGAGCAAGTTACCAAGAGTTGGTTGAAACCGAGGGTCGACCTCGCCTTAGAGCCTGGCTGGAGCGCATCCAGACCGACAGTCTGCTAGAAGCAGCCGTCGTCTACGGCTACTTTCCGGCCTACAGCGACGGTGACGATCTAGTCATCTTGCATCATCCTCAAGAGGGCGCAGATGCTCCTGAAGCGTTCACCGAACGTACGCGGTTCAGTTTTCCGAGACAGGCGCGTGACCGTCACCTTTGCCTCAGCGACTTCGTAGCCTCGAAAGAATCGGGCAAGATCGACGTCGTACCGTTTCAGCTCGTCACCATGGGCAACCGGGTTTCAGAAGCCGCAGCCGAACTTTATGCCCGCAACGAATACCGTGAATACCTCGAACTGCACGGGCTGTCGGTTCAGTTGACCGAGGCAT
Organism: Actinomycetota bacterium; assembly: GCA_041175645.1. Classification (GTDB taxonomy): domain Bacteria; phylum Actinomycetota; class Actinomycetes; order Actinomycetales; family Microbacteriaceae; genus Rhodoluna. The sequence goes on along the minus strand of JBEDEQ010000034.1, from coordinate 2,405 downwards.
TAGCCGAGTTCTGGCACGCGAGAATTCGCGAAGACCTAGGTTTCTCTAACGAAGAACCAGCTGAGGTCGAAGGCCTTTTCAAACTTGACTACCGTGGCGCTCGCTACTCGTTCGGTTACCCCGCCTGCCCAGAGCTCGAAGACCGAATCAAACTCGTCGAGCTCTTGAAGCCTGAGGTCATTGGGGTAACGCTCTCAGAAGAGTTGCAGTTGCACCCGGAGCAGTCCACCGACGCCATGGTCTTGCACCACCCCGAAGCGAAGTACTTCTCGGTTTAGCGATGGCGTTCGCACCAGAACTCGTGAATCGGGCGCAAAGCCGAAAAAAGGTTTTGCAGACGCAAACTGGGGGAGCGAGCACGTACATTGCCACCTACACAGCCAACACGGGCAAACCCAAAAGACTGCTCTTTATACACGGCATCAGAGGCACCCACCACGGGCTTGAGGCGATCGTTGGAGCTTTGCCAAGCTACGAGTGCATCGTGCCCGATCTTCCCGCCTTCGGGCGCTCAGAGCCGCTGCGGTGCGGGCAAGATTTAGCAGCGCTCCACGGTTGGCTCGAAGAACTTATCGACCAGTTCAAACCAGATGCGATTGTCGCGCATTCTTACGGAACGCTGTTGGTTTCTGGCGCGCCTGCCGCCGCGGGCATCCGCCAAGTTTTGATCAACCCAGTCATTGAACTCGACACGAGCCGCGCTAAGAAAATATCGTCTCGATTGACGACCGCTTTCTACGGCCTTTGTGAAGCTCTTGGTGAAACCTGGGGAAGAAGGCTTTGTTCGGCGCGCATCTTGGTAGACACCATGTCTTTTGGCCTTGCAAGCAAAGCCGGGGCGGATGTTCGTCGCTGGGTCTTCGCGCAACATCGCGAGCACTTCAGCAGTTTTGCCAATCTGCGCTCCCTAGCCGAGCACTCAAAACTCGCCACCTCGCTTTCGCTCGAGTTGGCTCGCGCAAAGGTAACCCCGCAGCTACTAATTGGATCGTCAAGAGACGTTATTACCGGCATCGAGCAAGTCAAACGCTACGCCGAACTCGTTGAAGAGGCGCGGTTCGAAATTCTTGAAGGCTTTGGCCATTTGGTGCATTACGAAGCGCCAGAACTCGCTGCGCAAGCAATTGGACGATTCGCGGGTGAGTCATGACGGTGTTTTTCGATTGTCGGTTCATTCGGCCCGCAAACATGGACGGCATAACTCGCTATAGCGAACAAATCTTTACTGCCCTGAGTAGAAAAAGACCGATAACAGCGCTCGTGTCTAGCGAGCAGCAACTGCAATCACTGCCACCTGGAACCGCCTACATTTTGGTAAACGACCCCACAAGTGTTCGAGAGTTGACCTTAGCGCGACGTCTGAATCGCGCCGGTGCGACCATTGTTTATTCGCCAATGCAAACTACCTCTGGTCTCGGCCGCCGATACAAGCTCATCTCAACCGTGCACGATCTGATCTACTACCGCAGACCAAAACCGCCAACCTTTTTGCCTTTGGCAGTGCGCGCTATTTGGCGTCTCTATCACTCGGGTTTCTGGCCGCAGCGATGGCTTTTGAAACAGAGTGACGCTCTCGTAACGGTTAGCGAAACCACCAGGCAAGACATCGAGCGTGCGCGATTGTGGCCAGCAAGCAAGCCACTTCGAATAGCGAGTCCCGCTATCAATATCAAAGTGTTCAGCTCGCGAAATGCCGCAACTTCAAGCGCTAGCGGCTCCAAATCTTTGGTCTATGCCGGTAGCTACATGCCATACAAGGGTGTCGAGACGATCGTGCGGGCCTTGCAAGAGCTGCCCGACTTCGAATTGCATCTGGTGTCTCCGGCTAGCGCTGATGTTCAAAATCGTCTGCTTCGACTTGCAGGCGAGGCTGCTTCGAGGGTCAAGTTTCTCGGTGGGCTCTCTGACGTCGAGTACGCCCAATTGCTGCGCAACTCAACAGCCTTTGTTTCAGCCAGTATCGATGAAGGATTTGGCATTCCGCTGATTGAGGCAATGGCATGCGGTACGGCGGTGTTGTGCAGCGACATCCCCGTTTTTCGTGAAGTGGCTGGTGCAGCCGGCGAATTCTTTGAACCCTCAAGCCCAAGAGAATTGGCCAATGCTGTCAATCGACTTTCTGCCGAACGTTTGCTTGAGCTGCGTGAAGTCGGCCTAAACCGCGCGAATCAGTTCAGCTGGGATGCCTCGGCGCAGGTCATTTCGGACCTCATCGACGAGCTTACGCCTGGCGACTAGACGAGCGTTTCTGGGTTGAAGTTCAGAATTCTCCAGCTCTCACTCTCGTGTTTGAAAGTGCTCAGCGAAGCGTTACCAAACCTTTGGCCCTCCAGCGGTAACTGCTTGTCGCTGGTTACGCGAACCACCTTGCGAATGAAAGCGCCGTGCGAGACAGCCAAGACGCG
>JBEDEQ010000033.1:0-7641 GCA_041175645.1 Actinomycetota bacterium | reverse complement strand
AGTGTTCCAACTGACTCACCGCGACGCAGAGTTAGCAGTCAAGACCACGAACTCGAAAAGCACTTCGACTTCAAACTTCTCGAACTAGCCAATCCGGCTCTTGAAGATGCCCAGAAGGTATCGATCGAACTACCGATTTCAAACGTCGACCAGGCCGTCGGCACCTTGCTTGGCAATGAGGTCACCAAACGCTACGCCGAGCATGGGCTAGCTGACGGTACAATCGACATTCGACTTCGCGGTGCTGCCGGGCAATCGTTTGGTGCCTTTGTTCCCCGTGGAATTTCGCTCACCCTGGAAGGCGACGCTAATGACTACGTCGGCAAAGGCCTTTCAGGCGGTCAGATTAGCATTCGACCAGATCGCTGTAGCAGCTATGCAGCCGAACAAAACATCATCGCAGGCAACGTAATCGGTTACGGAGCGACGAGTGGAAGAATCTTCATCCGCGGCATCGTGGGGGAGCGTTTCCTAGTTAGAAACTCTGGGGCAATAGCCGTAGTCGAGGGTGTGGGCGATCACGCACTTGAGTACATGACCGGTGGCGTCGCGGTAATTCTTGGCAAGACAGGGCGCAACCTAGGTGCTGGAATGTCTGGTGGACGGGCCTTTGTTTACAAGCTCCGCGCCGACAGAGTGAACCCAGAAGCCTTGGCCAACGGTGAACTCAAACTTCTCTCATTAGACGACTCATCAAAAGAACTTTTGTTGTCGGTGTTGCAGGAGTACCAGAAGTCCACGGATTCACTTCTTGCGGAACGCCTTCTCGCTGACTTTGACAGCGCCGCTGAAGACTTCAGCTTGGTTCTACCACGCGATTACGCAAATGTTCTTGAAATTCGTGAAAAGGCGGTTTCTTCTGGCCTGAACCCTGACGGTGATGAAACGTGGAAGAGAATTTTGGAGGTTACAAATGGCTGATCCTCGTGGATTTCTGAAAGTAACCAATCGTGAAACCGCCGTTCGTCGACCAGTCCCAGTTCGCATCCTCGACTGGAAAGAGGTTTATGAGCGACGCGACAAAGGAGTAATCACAGCTCAGGCGTCTCGATGCATGGACTGCGGTGTACCTTTCTGCCACCAAGGCTGCCCGCTTGGAAACCTAATTCCTGAATGGAACGACCTCACCTGGCGTGAAGACAACAAATCTGCCATCGAGCGACTTCACAAAACAAACAATTTCCCGGAGTTCACCGGCCGCCTCTGCCCAGCTCCATGCGAGAGTGCCTGCGTGCTTGGCATCAACCAACCTGCAGTCACCATTAAAGAGATCGAAGTCTCAATCATCGACGACGCCTTTGACAACGGCTTCGTGCAGCCACATCAACCAGAACGCCTAACCGGTAAGACTGTTGCGGTTGTTGGTTCTGGCCCGGCAGGATTGGCAGCCGCTCAACAATTGACGCGGGCTGGTCACACTGTAGCGGTTTACGAGCGCGACGACAGAATCGGCGGCCTACTGCGGTACGGCATCCCAGATTTCAAGATGGAGAAGATCCACCTAGAGCGCCGCATCAAGCAGATGGAGGCCGAAGGCACTCGCTTCAGGGCTGGTGTCGAGATTGGCAAGGACATCACCTGGCAAGAGCTTCAGCGTCGCTTTGACGCAGTGCTGGTCGCCACGGGAGCCACAAAACCCCGCGACCTACCTGTAGAAGGCCGCGATCTCGACGGTGTGCACTTCGCTATGGAGTATCTAACGCAGGCAAATAAGACAGTCGCGGGCGACACGGTTGCCGACCAAATCTCGGCTGCAGGAAAGCACGTAGTAATTCTAGGAGGCGGCGACACTGGCGCTGACTGCCTAGGTACTGCAACCAGACAGGGAGCTGCTTCGGTAACAACCCTGGCAATTGGTACCCAACCTGCCTCTGAACGCCGCGATGACCAACCATGGCCCACCTTCCCAACACTTTTCGAAGTTGCAAGCGCACACGAAGAGTTTGGAGAACGCAAGTATTTGGCCTCTACCGTCGGCTTTGTAGGTAAAGACGGAAAAGTTACCGGCATCAAAGTTGCTGAAACAGAGTTCGTCGACGGAAAGAGAGTTCCAAAGGCGGGAACTGAGCAGATTTTGCAAGCCGATCTAGTGCTTCTGGCCCTCGGTTTCACCGGTGTCGAGAGCGACACGCTTGAAGAGCAAGCACATGCGATAGTCGATTCTCGTGGCAACATAAATCGCAATGAACGTTGGGAAACCAACATTTCTGGGATGTTCGTGGCCGGCGACGCTGGTCGAGGCCAAAGCCTCATTGTTTGGGCAATCGCTGAAGGAAGAGCGGCTGCTGCGGCAATTGACGCATACCTAGAAGGAAGTACGGAGCTGCCAGCTCCGGTAAAACCAACCGATCAACCAATCTCGGTCTACAGCTGAGGTTTGTTTCTCGGGGTCTAAATAGACCAAGAACAAGAATGAGGAAATGATGAGACGCGCAAAGATTGTCGCGACACTTGGGCCAGCAACTTCGACCTACGAGCAGATTCGCGCCGTCATCGAGGCTGGCGTCGACGTAGCACGCATGAACCTAAGCCACGGGTCATACGACGTTCACGAAGAGGTCTTTAACAACGTTCGCAAGGCAGCGGCAGACAGCGGTAAAGCGGTCGGCATTCTTGTTGACCTACAAGGACCAAAGATTCGTCTCGGCCGATTCGCGAATGGCCCCGTCATGCTCGAAAAGGGTGCGACCTTCAAGATCACCATTGATGAAATTCAGGGTGACGTAAACATTTGTGGAACTACATTCAAAGGCCTTCCAGGCGATGTGCGTGTTGGCGATCAACTACTGATCGACGATGGAAAAGTTGGCCTTCGCGCCACAGACGTAACGGCAACAACGGTGACCACGGTTGTCGAAGTGCCGGGCCCAGTTAGCAACAACAAGGGAATCAACCTGCCAGGCGTCGCTGTAAATGTGCCTGCGCTCTCAGAAAAAGATGAAGAAGACCTACGCTGGGCGATCAAGCTTGGTGCAGACATCATCGCGCTGTCTTTTGTAAGGAACGCTTCTGACATTGTTCGCGTGCACGAAATCATGAAAGAAGAAGGCAAGTTCCTTCCGGTCATTGCCAAGGTTGAAAAACCTCAAGCCGTTGAAGCACTAGAAGAGATCATCGACGCATTTGACGGCGTGATGGTAGCCCGTGGCGACCTCGGCGTCGAACTCCCACTTGAGCAAGTACCTCTTGTTCAAAAGCGCGCGGTCGAACTATCTCGTCGTTGGGCTAAGCCGGTAATCGTCGCAACCCAAATGCTCGAATCGATGATCGAAAACGCTCGCCCAACGAGAGCAGAAGCGAGCGACGTTGCAAACGCGATTCTAGATGGTGCAGATGCCGTCATGCTGTCTGGTGAAACCTCGGTGGGCAAGTTCCCGGTCGAAACCGTTGCTACTATGGCCCGAATCGTTGAATCCACCGAAGAGAACGGAATGGATCGCATTCCACCACTGGGTACTCGTCCGCACACTCATTCTGGCGCTGTCTCACTCGCTGCAGTTGAGATCGCTGAGCTACTCGGTTCAAAGTACGTTTGCGTCTTTACCGAGAGCGGAGATTCGTTCCGACGAGTTTCACGCCTCCGGTCATCGGTTCCAACCCTTGCTTTTACGCCAAGCGTTGAAACTCGTAACCGTCTAGCCATGTCTTGGGGATCAGAGACCTATTTGGTTGAGAAGGTTACCCACACCGACGCAATGATGCACCAGGTAGACGAAATTGTTCTTCGCGAAGGTCTTTGCCAGATCGGCGATGAAGTTGTCGTCGTAGCCGGCACTCCACCGGGCATCCCAGGTTCAACGAACTCATTGCGCGTGCACAAGGTAGGCGACGCTTTGAATGCAGCGGTACCGGGTTACAGCAGAAGTTAGTAACAAATAGAAAAAGCGGCGATCAAGATCGATCGCCGCTTTTTTTTATTGTGCCGGAAGTGGGATTCGAACCCACACGCCCTTTCGGACAAAGCATTTTGAGTGCTCCGCGTCTGCCGTTCCGCCATTCCGGCCGAAACAACCTTTTCAAGTCTATCTAAAGTTTCAGCCCAAGTTTGTGCCTGTCATCCTATAAAGTAACGAACATGTCAGAACAAACGCGTCGTACCGCACTAGTAGCCGAAGACGAATCAATTATCCGAATGGATATTGTTGAGACTCTCAAAGAGTATGGTTTCGACGTCGTCGCCGAGGCAGGGGATGGCGAGGCAGCTGTCGCGCTTGCAACGGAGCACAAACCAGACGTGATCGTTATGGACATCAAGATGCCCAAAATGGACGGCATCGAAGCGGCTGAGAAAATCTCCGCGCTAAAGATTCCGGTGGTGCTCCTAACGGCCTTCAGCCAACGAGAGCTAGTCGAACGTGCATCCGAGGCTGGGGCTATGGCTTATGTAGTTAAGCCGTTCTCGCCTAATGACCTACTGCCCGCTATTGAAATCGCTCTAAGTCGTCACGCCCAGTTGAATGCTTTAGAGCTAGAGATTGCTGATCTCGCCGAGCGCCTAGAGACAAGAAAGCTTGTCGACCGGGCCAAAGGCCTTCTAATTAGCAAAAACCTCGTTAAGGACGAACCCGACGCCTTTAGGTGGATTCAAAAGAGTTCGATGGACAGAAGGCTAACCATGGCCCAAGTAGCCAAGACGGTTATCGAGCAATTGCAAGACAAGCCAAAATTAGAAGAAGAGTAGAAACGACTACTGGTCTGATCGCCGGTCGCGTAAAAGGTTGGTAATGCGAATTGTCGAGAGTCGCGCACCTGAGGCGTCAACTACAGCGATTTCGTGAAGTGTGAGTGTCTTACCCAAACTAATCGAGCTGCAGGTGGCAGTTACGACACCATCGGTAGCCGATTTACTGTGCGATGCATTGATGTCAATTCCGACGGCGTACTTTCCCATTGGCAACGCCCAGACATTAGCAGCGAAAGAGCCCAGGGTCTCGGCCAACACCACGTAAGCGCCCCCATGCAGCAGACCGAGTGGCTGCCTGTTGCCCTCCACCGGCATGGTAGCCACGGCGCGCTCAGCGCTTAGTTCGAGCAAGTTGATACCCATGCGTTCTGCAAGTTCGCCTAAACCACGCTCTTTCATTAGCTCAGCAGCAGCTGGCGACAATTTGGCACTGTTCTCAGACATCTTGCTCCGTAGTTAGCGTGTGAATGACGGTTAGGCTTGCGTTATGAACGCTTTTGCCAAGCCTACCTTGCTGCTCATTGATGGGCATTCCTTAGCATTTAGGGCGTTCTATGCTCTGAGCCCTGATTCTTTCAAAACATCGGCCGGCCAGCACACCAACGCTGTGCACGGATTCATTTCGATGATGCTGAACATTTTGCAAGCCGAGCAGCCAAGCCACATGGCAGTCGCTTTCGATCTTTCTCGATCATCATTCAGAACCGATGAGTACCCTGCCTATAAGGGCACTAGAGGCGAAACGCCGCCTGAATTCAACGGTCAGACCGAGCTTCTAACCGAAGCTTTGGCAGCCATGAACATAGTCACCATAACTAAGGTCAACTACGAGGCAGATGACGTAATTGCCACCTTGTCAAAAATGGGCGACGATGCCGGTTACGAGGTTTTCATCGTTTCAGGCGACCGCGACACCTTCCAGCTGATCTCTGAAAACACCACAATTCTTTATCCGGTCAAAGGCGTCATGAATTTGGCTCGGATGAACGATGAGGCCGTGTATGCCAAATATGGCGTGCATGCCAACCAGTATTCAGACTTAGCTGCGCTAGTCGGCGAAACCTCAGATAACCTTCCGGGCATTCCGGGTGTTGGGCCAAAAACGGCAGCGAAATGGTTGCAGGAACATCACTCGCTCGAGGCGATTCTCGAATCCGCCGACACCATCGGTGGAAAAGTGGGTGAAAGCCTTCGTGAGCACAAACAGGAAGCGATTAGAAACAGGCGACTAAACCGCCTTGTGCGCGATCTTGAGCTACCTGTGACACTAGACGACCTCAAGATCGAAGGCGTCAACCAAGATGAAGTAAAACGAGTTTTCGCTAACTTGCAGTTCAGATCGTTGACAGAGCGAGTTCTAAGGCTTCGGGGAACCAAGGCTTCCGACTCGACCGAGCAAGATGCGAACGAACCAAGCAAGGATGATTTCCAAGAACCGGCAGCGGCCATGTTCGACGTTCCCAGCCAACCAGAATCGGTTGTTGTCTCTTGGAGTGATTTCAAGGCTTTCGTTGAAGGTAATGATGCTGCACTTGCGTTCGAATTGGCAGAGACTCGCATCCTTGCGATAGGGGCAGCCACAGCATCCGAGCGCAGATATTGCCCTCTCAACGAAGGCGAAGCCAACGTTGCCCAAGAGTGGCTGAGGTCAATCGAGACGGCCACCATTTTCGGAGCTAAGGACATCGAGCGCGCCTTGTTGCAACAGGGTGTCGCGCTTAGCGCCGTGGTTGATGACCCTCTATTAGAGGCGTACCTTGTTGACCCTGTTCGCCGCAGCTATGCAATCGATGATTTGGCGCTCGAGCATCTGGGTCTAGTAGTCAAGCGCTCTGACGCAAACCAATTGATTCCTGACGACTCGGTAGATTGCTCACTCGACGCATGGTTGACGTTGTTGCTCTCAAAGAAGCTCGGAGCATCAATCGAGCAGCAAAACATGCAGTCTGTTTATGAAACCATCGAACAGCCATCTAGTCGAGTTCTTGCCACAATGGAGGCCACCGGGGTGCAGGTCAATCAGGTATTGCTCACTGGCTTACTCGAGAAACTTGCAATTGAAATCAGAGAAGCAGAGCTGGCCTGTTTCGCGCTGATCGGTAAAGAAATCAATCTTGCATCTCCAAAACAGCTTCAAACGGTACTGTTCGAAGACCTGGGAATGGTCGGAAACAAGAAGATCAAGACAGGTTTCTCTACCAACGCAGAGGCCCTGAACACGCTATTCGAAGAAACCGAGCATCCATTTCTAGAGGCCCTTCTAAAGCACCGCGAAGTTACAAAGATTCGTCAAATGGTCGAAGTGCTGAATAAGTCCATCGCGGCCGATGGCCGAATCCACACCAATTACGTTCAAACCGGAACTTCTACAGGTCGTCTTTCAAGCGAAGCACCAAACCTCCAGAACATCCCGATCAAAACCGAACGCGGTCGCGAGATTAGAGACGCCTTCGAGGTTAGTGAAGGGTTCGAGACCCTTCTCACGGCCGATTATTCGCAGATCGAAATGCGAATTATGGCGCATCTCAGCGAAGACGACGGCCTTATCGAGGCTTTCAATACTGGCGAAGACCTGCACCGATTCGTTGGAGCTCGAATCTTTGGCGTTAGCCCAAATGACGTGACTGCAGCAATGCGCTCGAAAGTAAAGGCCATGTCGTATGGCCTGGTCTACGGACTTAGTGAATACGGCTTAGCTAAACAGTTGCGAATCAGCAACGCTGAAGCCAAAGAGCTCATGGCCGATTACTTCGCGAGATTTGGGGGAGTGCGCCGCTACTTGGCGTCTGTAGTCGATCACGCAAAACTGAACGGCTACACGGTCACCACTTTCGGTCGCCGTCGCCCGTTTGACGACCTGAAGAGCCCGATTTTCCAACTCCGTGAGAATGCCCGCCGAGCAGCATTGAACGCCCCGATTCAGGGCACTGCGGCAGACATCATGAAACTCGCAATGA
>JBEDEQ010000032.1:0-7650 GCA_041175645.1 Actinomycetota bacterium | reverse complement strand
CCTTATGACACATCCGGTCACTTCATTTGGATCGGGGAGCGCACACGCCAGCTTGACGGCGCGCACGTAGATTTCATGTCTCGCGTGCGTAATCCAATCGGTGTGAAGCTCGGCCCAACCACCTCAACTTCAGACGTTCTAGATTTGATCGACAAGCTCGACCCAAACCGCGAGCCAGGTCGTTTGACCTTCATCAGTCGCATGGGTGCACCAAAGATTCGCGAAGAGTTGCCAAAACTTGTCGAGGCGGTTCGTGACTCTGGTGCGACTCCCCTTTGGATCACCGACCCAATGCACGGCAACGGCATCACGACCAAGAATGGCTACAAGTCGCGTCGCTTCGATGATGTGATGGACGAAGTTCGTGGCTTCTTCGAAGTGCACCGTGCGCTTGGCACCGTGCCTGGTGGAATTCACGTGGAGTTGACCGGCGACGATGTTGCCGAGTGCCTTGGTGGTTCTGAGCATATTGATGAGGCCACCCTCGAAGAGCGTTACGAGTCGCTTTGCGACCCGAGGCTAAACCACTCACAGTCGCTTGAGCTTGCGTTCCTGGTGGCCGAAGCTCTAGGTAAGCGCTAAGTACTGGCGAGAAACAACCGCTAGTTACTAGCGAGAAACAATCGTCACGGCGTCGCCGCGGCGAAGTGTGGTACCTGCCTTAACCGATGCGCTTTTCACCTTTGCGATTCCCCATCGCGAACTGAGTTGATTAGTGTCAACCGTTACTCGCAAACCCAAGGCCTCGAGAGCAGACTTTGCAGCGGCTATGGTTTCGCCAACCACCTTTGGCACGACTACCTTGTCGCTTCCCTTAGACACAGTTAGTGAAACCGAACCCGACTCACCGAGCGGTTGGGTTTGCGGTGTCATAGAGATCACGTTGCCAGCCGGAACAGTGTCTGAGTATTCGGCCTTTACCTCGGCCACAGTAAGCCCCGCGGTAGTAAGCAGAGAGACAGCGACATCTTGCGAAAGATTTTCAACTAGCGGAAGCGGCCCGAGTGAAACGTTGATTGTGATGTCGCTACCAACCGGCAGTTTCTGCTTGTCGCTGCCAAGGTAGTCAAACACTTGACCGGCCGGGGCGTCGTTGAACCAAGCATCTGCACCCCCAAAGCTAAAGCCAGCCTTGGTGATCTCGATCGTTGCCTCTGCAACGTTGAGGCCGGTAAGCACCGGAACGACCTTGAGTTCAGGGCCGAGTGACACATAAATCTTCAGTTCGGTTCCAGACGCCACCAGCGAACCGGTGGTCGGCTCGGTGCGAGTAACTAAACCTTGTGCTACATCGGCTGAGTGTTCGTTCACCACCACAACATTTAGGCCAAGGTTGGTCAGCGTGCCTTGGGCGGCAGCCACGGTGCGCCCCTTCAGCTCGGGCAGCGATCGAAGGGCACCAGGCCCAGCGCCAAACCACCAACCCAGCCCCGCTGCTAGAGCGAATACCAAGAGGGTCGAGACAACCCAGCGCCAAAACTTACCGCCATTAAAACTGCTGAACGGGAGCTCGGTTTCATCACTCGATACCGGCCCATCCACAGAGATTACCTGCGTGAGCTGGTCGGCAGCAGATGCTTCTAGAAGTTGGGTTGCGTTTGAATCGAGAACCATGGTTTGGTTCTGATTCTCGACCTGTGGGCTGATGACCTCGGTGCGATTGCCTGCGGTTGGTTTTAGCGCGGATGCTTCGCCGCGAAGTTCTGAGGCTACCTTTCGCACAAACTCCAAGAGTTCGCCTGCATTGGCTGGTCGAAGTTCTGCGTCACGTTCGGTTGCCCAGAGCACCAGCTCGTCAATCGATTCAGGCAAGCCTGGCACCAGCGTGCTCGGCGCCGGAACGGTCGAGTTAAGGTGCTGAGCGGCAACCGCAGCCGCGACATCGCCCGTGAAAGGTTGCTTTCCGGTTAGCAGCTCGAAGCACAAAATGCCGACTGCATAAACATCTGAGCGAGCATCCGCTAAGCCTCTCGAAGCTAACTCAGGCGAGAGGTAGGCGGCGGTGCCAATGACCGAATCGGTTTCGGTGTGCGCCGAGATTGGCCGCGCTAAACCAAAGTCGCTCAGCTTGATTCTGCCGTCGTCGGCAAGAAGAACGTTCTCTGGCTTGATGTCGCGATGCAAAATGCCGCCGCTGTGTGCGGCCGATAAACCAGCCAGGACTGACTCGAGCACACCCAGCGTGCGTTTAGGTGAAAGCGGGCCGAATTCTTTGATTACTTGACGCAGAGTTTGACCTGCCACGTATTCCATGACCAGATAGGCACTGCCGGAGTCGGTGCCCTGGTCAAACACGTTTACGAGGTTCGGGTGGCTAAGGTTCGCAGCCAAAATTGCCTCTTGGCGAAATTGTGCGATGAAGCTTTCGTCGTCGGCCAGATGAGGGTGAATGACCTTGACAGCAACTTGACGTTTGAGACGCGTGTCTTCTGCCAGGAACACCCGAGCCATGCCACCTGCGGCTAACGAGCGGATGATTCGGTAACGTCCGTCAATCACGCGATCTTGGTTCTGGCTAGTGTTCATCTTCTTCTCGTCTAGACCAATATCGTGCCACGCATAGCTAACTATTCCTAACAGGCTCTTGGGTGTGGCAATGTTGAGGTGTGAATGATGTCTTTTCGAACCTAGAAGTTCTGACCTTTGAAGAAGCTGCCGACGCCATGGGTGTCTCGGTTGGAAAAATCCGCAGGTATGTCGAAGACCACAGCCTCATCGAGGTGAAGATCGATGGCAAGAAGTACATTCCACGCGAAACCATCATCGACGGCGAACCGCTACACAGTTTGCGCGGAACCGTCATGATGCTGATTGACTGCGGGTTGAAGATCCAAGATGCCGTTGAGTGGATTTACACCGAAAACGAAGATCTAGAGCAGCACGGCGGCACTCCAATGAAGGCTCTCTTGGCTGGCCACAAGTCACCGGTCAGACGAGCGGCGCAGTTCTTAGCTCAGTAGTTAGCTCTGGCGGTTAATTACCCGCACGGCCAGCTCTCGAAGCTGCATCATCGCAGTTGGGTCTAGGCGCAGTTGATCTAGAGCGAGTAACGACTCGTTGGCCAATTCTTCAATCATTGCCTCAGTCTTCGCCAGCGCGCCCGACCCCTTGATGGTTTGTTGCAAGAAGGCAATCTGCTCGGCATCAAGTTCGCGGTGGGTTAGAAGCTCGTCAAAAATCTTGCCAACCGTCGGGGTGAGCGATTCACGGGTGAGGCCAACCAAGACAGTTCGCTTTCCCTCGCGAAGGTCATCTCCAGCGGGTTTTCCGGTAACAGCAGGGTCGCCAAAAACACCGAGGATGTCATCGCGCAATTGGAATGCCATTCCGAGTGGAATACCGAAAGCTGACAGGCCGCGAAGCACAGCTGGGTCGGCACCAGCGAAGGCGGCTCCGATCAAAAGCGGAGCCTCGATGCTGTACTTGGCGGTCTTGTAGAGAATCACTCGGTTTGCCCGGCCAACAGCTTCTTCAACCGCACGGGTCGGGGCGGCGTTCTCTTCTAGTACATCGAGGTATTGACCAGCCATTACCTCGATACGCATCTTTGAAAACTCGGCTCGGCAAGCTGATTCAATCTGAGAGTTCGGAGATTTCAATAAGGCGTTGCCGAAGATTTCGCTACTCCAAGCCAGCATGAGGTCACCAACCAGAACCGAGCCTGCCTGGCCGAAACGTTCGGGGCTTCCCGCCCATCCGTGCTGTTTGTGCATTGATTCGAAACGCTTGTGCACAGCGGGCACTCCGCGGCGAGTGTCTGACTGGTCAAGTAGGTCGTCGTGAACTAGGGCAGCGCCGTGGAACATCTCGAGAGCAGAGCAGATGCCAACCATGGCCTCGGTTGAACGCGCGCGAGTAGCTGAGTCTTGTTGGGTGCTCGATACATCCAGTGCTGCGACCCATGCCCAGTAGCAAAACAGTGCTCTGAATCGCTTTCCGCCGGCAAGTAATTCTTTGGTGTAGTCGAGAAGAACGCTCAGGTCTTCAGAGATGCCGGTGAATTCGGCTTTTTGAGCAGCACAAAAGCCGTCTAGCTCGCGTTGGACTAGATCTAAAAGCACCTTGGTTTCACTCACGGGAATAGCCTAACTTGCTTGCTGGTCTTAGACTTTGAACAGTTGCGCATTACCAATCGGAGGCACCCATGGGTTTGTCAGAACGCGAGCAGAAGGTTCTAGAAGAACTTGAGCGCGGCCTCTATGCCGACGACGCAAAGTTCGCCACGAAAGTAAGTGCTGGGCCAAACAATTCAGCGGCCCGAATTGTAGGCGGCGCTCTTCTCGCCGTTGTCGGCCTTTCGGTTCTCGTCTTCGCTGTGATTAGTCAGCTGACCGTTTTCGGCGTTGTGGGCTTTGCCCTGATGCTTGCCGGTGTGCTGGTGGCCACCAGCTCGAAAGGTGGCAAGACCAAGGGTGACGCGCCTTCTGCTGCTGCCAGGCCTAAAGTCAGCCCAAGTGGGGCAAGTAAGCCCAAAGATGAAACCAAAGGTAGTTTCTTCGAAGAGCGCTGGAACAAGCGCATGGATCAATAGCAGCTAACTTAGCCTCTCTCTATACCTAAAGGAGCCTTCGGGCTCCTTTTTCTTTTCTCTTGACCGGGGCCGTTTGGTCGTGTAGCGTAAAAAACTCTCCACTTTGCACCACCACGGTAATTGCCAATAAATACCTGATTGTTACCTAATCGATATCGAAGTTATTCACGTTTTTTCGGCGATTTTGGGGAATAAGTGGAGTAAAGTGGATGAAAGTGCACCAAAAGGGAAGGGAAAGGAGGTCAGCATGTTTTCAGGAACTTTCGAGCCAAAGCTCGATGAGAAGGGCCGCATGATTCTGCCGGCCAAACTTCGTGACCTTTTTCAGGGTGGGCTCTACATCACCAAAGGCCAAGAGGGTTGCCTCTACGTCTACACAGCTGGCTATTTCAACGAACTCGTTGAAAACATCGACGCGGCATCACTGACAAATGCCTCCCAGCGTTCTTACCTGCGCCTTTTCTTGGCCGGTGCGTCAAACGAACTTCCTGACCGTCAAGGTCGAATCAACATCAACCCAGCTCTTCGCAAATATGCCGGTCTCGGTCGCGACCTGACTCTTATCGGAGTTCGTAGCCACCTTGAAATCTGGGACACCGAGGCATGGAACAAGTACCAAGAGGCCGAAGAGGCCGCCTTCTCAAACCGCGACGGGGAGGTGATTCCGGGAATCTTCTAGCCCATCCGCTAGATCTTCAACCGTCACCGCCGACCTACTTCCCTGAGGTCGGACCACGGTTGGGGTTCTAGAAGATGGGCAGGGGAGTCGGAGAAGTTATGCAGATCTCAGACCTACACGAACCGGTGATGCTAGACCGCTGCGTTGAGTTGCTTGCCCCAGCCATCGAGAACCGCGACGCAATCATGATTGACTGCACCCTCGGTCTCGGCGGGCACACCGAGAGTTTTCTAAACCGCTTTCCGAACCTAAGGGTGATCGGTCTCGACCGCGACCCCAACGCCCTCGAACTTGCAAAGCAACGCCTTGCCTCGTTTGGTGACCGCGTCACCTTCTGCCACGTTGTCTACGACCAAATCGAAGAGACCCTCGCGGAGCTGGGCCTTGTTGAAGTCGACGCCATTTTGATGGACCTTGGTGTTTCGTCGATGCAACTCGATGAGAAAGACCGCGGATTCGCGTATTCATACCCTGCCCCGCTAGACATGCGCATGGATAACAGCCAGGGCATGACTGCCGCTGATGTGGTCAACAACTATGACGAGCCCGAACTGGTCAAAATCTTCAAGGAGTTCGGTGAAGAGCGATTTGCCCGTCAGATCGCCAGAGCAATCGTGGCTGAACGAAAGAATGAAGTCTTTTCGACCAGCACGCAACTCGCCGGCCTAATCGTGAAAGTTGTTCCGTTCATCCCAGGCAAAAGCAGTGGCCACCCTGCGAAGCGAGTTTTTCAGGCACTGCGCATCGAGGTAAACGGTGAGCTCGATGCTCTCAGCGCAGCAGTTCCACAGGCGCTAGACGCACTTCGCGTTGGTGGTCGAATTCTCGTTCTCTCGTATCAGTCGCTCGAAGACCGAATCGTGAAGCGCGCACTGGGTGCGGCATCGGTTTCGTCAGCGCCGCTTGATATGCCAATCGAGTTGCCAGAGCACGCGCCAACACTTCGATTGGTAGTTCGCGGAGCCGAACAGGCCAGCGACCAAGAAATTTCAGCAAATCCAAGATCAGCATCGGTTCGCCTTCGCGCAGCCGAAAAAATAAGGCAGGCAGCATGAGCACCCTCGGCGTAGCGGGAGTTAGACCATCTTCACGAGCATCCAGGTCGGTTTCAGTGCCGAGTATTCGAAGCACCAAGGTGGCCATTCCACTGATTGTTGTGCTTGGTCTCGTCGGTATTCAACTTGTACAGCTTTTGATCGGTGTCTTCATCAGCCAAGGTGCCTATGAATTGGCCCAGCTAAAGGCCTACAAGCACGAATTGGGAACCACGAGTGAGATTTTGAAGGCTGAAGTTGACTCATTGTCATCTCAGCAGAACCTAGCTAACGCCGCTCAGGGCCTTGGCATGGTGGCCAACTCTAACCCTGTTTTCTTGAACGTCGGTGACCAGAAAATCATTGGCACGCCAACCGCCGCAAAGGCAAATGACTCGGTGAAGGTTGCTCGAAACCTTGTTCCGAACAGCGCGATGGTGAGCACAACCGACCTCGGTGCAATCAAGGCTGCTCAAGCAGCCGCGAAGGCCGCTGCAAAGGCCGCTGCCGCGACCAAGGTCGAGTCGGTCAAAACCCAGACCGTCAAGGATGTCGCTAACTCGCAAACCACGGCTACTAAAGTAGCGTTTTCAGGTGAGGGACTACTCGCCTCGCCAACTAACTAAGCAACGAGAAGAGGGCTAAATGAGCTACATGCAGCCCGGCAACCCAGCCAAACGTCTTCGCCTTTTCATGGCGGTGGTTATGGTTGTCGTTCTCGCCTTCACCTGGAAATTAGTTGAGTTTCAGGTAGTTCGAGCCGCCGAAATCAACAAAATTTCTAAAGAAAAGCGTTCGGTCACAAGAACATTGCCGGCGCTTCGAGGTTCAATTGAAGATTCTGACGGCAACGTTTTGGCTCGAAGTGTCTACCGCTATGACATCAATGCAGCGCCGATCAACGTCAAGCCCATCATGCGCACGGTTTCAGGCGCTTCTGTAGAAATCTCGGTAGACCAGCAGGCAACCGAGCTTGCCGCCATTCTCGACATGACCAAAGAAGAGGTCTTGGCCAAGATTGCTGGCACCTCAAACTATGCAAACCTCGCCAAGAACGTTAACTCTTCTGTCTACAGCAAGTTGAAGGAACTCGAGATTCCTTGGATTTACTACGACCAAAAACTCGCGCGTGTGTATCCGAGTGGTGCGGTTGCCGGAAATCTGCTTGGTTTCGTGGGTGTCGATGGCGAACCTCTCGCAGGCATCGAGCGACAGTACAACTCTTGCCTAGCTGGTGTCGACGGCCAAGAAACATTTGAACGTGGCGCAACCGATGGCATTCGAATTCCCAACAGTGCGGTTATCGCGCAAAAGGCTCGAAACGGCTCGGATGTTGTGCTCACGATTGACTCTGACCTGCAGTATTACGCCCAGCAGGTACTAACCAACACGGTCAGCAAGTTGCG
>JBEDEQ010000031.1:0-7685 GCA_041175645.1 Actinomycetota bacterium | reverse complement strand
ACGCGTGTTCGATTCCATCCACGCCATAAAGTGCAGCCGGCAACACCGCAGCCGGGCCATAAGAGTAGGCGATGATCTGTTTTATCGAGTCGAAGAGCAGATGTGTGCGGTTGACCTGAACTAGTTTTGCTCGACCGAATGTCTTGGCAGTGACGATGCGGTCATCGAGCAGGCGATCGACCTCACGCATGGCCGTCGGCACGCTGGTTCTGGCGAAGCGCGCCAGGTCGGAGATGCTGAACCCCTCGTCTGGGTTCATAAACAGCTGTGCCAAAATCAGCCCCTGAGTGTCGCTTCGCAGCAGGGGAGACAGTGCCGGTTTCTCTTGTTTCATTTATCGAAAGATAACGCACGCTTATTGAAAA
Source organism: Actinomycetota bacterium (assembly GCA_041175645.1). Classification (GTDB taxonomy): domain Bacteria; phylum Actinomycetota; class Actinomycetes; order Actinomycetales; family Microbacteriaceae; genus Rhodoluna. The sequence continues at coordinate 7,320 of JBEDEQ010000031.1, read as the reverse complement.
AGTCAATGCATGAGGTTGGTTTTTGTTCGCCTACACTCGTGAATAGGCTCCGAGGTCGTAGCTACTTGCTCCCTCGCAGAACCCCCACTCGAGCATTCACTTTCAAAGGAAACCATGTCTAAGCCAGTCGTTCTAATCGCCGAAGAACTTTCGCCTGCAACTCTCGAGGCCCTAGGCCCAGACTTCGACGTAATCAACGTCGACGGCACCGACCGCCCAGCTTTGCTCAAGGCCCTTGCCAATGCAGACGCAATCTTGGTTCGCTCGGCAACACAGGTTGACGCCGAAGCCATCGCCGCCGCGCCAAAGCTCAAAGTCGTCGCTCGCGCAGGTGTCGGCCTCGACAACGTAGACATCAAGGCTGCCACCACCGCTGGAGTCATGGTGGTCAACGCGCCAACCTCCAACGTCATCTCGGCGGCAGAGCTTGCCATCGGTCACATCTTTGCCCTCGCGCGCTTCATTCCAGACGCTAACGCTTCACTCAAGGCTGGCGAGTGGAAGCGCTCGAAGTTCACCGGTGTCGAACTCTACGAAAAGACCATCGCAATCATCGGTCTCGGCCGAATCGGCAGCCTGGTCGCCGAACGTCTGCGCGGCTTTGGCGCAACTCTGATCGGTTTCGACCCATACGTGACCCCGGCCCGTGCCGAGCAGATGGGCGTTGAACTTGTCTCGCTCGAAGATGCCATGAAGCGCGCCGACTTCATCACGATTCACATTCCAAAAACTCCAGAAACAACTGGGATGATCGGCGAAGCGCAATTCGCCATCGCCAAGCCAAACCTACGCATCGTCAACGCTTCGCGCGGCGGCATCATCGACGAGAACGCACTCTATGCAGCGCTCAAGTCTGGCCGCATCGCCGGTGCCGGGCTCGACGTGTTCGTGCAAGAGCCGCCGACAGGTTCACCGCTGCTCGAACTAGACAACATCATCGTGACACCTCACCTTGGAGCATCCACTGATGAGGCTCAAGAAAAGGCGGGCATCTCGGTAGCCAAGTCGGTTCGACTCGCTCTTGCCGGTGACCTCGTACCAGACGCCGTCAACGTGGCCGGTGGAAACATCGACGCTTCGGTAAAGCCAGGCATCTCGCTCATGGAAAACATGGGACAGATTTTGTTCGGCCTATCTGGCGGTAATGTCGCAGCCATCGAGGTTGAGGTTCGCGGCGAGATCGCAGCCCACGATGTTTCGGTGCTCAAACTTGCCGGACTCAAGGGCTTTTTCGAGAACGCCGTGACCGACCAGGTTTCGTATGTGAACGCACCACTGCTTGCGGAACAGCGCGGAGTAGACGTGAAGCTCGTGGTTGACTCACGCAGCGACGAGTACCGCAACGTCACGAGCATCAAGGCAACGCTTGCCGACGGAAGCACCGCTTCGGTTTCGGGAACCGTTATTGGACCGAAGCTCGCCCAAAAGATTGTTGCCATCAACGGCTATGAGGTAGAGCTGGCCATGGCCGAGCACCTTGTGCTCATGGTTTACGGCGACCGCCCAGGTATCGTGGCTGTCTACGGTCAGGCATTTGCCGAGGCTGGCGTGAACATTGCAGCAATGCAGATTGCTCGCCAGCAAAAAGGTGGCAAGGCCCTTTCGGTTATCACCGTTGACTCACCAGTGCCGGCCGAAGTTCTCGAGCGCGTTCGCGTTGCCATCGAGGCCGACACCATGAAGGCGATCGACCTAACCGTTCACTAACCGCGCGCGGCTGCGGCTTGGGCAAACGCCCAGGTCGTGTATCCGCCCGATAGGTTCAGCGCTTTCACGCCGAGACCTGCCAAAATCTGGCTCGCGGTGTGACCACGCTGACCAACTGCACAGTGCACAATCACCTTGCCGGTTTTGGCTGCAAGATCGCGCACCTCTGCGATACGGTCGCGAAGCTCATCAACCGGAATCAAAACCGAACCGGGGATGCTCGCAGCAGCGTTTTCGCTAGCGGTGCGCACATCGATCACCGGGTGAATGTTCTGCTCAAGTTCGTTTGCGTGAATCACAGTGGTTCGACCGGCGCGCACGTTGTTTGCAACGTAGCCCGCCTGGTTGATGGCATCTTTAGCCGAGCCATAAGCCGGAGCATAGGCAAGTTCGAGATCCATTAGGTCGTCTACGGTCAGACCGCCGGCCATTGCAGTCGCAATCACATCGATGCGCTTGTCGACACCATCTTCACCGATACCCTGGGCCCCCAAGATTCGTCCACTTGATTTTTCGAACGTGAGCTTGAGTGATACACGCTTGGCGCCTGGGTAGTAGCCAGCGTGTGAACCTGGGTGCAGGTGAACCGACTCAGCGTCGAAACCCGCATTGCGAGCCGCAGCTTGGTTCATGCCGGTCATGGCGGCAACCATGCCAAAAGCGCCAACGATTGCTGTGCCAACACTCGGCTTTGCCGCGGTAGCGACTCCAGCGATCACATCGGCTACCAATCGGCCGTGGCGGTTCGCCAGGTTGGCAAGCGGAATCAGAGTTGCCTCGCCGCTAAGCATTCCGTGCTTTTCTACAGCATCGCCAACCGCATAGATGTTGTCGAAATTGGTGCGTTGCTGGTCATCAACCTTGATGCCACCGGTCGCGCCTACTGCCACGCCGCCCTCGCGGGCAAGCCAAACATCTGGCACCACGCCAGCTGCGACAAAAACGATGTCGGCTTCAAGGGTGGCACCGTTTGAGAGTGTCACGGTTGACTCACCGATTGAGACGGCCTCAGCACCAAATACCAAAGAGACACCATTGGTTTCGAGCCTTTGGTGCATCGGCTCGATCATCTCTGGGTCGAAGCCGCCAAGCAGTTGCGAGCCGCGTTGAACGATGGTCGCTTTTACACCGCGGTGCGCAAGGTTTTCAGCAAGCTCAACACCAATAAAACCTCCGCCGAGAATCACTGCGGTTTTGGGGGAGTTCGCGAGAGCATCCATGGCCTTGTCGGCGTCGCTTACGTCACGCAGGGTAAGAGCCCGCTCGATGCCATCGATCTCAGGCAGACGAGGCTTCGCGCCGGTCGAAATGATGAGGTTATCGAAACGCTCGGTGGTGGTTTCACCGGTAGCGAGTTTTAGAACTTGGATGCTCGAAGCAGCTGGGTCAATCGAAACTACGCGGTGTTGCACCCGCACGTCGATGCGAAAACGAGACCAGAGGCTGCGAGGAGTCTGCAGTAAAAGGGCGTCGCGGGTGTCGATAGTTTCGCTCAGGTAATAGGGCAGTCCGCAGTTTGCATAGCTAACGTGCTCACCCTGTTCGAAAACAACGATCTCGGCATTTTCGTCGAGTCGACGAAGGCGGGTTGCCGCCGACATACCGCCGGCGACACCTCCGATGATGAGCGTGCGGGTCATTTGCTGATGCGCTGACCAGAGCGACGCCAGTTCATGGTGCCGCCCTTTACGTTAAATACGGTGTAACCGGCTTTGGCTAGAAACGCGGATGCGCTGGCCGAACGTGCACCACTCTGGCAGATAACCAATATCTCGCGCTCTTTCGGAATGCTACCTAGTCTGCGATCGAGCGAACCGAGTGGAATGTTCACAGCCGAAGGCGCGTGCCCGGTCTTGTATTCGTGCGGTTCGCGCACATCGATGAAGTAAGCGCCCTGGTCGCTAATTTCTTTTGCCTGCTCTGGAGTTACCGACTCGAAAGCTTTTTTGAATAGTTTGTCGAAGAGTCCCATGATCCTTTTTCGAATTAGAGGCTGGCTTCGTACGACACCTCTCGGCCAGATGAAATCCAGCCATCGGTGCCACCGGCAACCGAAACCACGTCATAACCCTTGGAGGCCAAGAAGTCTGCGGCGGTTTGGCTGCGACGGCCTGACTTGCAGATCACGAAGATGCGCTGCGTTTGAGGCACTTCAGAAAATCGGTCGGGCACGCTGTTCAGCGGAATGTGGTGAGCTTGAGGAACGTGTCCGTCTTCAAACTCAAAGTCTTCTCTAACGTCAAGCACCCAACCGCCGGCCTCGATTTCGAGAGCTAGGTCAGACACTGTGATTTCTGCAGCCATTTTCGTTTCGCCTTTCGAATTTATGTTTCGAATTTATGTTTCGAGTTTAGGCGAGCGACAAAAAGGCTTTTTCGAGCTTCGCTCGGTCGGCTTGCCCTGCGTCATCTGATGAGCAGGCGGCCATGCCGGTGGCGATGATCGAGAAACCAGCGCGGGTTAGAGCCGTGCTGGCAGCAGAAATCTGGTGAAGAATGTCGGTGCAGTCGCGCCCTTCGTCAATCATCTTGACGAGCCCACCAATTTGGCCCTGAACTCGCACCAGGCGGTCACGGGCAGCTTTTAGTTCGGCTGGGTCTAGCTGCATTCGGTTCTCCTTGCTTAAGACTTCGTTTTTAGTATACCCTAGGGGGTATAACAAAAGGAGCATCGTGAAACAGATTTTCAAACTTGTAGCTGCAATCTTGGTTGCCTTAACCGCAACCCTAAGCCTCACCTCGTGTTCCACCGAAAAGGTAGACATGGCCAGCGTGGCTGCCGTTATCGACGTGCGCACCCCGGTTGAATTCACCAGCGGTCACCTAGAGGGCGCGGTCAACTTCGACATTCAGGGCATGTCGTTCATGGATGAGCTCGCAACACTAGACCCGAACGCTACATACTTGGTTTACTGCCGCTCAGGCTCACGAGCCGCCGCTGCGGTAGACACCATGAAGTCGATGGGAATCGACAATGTCACCAACCTAGGAAGCGTGAACGATGCTGCGTCAGCAACTGGCCTCGCTGTGGTCACGGGCTAAGGCAAAAGCCCAACCTTCTTCGGTCGCTGCACCTTCTTACTGGAACGCCAAGTACGACACCGACGATTTCATCTACACCAAGACCGCCAACCGCTTTGTGATTGAGCTTTGCGAAGGGCTGACCCCCGGTCTGGCGATTGACCTAGCCGGCGGCGAAGGTCGCAACACGGTTTGGTTGGCCGAACAAGGATGGCGCGTTGAGAACGTCGACATCAGCGAAGTCGGCTTAGCCAAGTGCGAGGCATTTGCTGCCGAGCGCGGCGTGTCTGAGCGGGTGAGCACGCTGTGTGCATCCGGCGCTGATTTCAAATCGGCTCTTGCGCCAGTGGACTTAGGTATCGTGCCCTACCTGCAGGTGCCAGCAGCCTTGCTCAACGCGTCGCTGAAAAATCTCATTAGTCAGATCAAGCCGGGTGGCTACCTAGTTGGTGTTTGGCACGCGCTCGAAAACCTTAATGGCGGTTTCGGCGGGCCTCAGAACCCGGATGTTCTGCCCTCGGTTGCCTCGATGAAACAGTTCTGCGAATCGATGCCACTTGCGGTTGAGGTTTGCGAACTTCGTGACGGTCAAGTGCAAACCAAAGAGGGACTCAAGCCCTCAATCACACTGATTCTCAAGGCTCGGGTTCACGGCTAAGCACTAAAGTTGAGATAACCGACTCGACTTAGGAATTATCTTGACGCGTGTTTATGACATCGGAGTAATCGGTGGCGACGGCATTGGGCCAGAGGTCACCGCAATCGCCCTTGAGGCAATCAATCGCGTCACTGTGGGTTCAGGTGTCGAGTTCAAAACCACCGAGTATGACCTAGGCGCAAGGCGCTATCTCGCAACCGGTGAAACCCTAACCGACGCCGACCTCGAGGCACTCAAGACACACGACGCCATTCTGCTCGGTGCGATTGGTGACCCAAGAGTGCCGTCGGGCATTCTCGAGCGTCAACTGCTTCTAAAGCTGCGCTTCAGTTTTGACCACTACGTAAACCTTCGCCCGACCAAGCTTTACCCAGGTGTTGTCTCACCGCTAGCCGACCCAGGCAACGTTGATTTCGTGGTTGTTCGCGAAGGCACCGAAGGCCCTTACGTTGGCAACGGCGGTGCGATTCGTGTTGGCACACCTCAAGAGGTGGCCAATGAGGTTTCGGTAAACACTGCGTTTGGCGTCGAGCGCTTGGTGCGTTACGCGTTTGAACTCGCCAGCAACCGCGACCGCAAAAAGGTCACTCTCGTTCACAAGCACAACGTTTTGGTTCACGCCGGTTGGTTGTGGCAGAACACCGTAGACCGAGTTGCCGCCGAGTTCCCGGCCATCAAGACCGACTACCTGCACATCGACGCCGCAACCATCTTTATGGTGACCGACCCTGAGCGCTTCGACGTGATCGTCACCGACAACCTATTCGGCGACATCCTCACCGACCTAGCCGCTGCCATCGGTGGCGGTATCGGCCTCGGTGCTTCGGGCAACATCAACCCGGATGGCGCGTTCCCGAGCATGTTCGAACCGGTGCACGGTTCTGCCCCAGACATCGCGGGCAAGAACTTGGCCGACCCGACCGCCGCAATTTTGTCGGCAGCACTTCTTCTCGACCACATCAAGAACCCGGTTGCAGCGGCTCGCATCGAGCGCGCGGTAGCAGACGATTTGGCCACCCGCGGTGATGCCAAGCGCACCACCGACCAGGTCGCCGAAAGCATTTTCGCGAGACTCTAGAGCAGAAAGCCAACGCCGATGACACTCGAATTCAAGGTAACTCGCAACGAGCATCCGCTGCCCGCAGCCGAGCGCGAAGCCGTTCTCGAAGCGCCGGTCTTTGGTGCATACCGAACCGACCACCAGGTGGTTTGCGTTTGGGAGAAAGACAAGGGTTGGGTTAGCGCCGAGGTCATTCCTTATGGCCCGATCATGATGGACCCAGCCGCCGCCGTGCTGCACTACGGTCAAGAGATTTTCGAAGGCATCAAAGCCTACCGTCATGACGATGGTTCGATCTGGACCTTCCGCCCTTACGAGAATGCCCGCCGCTTGCAGGCCAGCGCACGCCGCATGGCTCTGCCCGAACTGCCAGAAGAGCTGTTCGTTGAATCGCTACGTCAGCTAATTGCCGTTGACGGCGCTTGGGTTCCGCAGCCGGTGAACGAGAAGACTCTTTACATTCGCCCGTTCGAGATTGCTGCCGAAGACTTCCTTGGTGTTCGCGCTGCTCACCGCGCCGAATATCGCGTCATCGCTAGCCCCGTTGGCCCTTACTTCACCGGTGGCCTCAAGCCGGTCTCAATCTGGATCGCTCTTGACTCGGCCCGCGCTGGCAAGCACGGAACCGGTGAGGCCAAGACCGGCGGTAACTACGCCGCATCGCTGCAGGCTCAGGGCGAAGGCTATGAGCAGGGATGCTCGCAGGTCATGTTCCTCGATGCCGAAACCGGCACCTACATCGAAGAACTTGGCGGCATGAACCTGTTCTTCGTTTACAAAGACGGCCACGTGGCAACCCCGAGCCTCGACGGCACAATCTTGCGAGGCATCACTCGCAAGTCGGTCGTTCAGCTCATCAAAGACCGCGGCATCGA
>JBEDEQ010000030.1:0-10675 GCA_041175645.1 Actinomycetota bacterium | reverse complement strand
CTTCTGCAGCGCCGGCATAGAGATCTTCAAGCACGAATGTTTAGCGCTTGCCTTTGATTCCATAGCCCAATCGAGCGAGCACGATTCCGGCAACCACACCGAGCACAACTACTAGGCCAGAGGCCCACACGATTGCAAACATGTCGAAGTAGTAAGCCCAGGTGGCCACTCCCGATGCGATGATGATGATGATTACCGCTACCCACGCAGCAATCGAGTCGCCGTGTCCAGGGTCGCTTGGGTTTTCTGAAGTCATTATGCCCTCTCTAGATGTGTCTAGTTTACTTGTGGTTCGGATTCGTCTCTTGCCAAAGGGACTGCTCTAGTGCTTGCGAATTGTCACCTGTGGTTTGGCTCTTTGTTGATTTTGTTGCGGCACGCTCTCGAACTTTGCTAAGTACTCGTTTCATTGAGACGAGCGCCGTATAAATCTGAAGAAGTGTGACGATTGCTGCGAGAACGACAGCGCTCAACCCGCTAAATGTAGTTTGATGACTCAAGACAACCTCATCTAGTTGGGCAACCCAGTTTGCGATTCCCGTTGACTTGGCGACGAAGGGCTCGAGAACGGCGGCGTCAGCCCCGAGTAATACGGCCACCGTGGGCACGAACGACCAACACAGTGCCAACGCTGCAGCTATGAGAAAGACAGCTCCCCATCTGCTCTGCAGATATAAGAAAAGTGCAATCGCAAGCAGGTCAAACAGCAGGGCTGCCGAAACAGCAGGATAAACCGCGTTGCCTTCGATCAGCAGCTCAGTTCCCGTTGCCAGTTCAACTTCAAACCAAGGCTGAATAGACAGAATGGCGACGAAGGCTAAGAGAACGGCCGACAAGTAAACAAGTCGTTTGCGGGTCATTTAGACGCGCCTTAACGACTCGGCAACGTCAACCGCATGCAAGATCACGGCAGCCTTGCTCTTTGTCTCGTTGAATTCGCTTGTCGCGTCTGAATCTAAAACGATTCCTGCGCCTGCTTGCACGTGCGCGACACCGTCTCGCATTAGCGCGGTTCTAATGGCAATGGCCAGGTCGGCATTACCGGCGAAGTCGAAGTACCCAACGACTCCCCCAAACAAGCCACGGTTGTCGCTCTCCAATTCGTCGATGATCTCAAGAGCTCTCGGCTTTGGAGCTCCCGACAATGTGCCGGCAGGAAAAGTAGCCCTGAAGACATCCACAACCGTCGACTCATCATTCAGATTGCCCTCTACCGTCGAAACCAAATGCTGAATGTGGCTGAACTTGTGTATTTTCATGAACTCTGTGACATTCACAGATTTCGGCTTGCATACCTTGAGCAGGTCGTTTCTTGCTAGGTCAACCAACATCAGGTGTTCTGCACGCTCTTTTTCGTCTGACAAGAGGCTCTCGGCCAGTTCGATGTCTTCTTCAAATGATTTGCCACGCGGCTTTGAACCCGCGATTGGATGCATGACCGCCTGGCTGTTGAATACCTTCACTAAGGCTTCTGGCGATGACCCAACAATTGAATACGCGCCTGACGAATCTGCGAGATTGATGAGGTACATATAAGGGCTTGGATTGATCGAACGAAGAGCTCGGTAAACGTCTAGCGGTGTCGATTCTGTAGCCCGGTCAAATCGCTGCGAAAGAACGACTTGAAAGACATCCCCGGCCTGCACGTGACGTTGTGCCCTTTGTACTACCTGAGTGAACGTCTCGCGGGTATGGTTCGGGTTGGCTTCTGCTGAAGACACAGGCGAAACTTCAGCAAGGTATGTCGCTGTTGCCCTTGCGAGCTGCGTTTTGAGATGGTGCAGTTGCTCTATCGCTGCTAAGTAGTCTTGGCGAAGTTCATGCTCGTTTTGACCTTCAACGAACAAGTTTGAAACCAGCTGGATGCGGCTCAATTGGTGGTCGAAAACTAACAGGTTGCGCATCAGGATGAAGTTGAGAACGGGAACCGGGTACGCCATCGGTTTTCGGTTTGGCAGGTGCTCAACTTCGCGCACGCTATCCCAAGCAAGGGCACCAACCAGCCCCGATGTCAGAGGTGGTAGACCAGCGATGGAAGGGCTTGTCCAAGATTGCTGAACTAACTCCAAAGCATCTAAGGCTCCGTGTGGAAGAACCTGCTGGAGATTCTTAGGCAGCGCTGTGAAACCGCCCTCAGAGACCCACTGGGCAGGTTCGCCAAATTCTTGCTTCAAAAAGCCCCTGGCTCCCAGCCCCACAAAAGAGTACCGGGACCAAACCCCATGTTCGGCCGATTCAAGTAGAAAAGCGCCAGGCTGCATTTGCGTCATGGATTCGAATGCACCGAGCGGCGTGATTCCCGATGAGAACAGGGTTTCGACGATTGGTATTACGTTGCTGTTTCGAGAGAGTTCAAGAACCTCGTCGAACTTCAAATTGATCATGAAGCCTCGCCATCAAAAAACACGTGTGAGTCAAAGCAAGAGTCTGTGCCGTTGTGGCAGGCGGGCCCGCTCTCTTCGACAATCGCAAGCAGTGCATCCCCGTCGCAATCGAGCTCGAGCCTCAAGAGCCTTTGTGTGTTGCCCGAGGTTGCACCCTTCACCCAAATTTCTTGTCGGCTTCTAGACCAAAACGTCATAACGCCAGTGCTTAGAGTCTGATCAAGAGCCTCTTCGTTCATCCACGCAACCATGAGCACGCGCCCAGTCTGTGACTGCACAACGACGCAAGCTAGGCCGTCTTGGTTGAATGCGATGCCGCTTCTAGACATTTGCGGCCTTTCTGGTGGTGTAACCGGCGTCTTGCAAGGCTTCTTTCACTTGGCTGATGCTGAAAGTGCCATTATGAAACACGGATGCCGCCAGAACTGCATCGACACCCAAAGAAGCCACTCGCACAAAGTCTTCGAGTTTGCCGGCTCCACCAGAGGCAATTACTGGAACGGTTGAGTTCTGAAGCACTGCCTCAATCATTGGCGCGTCGAACCCCTGCTTAGTGCCATCCGCATCGATCGAATTGATAAGCACCTCGCCAACTCCAAGCTCACATGCTCGCTTCACCCATTCGAGAGCGTCGATGTCAGTAGTCTCTCGACCACCGTTCTTTGTTGCCACGAAGCCCGATTTGCTCTGGCCACGCTTTGCGTCGAGCGAAAGAACGAGAACTTGGTTTCCGAATTCGCTGGCAATGTCTGAGATGACTTCGGGGTTATTCAGAGCAGCGGATGCGATGGATACCTTGTCTGCGCCGGCTGCTAGGAGGTTGGCGACATCTTCGACCGAACGCACACCACCGCCGACAGTTAGCGGAATAAACAAGCTCTCGGCAGTTTGCCTCACCAAGTCATACATCGTGGATCGATTCTCAGCTGTGGCATTTACGTCTAGGAACGTTAGCTCATCAGCCCCGGCTTGGTAATAAAGTTTGGCGAGTTCCAAGGGGTCTCCGGCGTCGCGCAGGTTTTCGAAATTGATCCCTTTCACAACGCGCGCGCCGGCTACATCGAGGCATGGAATGATTCTGATGGCTAACGTCATTTTGCTAGATGCGAGCGGCGTGAATGGCACTTACCAGAATGGCGCGAGCGCCGAGGGCGTAGAGTTCATCCATTTTTGCGTTGATGTCGCCAGACTTCACCAATGCTCTAACAGCAACCCAAGTCTCGTCTCGTAGCGGCGAAATAGTGGGCGATTCAATGCCTGGAGTGATTGCGCTTGCCTTGTCAACGAGCTCTGCGGGGCAGTCGTAGTCGAAGATCACATACTCCCTAGCGACGATGACACCCTGCATTCGACGCAAGAGCGTTTGAGTCAATTCTTCTTTACCAGGGGCGCAGATGAGTTGGGCGGTGCTACGAAGCAGCTCAGGTCCGAAAATCTCGAGCCCGGCCAGACGCAAGGTGCTTCCGGTGCTAACAACGTCTGCGACCGCGTCGGCAACACCCAGCTTGACGGCCGATTCAACAGCCCCATCTAGCTGAACTACCGTCGCGCTCACTCCTTGCTCAGAAAGGAAATCCGACACCAAATTCGGGTACGCGGTTGCCACGCGTAAACCGCCTAATTCGCTGAGGGCTTTGAATTTTCCGACTGGGCCAGCGAAACGGAATGTAGATTCCCCGAAACGTAGGTCTGCAACGGCCACTGCTTTGCTACGGCTGTCACGCAGTAGATCTAGCCCCGTAAAGCCGGCGTCAAGTGAGCCCTCGCCGACATAAGTAGCAATGTCACGTGGGCGAAGGTAGAAAAACTCTATGTCGTGCTTGCTGTCAATTACGTGTAAGTCCTTGGGGTCACGTCTGACCGCGTAACCGGCCTCTTTCAACATCAGCAGAGCGGTTTCGGAAAGGATGCCCTTATTCGGGACTGCGACTCGTAACATGGCTAAAGTTTCTGGTTCAGATCGGCTAATGAAATGCCTTTGGCAATCATGAGAACTTGTAGGTGGTATACCAGCTGAGAGATTTCTTCAACGGTTCTCTCTTTTCCTTCATGCTCGGCGGCCATCCAAACTTCAGCAGCCTCTTCAACAATTTTCTTGCCGATGGTGTGAACGCCAGCATCAAGCCATTTCACGGTTTCTGACCCGGACGTGCGTTCTAGGCTCTTCGTGGTTAGCTCTTCGAACAAGCTTTCAAAGGATTTCATCTTCTAAGATTACTAGCCTTTCGGCGCCTACTCCGCTTGGTGTCGGCCCCGGTTGGCCAGCAACCTAAGTTCTTGAATACGATGTGCACGGTTGACAGCGCTGAAGACCGCTGAGCCTGCAACGAAAGTGTCAGCGCCGCGTTCTGCCGCTCGCTCGATGTTGGTTAGGTCGATGCCGCCATCTACTTGCAATCTGACAGCGCTGCCGATGCGGGCAATTTCTTTCGCTGCCCGCGCAACCTTCTCTAGCGTGCTTTCGATTAGGCTCTGCCCACCAAAACCTGGCTCGACTGTCATCACTAGAACCATGTCGAATTCGTTCAAGGAGCCAAGTACCTCGTCGAGTGGTGTTCCTGGCTTCACAGCAACGCCGGCTTTAGCTCCCGCCGCCCGGATTCTTCTGGCCAATTTGATGATGTCTTCACTAGCTTCGGCATGAAAAGTTACGCTGTCAACGCCAAGGTCTGCATAAGGCAAGGCCTGCTCATCGGCGCGGTCAATCATGAGGTGAATGTCTAGCGGGAGTTTGGTGATCTCTTGCATACGTCTCACCATCGGAAGACCAAAGGTGAGATTCGGCACAAAGTGCCCATCCATTACATCGACGTGGATGCTGTCGGCCGTCGATATTGTGGCGAAGTCACGCTCGAAGTTGACGAAGTCTGCCGAAAGAATGCTCGGGTGGATGTGCGCGGACATGTGGCTAGACTACTTCGCTCTTGCGAATCACGGCTATGAACATGGCATCCGTGTCATCTCGGTCGGGCCAGAGTTGTGCAGTCTTGCGATTGGGATTGAGGCGGAGACTTGGCTCGATCTCACTCAATATCGCGTTTGCGTTCAGCAGTTCGGCTGAGGCTCCGAACTTTCTAAGAGCTTGCTCAACAATGGCTGTGGTTTCACTCGGGTGAGGTGAACACGTGGAGTAAGTCAGCACTCCCCCTGGCTTCAAAGCGGCCCAAGCAGCTTCGATCAGTTCTTTCTGCAACGCATTTAGTTCTTTCAAGTCACTTGGCGACTTGCGCCAACGCGCTTCGGGTCTGCGTCGAAGAGCGCCTAGCCCGGTGCACGGGGCGTCGACCAAAATGCGGTCGAACGAGCCAGTCACAGCACGCCCATCGAGTTGCATTACCTTTGCCGTTAGACCAGAAGCCGCTAAGGCTTTGCGCACCAGTTCGGCTCTGTGCGGTGCTGGTTCAACGCAGGTCAAAACCGAATCATTCGCTTTTGCCACTGCAGCTAAGAGCACAGCTTTGCCACCGGGGCCGGCACAGAGGTCTAGCCAGCTTTCATTCGCTTTGGCACCGTGGGCTGCTACTAGAGCTACTAGCTGTGATCCGGCGTCTTGAACGCGCATCGAGCCGTCTGCGACAGCTGGTATTTCACCAGGATTACCCGCGGGAGCTAGATAGCCGATAGGGCTGCTGACATGCTGCTCGAAATCGGCAAGAATGGCGTTATCAACTTGCCCAGGAAGGGCGACTAGATTCACACGTGCCGGTTCGTTGTCTGATTCGAGCAGATGTTCAAGGTCTGCGCTTCTGCCATCTGCATTAAGTGCCAATTTGAGCGATGTAACGATCCAGGCCGGGTGGGCGTATTTGAGCGCCAACCGCTCTGTCTCATTAGTTGCTTTTGCCAAAATCTCGTGCATCCAGTAGTCGAGATCGTTCTGAGCGACCTTTCTAAGGCTGGCATTGACTAGCCCAGAAGCTTTTCCGCCTGCGAACGCCTTAGATTGCTCCACGCTTTCGTTCAATGCAGCGTGCACAGGGATACGCGTATAGAGCAGTTGGTAAACGCCAAGTTGCAGAACCGCTCGCACACCTGGGTCTAGGTCTGCCACGGGTCTGCTAGAAACCTCATCGATGATCGCCTCTAGAGTGTTTTTACGTCGCAGCGATCCGAATGCGAGTTCTTGCGCGAGAGCCGCGTTTCTCGAATCGAGGCGTTTGCTTGTAGAAAGCTGATTCAACAGAAGGTTTGCGTAGGCGCCGTCGGCCTCGACGCGCATCAAAACCTCGAGCGCTACTTGTCTTGCGATAGCCACGGTCACGCGTCAAACCTAACTGGCAATGAAACTCCCCTGGCCCAATCTTTTGCTGGCATCGCGTGTTTGCCCGCAGGTTGAACCTCAAGCAGCTCAAGAACACCAGCGGATGTGTTGACCACGATTCTGCCGTCGGCCTGCGAGACAGTTCCGACCGGGCCATTCGAACTACCTGCTATTTCGCGAGCGAGGTGAATCTTGAATGTGTCGCCATTTAGAGTTGCCCATGCTCCAGGTTCTGGGTTCATCGCCAAAACTCGGCGCTCGAGCTCCAGCGCGCTGCTAGACCAATCGAGTTGCGCTTGCGCTCGGTCAAGTTTTCGAGCGAGGTCGTAACCGTCAGCTGGCTCTTGTGCCGTTAGTTGATTACTTTCTAGCAATATTCGTGGAAGTTCCTGGCTAAGAAGCGTGCATCCAAGATCTGTGAGTCTGGACAATAAACGCTCAGAGGTTTCCCCAGGCTGAATCTGAGTTGGAACGGCAGCGACCACGGGACCTGTGTCTAGTCCCTCATCAATTTTGAACAGTGTCACGCCAGTGGTTTTGTCTCCGGAGAGTATCGCGTGCTGAACTGGTGCGGCGCCGCGCCATTTTGGAAGCAAGCTGTAGTGAAGGTTGAACCAGCCATTCGAGAGAGCTGCCAGAGCGGGCGCTTTAAGAAGAGCACCGTATGCCACGACCACGGCGGTAGAACATTGGGTTTCGTCGATTTTGGCTATGGCTGCATTGTCAATTTTGTCGGTCTTGTAGACCTCAAGACCTAGTTTCGTTGCCGAGATTGCCACGGGTGAAGGAGTGAGTACTCGCTTTCTGCCGACCAAGGCATCCGGTCGAGTTATGACCAGTGAGATTTCGAAGCCGTGCCCGACCAGGTACTCGAGTGTTGCTGCAGCGTTAGCTGGGGTACCTGCGAAAATGAGCGATTCAGTCATCGGTTCTAGAGTACCTTCGCGTCATCCATCTTGATGGTTAGCGGGCGTTGAAGGCGACCGCTCTTGTTAAAGCGCTTGTTGAGTGTGGGAGCTAGTGCCGCAACTCGAAGCAATTTCGCTACCTCTGCTCCCGCTGAGTAAGGGTAAGTAGCTATCAGCCGACTGTCGCTAGACCCTTCAAGGGCCGAAATACCTAAAATGCGAACACCTTCGACGGCCTCAAGAGATAGCTTCACTGGTGTTAGGTCGTCGCGAGAACCCGAAACGCTGAGCAGTCGAACGACAGGTGGGAAACCAAGTTCAACACGCTCCTGAAGCAACCTGGCTGTGATTTCGTCGACCTGCCAAAGGCTCAAACTTCGACCCAGTTCGGGGTTCACCCCAATCACTGCAGACTTACCGCTTGGCGCAAGAAGACTCAGCGAATTCGACCACTTACGCACTGCCTGTTCGGTGGCATCAAGATGATCGCGCGACAACTCGAGTTCGGCGTCCAAAATGATGATTGCCGAGTAACCAGCTTCACAAATCGGCTCAGCACCGGCCGTGCTTACGACAATTGCTGGTTCGGGCTTGAGGTATTTCAACTCTGTGTCACCAGTAGATTCAACTAGTCGAGTGTTTGGAAAGCTTTTTCCGAACTCCTGTAAGGTGCGAGTTGCGCCAGCGCGTCCACGTTTAGCCTTTTGAGAATTGCAATAGCGACACCGCACCTGCAAGTTGAAACCTGAACAAACTCTGCAGACAACCTGCTGTTTGGCATCTTCCCAAAGCGGCCCGCCACAAAATGTGCAGGCTGACCGTTTGCCGCAGTCGCTGCAACTGATTGAAGTAGACGATCCTTTGGCTGCAACCTGCACAAGCACTGCTCCGGTTTTGAGACCTTCTTTGATAACTGCATGAGCGAGCGAGTCGACCCTGAAGCCATCACTGCTGAACGAGATGGTTTGGCGAGACTGGCTACCTACGAGCGCTTTTAGATAGCCGATGTTCTCAAGCCGTTTTATGACGGTGCTCTTGAAATGCTGCATGAAGATGAGACGACAATCTTCAATCGTCTGTCTAACTAGCGCGACATCACGACTGTGCAGGTAGGGCGAACTTTCGTCTTGATGAGCCTCGTCACCCTCGTCCCAGACCAAGATGGCGCCCAAATTCGTCAAAGGTGCATAGAGCGCGTTTCTAGAACCGATGATGATCTGGGGTCTTGATTCGAGGGCCCTTAGGTGCCGTGTGAACTGCTCACTTTTGGTTGCGCCAGTGTCGTAGACGTTCAGAAACTCGCCGAGTCTCATTTTCTCTAACAAGTTCTTGAGGCGCGCTACATCTCTAAAGTCGGGAACACAGACGATTACAGACTCTTCAGATTCGAGTATTCGGTGGCAAATCCGTTCGATCTCATGTAACCAGCGGCTTTCAAGCGCTGAATTTTGCTCCGCGAATCCAGGCGTAACTGTGAGCGACACGAGTCGTTCAATAGGTAACGCCTACCACGACTTATCAACACGCACCATTCGATCTGGGCAAGCCGATTTGAGTAATTCGCCAAACGACAGAGCTTGGCGAGCCGCTAGTTTCTTGCAGAGCTGAATGATTGAGGGCGTCAGCAAGACCCTGGGGCTGACTAAGGATGAGACCTTTGACAGCTCTCCGTTGAAGTCGCTGGTTGCGGCAACTTCGATTACAAAGCCTTGGCGAGTTCTTGCATTTCGACCGAACGGAACCTCAACCAGTTGCCCAGGTTGCAATAACGAAGACAACTCTGACGGAACTTCGTAATCAAAGAGCCTGTCTAGCTGTGGCAGGGCTGAGTCAAAAGCCACCCTCGCCACAAGAGAAGACGACATTACGCGCCTATCGCGCGCTGTAGCTCGCTGGTGCGATCAGTTCTTTCCCATGTGAAGTCTGGTAGTTCGCGGCCGAAATGACCGTATGCAGCCGTCTGGGCGTAAATTGGGCGCAGTAGGTTCAGATCGTGAACGATGGCTGCGGGTCTAAGATCGAAGACTTCAAGGATTGCGTCACGAATCTTGAGAGAATCAAACTTTTCGGTACCGAAGGTTTCAATGTAAAGACCGACCGGTCGAGCCTTGCCGATTGCGTAGGCGACCTGTACCTCGATTTTGTCGGCTAAACCAGCTGCCACGACATTCTTGGCCACCCAGCGCATCGCATAAGCCGCGGAGCGATCGACTTTGCTCGGGTCTTTTCCGCTGAATGCACCACCACCATGACGAGCAGCACCGCCGTATGTGTCAACGATGATCTTTCGGCCAGTAAGGCCGGCGTCGGCCATCGGGCCACCGGATTCAAATCGCCCGGTTGGATTGATTAGAACTTTAACGTTTGAAAAATCGAGCCCGCTTATTTCAAGAATCGGCTCGATGACAACCTCGCGAACAGCGGCTCTCAAGTCGCCTGTTTGAATGTGTGGATTGTGCTGTGTTGACAGCACCACGGTATCGATTGTTTTTGCGATATTGCCCTCGTAGCCAATAGTTACCTGGGTCTTACCGTCTGGGCGAAGAAAATCTAGTGCCGCACTTTTTCGTACTTCAGATAGCTTCAAACTCAGCTGGTGAGCTAGAGAAATGGCTGCAGGCATGAGAGTCGGAGTTTCTTTGGTGGCGAAGCCAAACATGATTCCCTGGTCACCAGCACCCTGGGAGTCAAAAGCGTCTCGTGAAGCCTGTTCGCGCACTTCATAACCTGAATCAACGCCCTGAGCGATGTCTTTTGATTGTTCTCCGATTGACACCGATACGCCGCAAGAGCGCCCATCGAAGCCGATTTCACTTGAGTTGTAACCGATCGACAGAACCTTTTCACGGATGAGCGTTGGGATGTCAACGTAAGCATCGCAAGTAACTTCGCCAGCAACATGCACAAGGCCGGTGGTTGCCATAGTCTCAACAGCAACTCGGGCCTTTGCGTCTTGCTCGAGAATCGCGTCGAGGATGGTGTCACTGATTTGGTCACAGACTTTATCTGGGTGACCTTCGGTGACAGATTCAGAAGTAAAAAGACGGAGTTCGCTCATATTGGAACAAGTATATCGCCAAGTCGCGACACTATTTTCTGGCTGTAACAATCCAGTCGAGAAT
>JBEDEQ010000029.1:0-11617 GCA_041175645.1 Actinomycetota bacterium | reverse complement strand
CAACGCCAACACCGAACTGACCGAGCGCGTGCACGATGCCGGTGGTGTCATCGAAGACGGCGAGCTTATTCTCAATCGTTCAATCAGCACGGATGGTCGCTCCCGCGCCAGCGTTGGCGGAAGTTCTGCCCCCGTGGGCGTGCTGGCTGAGCTCGGTGAAAACTTGGTTGTGGTGCACGGTCAAGCCGATCAAATTCGACTCAAATCTGCGGTGGCGCAACGCGAGGCCCTAGACGCTTTTTGTGGCGACCGATTGCAAGTGGTGCTCGTTGAATACGACCGGGCATACGGCACGTGGCGAGAGCTTGAGCGACAGCTCGCAGCCCTTCGTTCGAATCTCGGTGGCAAGGCCCAAGAGCTAGACGATTTACGAATCGCGTTAGCCGACATCCAAGCGGTTTCGCCTCAACCCGATGAAGACACGGTTCTTGCTGAGACAGCGGCCAAGCTGACTCATGCTGAAGACATCAGAATTGCCGTATTGCCGTAGCCGCTGCGCACGAGGCGTTGTCGAGCGAGGCCTATGAGGCTAGCGATGCGATTGACTCGCTTGGCTCGGCACGCAGGTCACTCGAACATGTTTCGATGCACGATGGCAAGCTAGCCGAACTTGTAGAGGCTCTTCGCTTGATCGGTTCGCAGGTTACCGACGTTGCTGCAGAACTTTCTGGCTACTTGGCCTCAATCGAGAGCAACACGGCACTCGAGCTTGAGCAGGTACAAGAACGCCGATCGGCAATCAATGTGTTGCTCAAGCGCTACGGGCCAACCCTTCAAGACGTGTTCAACCTTGAAAGCAAAGCAAAGTTTGAGCTCGAGAACATCGACATCAGTGACGAGGGTATTCGCAACCTAGAAGCCAACGTTGTTTCCGCTCGAGCCGAAGCAGCGAGTTTGGCCGACCAACTCTCGGCGCTTCGCAGCGAGGGGGCTAAGGCACTGGCATCGGCCGTGACCGAAGAGCTTCACGGATTGGCGATGGCGGGAGCATCCCTGTTGGTTTCGGTTGAAAACGCCGGCGAGCTTGGACCAAACGGGCAAGATGAAATTTCGATCAACCTATCAGCGTACCCGGGTGCAGCACCAAGACCATTGGGTAAAGGCGCTAGCGGTGGCGAGCTTTCGCGCATCATGCTAGCGATTGAAGTTGTTTTGGCTAAGGGCAAGACCACGCCGACTTTCGTGTTCGACGAGGTTGACGCTGGAGTCGGTGGCGCAGCCGCGATCGAGGTTGGCAAACGTTTGGCTCGACTTTCGAAACAAACCCAGGTAATCGTGGTCACCCACCTAGCCCAGGTTGCAGCATTTGCCGACAACCACCTTCGCGTCGAAAAGGCATCCGACAGCACTTTCACCGCTTCGTCGGTGCGTCGAGTCGAGGGTGAAGAGCGGGTTGCCGAGCTGGCCAGAATGCTCTCTGGCCTCGGCGATTCCGAGAACGCCAGAACCCACGCAGCAGAGTTGGTCGAACTTTCAAAAACGCTCTAGGTGGGCGACTTTTCTTCACGGATGCTCCGCTCGGGCATCCGCTTAAGAATTTGACTGCAAAACACGACCAATTAAGGCACACTTCGGCATGTCGCGGGTTTGCGGCAAGTAAACTGATATTCCATGGCAAACGCGATGGATCACGGTAAAAGCAAACACATTTTCGTCACCGGAGGTGTTGCTTCATCCCTTGGAAAAGGGCTTACCGCAGCCTCACTAGGCAACCTTCTTACCGCACGCGGTCTTCGCGTTGTGATGCAGAAGCTAGACCCTTATCTAAACGTTGACCCGGGCACCATGAACCCGTTTCAGCACGGTGAAGTTTATGTAACCGAAGATGGTGCCGAGACAGACCTAGACATCGGCCACTACGAGCGTTTTCTAAACATCAACCTCGCGCAGTCAGCCAACGTAACCACCGGTCAGATTTACAGCACCGTAATTCGTCGCGAACGTGCGGGGGAGTACCTCGGTGACACTGTTCAGGTCATTCCACACATCACCGATGAGATCAAGCGCCGCATGCGCCTGCAGGCACACGAAACTCCTGCACCAGACGTAATCATCACCGAAATCGGTGGAACCGTTGGTGACATCGAGTCACTGCCTTTCATCGAGGCGGCTCGTCAGCTTCGTCACGAGGTTGGCCGCGACAACGTGTTCTTCGTACATGTTTCGCTGGTTCCTTACATTGGCCCATCGGGTGAACTCAAGACCAAGCCAACTCAGCACTCTGTCGCAACTCTGCGTTCAATTGGTATTCAGCCAGATGCAATCGTTTGTCGTTCAGACCGCACTCTGCCTGAAGGCATCAAGAACAAGATCGCGCTTATGTGTGACGTTGACCTAAAGGCAGTCATCAACGCCGCCGACGCGAGCAGCATTTATGACATTCCTACCGTGCTTCACGACCAAGAGCTAGACGCCTACATCATCAAGCACCTCGGGCTCGAAGCCAACGCGGTTGACTGGTCACGCTGGCAGAGCGTGCTAGACGCCGTTCACGAGCCAAAGCACGAGGTTACCGTCGCGATGGTTGGAAAGTACATCGACCTACCCGACGCGTATCTATCGGTTACCGAAGCCCTTCGCGCTGGTGGATTCGCCAACAAAGCCAAGGTCAAGATCAAGTGGGTTCCTTCTGACACCTGCGAAGACGAAGCCGGCGCCCGCGAGCAACTTTCAGACGTTGACGCAATCTGCGTGCCTGGCGGTTTCGGAGTTCGTGGCATCGAGGGCAAGCTCGGCGCACTCAAGTTTGCTCGTGAAAACCGCATTCCTGCGCTCGGCTTGTGCCTAGGCCTTCAGTGCATGGTCATCGAGTATGCGCGCAACGTTGTCGGCCTTGCTGGCGCGTCTTCTACCGAGTTCGATCCTGAGGCGAAGCATCCGGTTATTGCAACCATGGCTGAGCAGGTTGAAATCTTGCAGTCTGGTGAAATGGGCGGCACCATGCGCCTCGGTCGCTTCACCGCAAAGCTCAAGCCTGGCTCGATTGTCGAAGAGCTCTACGGTGCGCCAACCTCAGAAGAGCGTCACCGTCACCGCTACGAGGTAAACAACTCTTACCGTGACCAGATCGGCGCAGCAGGCCTCGTGTTCTCGGGAACCTCACCCGATGACCACCTAGTCGAATACGTCGAACTTCCACGCGAGGTTCACCCGTTCTATGTGGCAACCCAGGCTCACCCTGAGTTCAAATCTCGCCCAACTCACGCTCACCCACTATTCCGCGGCCTGGTTGTTGCGGCACTTGAGCGCCAAGAAGCTACTCGACTTTTCGAAGTCGAAGGCGATGCCTAAAGACGAACCCGCCGATTTTTCGGTAACCGCTAGACAGACCGTATTTGAAGGTCGAGTCTGGAATGTGCTTAGCGAAACTTTCGATTACAACGGGCAGTTACTCACGCGTGATTTCGTGGCTCACACCGGTGCGGTCGCCGTTGCGGCTTTAAATGACGCCGGCGAACTCTTCATGATTCGCCAGTATCGGCATCCGGTGCGAAAGTACCTGTGGGAACTCCCAGCCGGCCTTACCGACATTGCCGGTGAATCAAACTTGGATGCGGCAAAGCGCGAGCTTGCCGAAGAGGCAGGTTTGCAGGCCTCAAGCTGGCAGAGCTTGCAAACCTTTCACACCACACCGGGTGGCAACGACGAATCCATCGAGATTTTCTTGGCTACCGAATTGTCGGACGCTTCAACCGATTTCGTGCGGGAGGGCGAAGAGTCAGACATGCAAGGTTGCTGGGTGGCTCTAGATGAAGCGCTTCAGAGTGTGCAGAACTCAGAGATTCAAAACCCGGCTGCTGTCGTGGCAATTTTGGCCTTGGCGCTTAGGTTGAAGTAGTTTCTTGAATATGTCTATCTCGCGGCAGATTGATGCATACCTTCGGCACCTAACCGTCGAACGCGGAATGTCGAAAAACACCATTGCCGCCTACCGCCGCGACCTAAATCGTTACGAACAATTTTTGACTGAACGAGGTATCGACTCGGTTGAAACCATCTCAGAGCTAATCGTCGGCGATTTCGGCATCGCGCTGACTGCCAAGTGGGGTCTTGCGGCCACCAGTGTTGCGCGAGTGCTCAGTGGCGTGCGAGGTTTTCACCGCTATCTGATGATCGAGGGCGTTACCGCCAACGACAATGCAGCGAGAGTGAAGCCACCAAAACCTCCGCGGCGGCTACCCAAAGCCATTACCGTAGCCCAAATAGAAGCGTTGCTGGCGAGCAGTGGGCCAGAGGCTACTGATGAAGACGCAATGGCCCTTGACCCGATCAAGGTTCGCGACCGCGCCATTCTTGAGCTGCTTTATGCCACCGGAGCTCGTGTTAGTGAGGTTGTTTCGCTCGATGTCGACGACCTGGTTGACCAAACCATGGTGCGCTTGTTCGGTAAGGGCTCGAAAGAGCGAATCGTTCCGGTCGGATCATATGCCCAGCGCGCGGTTGAGGCTTACCTCGTGAGGGTAAGGCCCGTGCTCGCCAAGCTGGGCAAAGGCACACCTGCGGTTTTCCTCAACCAACGTGGTTCGAGATTAAGCCGTCAGAGCGTTTGGCAAGTCATCTCGGATGCTGCCGCCAAGGCGAAACTGTCGACCGAGGTTTCACCGCACACCCTCAGACACAGTTTTGCCACTCACCTGCTCGAGGGTGGGGCCGACGTTCGTGTGGTGCAAGAACTACTCGGGCACTCCTCGGTAGCCACAACGCAGATTTATACGCTGATAACTGTCGACGCGTTGCGAGAGGTCTATTCGACCGCTCATCCGCGTGCGCGGCGGTAGGCTATAGGCAACCAAATAAGCGCGAAACGGAGGCAACATGGCTACCAAGAAAAGTTCAGACACCCGTTTTGCCACACCCAAGCCGTTGAGCACGCACGGCCCGGCTCGAATCATCGCGATGTGCAACCAAAAGGGTGGAGTTGGCAAGACAACGACTGCCATCAATATGTCTGCTGCACTTGTTGAATACGGTCGCAAAGTGCTTTTGGTTGACTATGACCCGCAGGGAGCCCTATCTGCCGGCCTTGGAATCATCGCCCACGATGACCTAACCATTTATGACCTGATGCTCGATTCGAGCATTGACCCAAAAACCGCCATCAAGCACACCGCGATTGACGGACTAGACGTTATTCCAGCCAACATCGAACTTTCTGCTGCGGAGATGAAGTTGGTTAACGAGTTTTCTCGCGAGAATATTTTGGCGCGCATCCTCAAGCGAGTATCAGCCGACTACGACCTAATCGTTATCGACTGCCAGCCTTCACTTGGTCTACTGACCGTGAACGCACTTACCGCGGCACACGGCGTGATCATTCCTTTGGCTAGCGAGTTTTTTGCTCTTCGCGGTGTAGCGATTCTCGAAGACATCGTGAAAAAGGTCCAGGAAACCACCAACCAGACCCTGGTTCTAGATGGCGTTCTTGCGACCATGTACGACCCAAGAACCCTTCACTCACGTGAGGTTCTCGACCGTCTGCGCGACCACTTTGGCGACAAGCTGTTCAAGTCGGTCATCAACCGAACCGTCAAGTTCCCAGACGCGACCGTCGCCGCCGAGCCAATCACTTCTTTCGCTTCTGACTCAGACGCTGCCGAGGCATATCGCACCGTAGCAAGGGAGCTTGTCGCTCGTGGCTACGCTCCGTAACCCGGAGTTAGACGAGGCTTCAGAGAAGGGCAGCTCATTTGCGGTTAGCCTGGGCAACTTTGAAGGCCCGTTTGACCTATTGCTCAGTCTCATCTCGAAACACGAGATGGACATCACCGAAATCACCCTCTCTAAAGTCACCGACGAGTTCATCTCTTACCTGAAGCAACTCGATGACGAAGAAGAGCTCGAGCAGGCATCCGAGTTTTTGGTTATTGCCGCAACGTTGCTCGACCTGAAAATCGCTGGCCTATTGCCTCGTGGCGAGGTGGTCGATGCAGAAGATGTAGCGCTGCTCGAAGCACGTGACCTGTTGTTTGCGCGTCTGCTTCAGTACCGCGCCTTCAAAGAAATCTCTACCTGGTTCAATACCTCGCTAAATCTAGAGGGCTCTCGAGTCGCGCGCGATGTGCGCATGGAAGAACGCTTCAGAAACCAACAGCCTGAACTCGTTTGGAACATTGAACTTGCCGAGTTTGCAGCCCTTGCCGAAGCGACGCTGACCCCTCGTGAGGTTCCGTCGGTTGGACTTACCCACCTTCACGCCGCTCGCGTCAGCATTCGCGAGCAGGCCACCTATGTGGTCGACGCTCTTCGCAAGGCGACAAAGATTTCGTTCTTTGATTTGATCAAGGATGTCTCAGACCGCGCCATCGTGGTGGCTAGGTTCCTTTCGATTCTTGAGCTCTACCGCCTTGGTGCGGTTGGGTTCAGCCAAGACACACCGCTCGGCGACCTGCAGGTTTCTTGGCGTGACGCAAACTTCGATGATGAAAAACTTGCAACTCTAGGAGCCGACTATGACTCTTGATTCGACTCAAGACCAAACCACCAACCAGCCTGACTCGCTCAGCGACGCTGAACTGCGCGCTGGCGTAGAGGCCGTGCTCATGATTACCGACGCACCGGTGTCGCTAGTGGCTCTTGCGACCGCTCTTGAGCAGCCGGTGAATGTGATTCGCGAGGCCGTGATCGCGTTGCGCGACGATTACGACAGTGCTGCATCCGGCTCACCTCGAGGCTTTGAGCTTCGCGAGGTTGGCGGCGGATGGCGCATCTTTGTGCGTCAAGAGTTTGACTGGGCCGTGAAACTATTCGTAGCGAATGAAAACCCAACCAAGCTGAGCCAAGCAGCGCTCGAAACCCTTGCGGTTATTGCGTACAAACAGCCAATTTCGCGCGGCCAGGTAGCCAGCATCCGTGCAGTGAATGTTGATTCGGTGGTGAAAACTTTGCTAAGCCGAGGACTCATTACCGAGCTTTACACCGACAGCGAGACAGGTGCGGTGCACTTCGGTACCACCGCCCTGATGCTCGAACTCCTAGGAATCAACTCGCTTGACGAGCTACCTCCGATTAGCCCGTACCTTCCTGGTGCAGATAGCGATTTTGATGAGTAATCCAGAAGAAACCGAAGTTGCAAACGAAGAGGTTCGACTGCAGAAGGCCCTAGCTGCTGCTGGCGTTGCCTCACGCCGGGCTTGTGAAGAGCTGATTGTCAAAGGTCAGGTGAAGGTCAACGGCAAGTTGGTCACCGAGCTGGGCTCGAGAGTAAACCCATCGGTAGACAAGGTTACAGTTCGAGGCGTGCCGGTGCAGTTTGACACCACTCGCGTTTACCTGCTCTTGAACAAGCCAGCCGGAATCATTTCGACCATGGCCGATGAAGAAGGTCGCCCAGACCTGAGCTCGTTTGTCACCGACTACGACCGCGTGTTCAACATTGGTCGACTTGACGCCGAAACTACCGGGTTGCTCTTGTTGACCAACGATGGTGAACTGGCCAATCAGCTATCGCACCCCTCGTTTGGCGTTGAAAAAACCTACATCGCTCGCGTGGTCGGCGAGGTTACACCGATGACCATTCACAAGCTGATGAGCGGGTTTGAACTCGAAGACGGTTTCATCAAGGCCGACCGTGCGCGCGTTATCGACATTTCAAAAGGTCACAGCCTGGTTGAAATCGTGCTGCACTCGGGGCGAAACCGAATCGTTCGACGCATGCTCGAAAACGTTGGCCACCCTGTCGTCGGCCTGGTTCGAAAGCAGTTCGGCCCGATTCACCTTGGAACGCTAAAGCAGGGGCACATTCGCCAACTCAATAAAATGGAAATAGGTGCCCTGCTCAAAGCCGCGACAGGCAAACCGAGCCGTCCGCCACGGCCATCCAAGAAAAGAGCCTAACCTTGCCGATTCGAGCCATTCGAGGTGCCATTCAACTCGACACCGATGAACGCGAACACCTGTTGCGTTCAACTGCCGAGCTGATTTCAAAAACTTTGCACGCCAATGGCATCGACTCGTCACAACTGATTTCAGTCTTGTTCACGGCAACTCCAGACATCACCTCAGAGTTTCCTGCACTGGCGGCTCGAGAGCTTGGCCTCGGGGATGTTCCGCTCATGTGCTTCGTCGAAATGAACGTTCAGCACGCCATGCCAAGGGTCATTCGTCTCATGATTCACGCCGACATAAATAAAGCCCGTGGTGAGATTCAGCACGTTTACCTTCGTGGTGCGACAGCTCTTCGTTTGGATCTAGCGCAGTGAATCGAGTAACCGGATCGGTTCGAATTGTTGGTGCCGGTCTGATTGGCACCAGCATCGGCTTGGCGTTGAAGAAAATCGGCGTGGATGTCTCGATCGACGATGTTTCGCCGGCTAACCAACGACTCGCCATCGATTACGGTGCCGGTCGCAAACCAGCGGCGACAGACGAACCCGCACTCATTGTGGTTTGTGTGCCGCCAGATGTTACTGCCCGCACGGTTCTCGCAGAACTGCGGGCCTACCCTAACGCAGTAGTGACCGATGTTGCTTCTGTGAAAAACAGCGTTCTCGCAGAGTTGACATCCGCCGAAGCACCTTTGTCTCGCTACGTTGGCTCGCACCCGATGGCTGGACGCGAGCGCGGGGGAGCGTTGGCCGGTAGAGCCGACCTGTTCTTTGGCCGCCCCTGGGTAATTTGCGCAAGCCCTGAAAGCGCGGCGTCGTCGAACTTGCTTGTCGAGCAGCTGGTTCTAGATCTGGGCGGTGTGCCGGCTCGACTAACTGCAGCAGACCACGACCGTGCCGTGGCTATGGTTTCTCACCTTCCACAGCTCGTTTCATCGCTGCTCGCGGCACAGCTGAACCGAGCCGAGTCAGGTGACTTGGCTCTGTCGGGTCAAGGTCTGCGTGACACTACACGTATTGCCGCCAGCGATGCAAAGCTCTGGATGCAGATTTTGGGCGGCAACACCGCTGATGTGAAGACTGTGCTGAAAGGCTTCGCTGAAGATTTGGGTCGAGTCATCAAATCTTTCGAAAATCTCGACGCGCCAGGAGCTCTAAGCGAACTGGGCGAAGTGCTATTGGCTGGAAACCGCGGTGTTGCACTGATACCAGGCAAGCACGGTAGTGCCGCAACCAACTACGCCCAGGTGGTCGTGATGATTGACGACAAACCGGGGCAAATGGCCAAGCTGCTCACCGAAATTGGTGAGATCGGCATCAACCTCGAAGACCTAAAGCTAGAACACTCGCCAGGGGCAGAAATTGGTTTGGTTGAACTATTTGTGCTGCCAGAGGTCGAAAGCTCTCTCGTGGCTGCCCTCACCGAGCGCGGCTGGAGGCTGGCCGGCTAATGACTGAGATTATTGCCATTGACGGCCCGGCTGGGTCGGGCAAGTCGAGTGTCTCAAAAGAAGTGGCACGCGAACTCGGCTTCGGCTACCTAGACACGGGCGCCGCATACCGAGCCCTAGCGCTTGCGGTGATGAGCGGGTGGGTGCCAAAGGTGGTTGAAGGCGAGAGCGCCGAGCAGAGCATCCGAGCATTTGAGTATTCGATCTCGCTAAACCCCGATGATTTTTGGGTGAAAGTTGGCGACGTAGACGTCACCGAAGCAATTCGATCGAGCGATGTTGCCGAAAACGTGAGCACTGTTGCAAAGCATCCAGAAGTTCGTGCCTTCATGAAAACCCTCACTCGCAGCCTTGTCGAAGCCTCTGGGATGCCCGGGGTGGTTGTCGAGGGTCGTGACATCACTACCGTGGTCGCACCCGATGCAAAAAATCGCATACTGCTAACTGCCGCCGAAGAAGTTAGACTTAGAAGACGTTCCGCAGAGCTCTCACCAGAGGCCGCGAAGAACGTCGAGCGTCAGGTTTCTCAACGAGATGCGCAAGACGCCACAAAGTAGTTGACTTTATGACTCCCGCACCGGGTGTCGCCCTCGTGGACTCCACCGAATTGAACTTCGAGCAAACTGTTGCTGCCGTTCTGTCGGTCGTACGCGACTAACTAGGAGTAAGAAAAGTGTCTGAAGAAGATTTCGTAGCCGATCCGGTTGATCCGGCGTTTCTTCAGCGTTTGAGCGAACTCAGCTCAGAAGAAGAACAAGCTCGCGAGCGTGCGCTTCGTGTGGGTCTAGAAGAGTACGAACTAGACGACGAAGACTTTGACGTCTTGGCCGCACTCGACGAAGCAACCGATGGTCCAATCTATTTACCAGCCCTTCCGGTTTTGGCAATCGTCGGTAGACCAAACGTTGGTAAATCGGCATTGGTAAATCGAATTCTCGGTCGCCGAGAGGCCGTTGTTGAAGACAAGCCGGGCGTTACGCGTGACCGCATTTCTTACAAAGCCGAATGGAACGAACGCAAGTTCACCCTCGTCGACACTGGCGGTTGGGAGCCAGACGCCAAGGGAATCGACCTATCTGTCGCCGTTCAGGCCGAAATTGCCGTAGAGCTTGCAGACGCAGTGCTATTCGTGGTTGATGCAACTGTTGGAGCAACCTCGACCGATGAGCGCGTTGTCAAGATGCTGCGCGCCAGCAAGAAGCCTGTGATTTTGGTTGGCAACAAGATTGACGACTCGCGCCAAGAGCCTGAGGCCGCCGGTCTTTGGTCGCTTGGCTTGGGCGAGCCATACCCAGTTTCTGCTCTGCACGGACGAGGCGTAGCTGACATGCTCGATGCCGCCATGAAAGTTCTGCCAAAGATTAGCAACGTGGCCAAGCAAGAAGTTGGCGGACCTCGCCGCGTGGCCTTGATAGGTCGCCCAAACGTGGGCAAGTCGTCGCTGCTAAACAAGGCGGTCGGAAGTGAGCGAGCAGTAGTCAATGAACTAGCTGGTACCACACGTGACCCAATTGACGAGCAGGTTGAGATTGCCGGAAAGGTCTGGCGCTTTGTCGACACAGCCGGCATCAGACGCCGCAAGCACCTCGCACAAGGCGCAGACTTCTATGCGTCACTGAGAACCGCAGCTGCTCTCGAGCGCGCTGAAGTTGCCACAGTTCTTCTCGACGTGACCCAGCCGATTTCTGAAGCTGACATTCGCATCATCGACATGGTTCTAGAATCTGGCCGCGCTTTAGTGCTCGCATTCAACAAGTGGGATCTTCTAGAAGACGAGCGGCGTCGCTACCTCGAGCGTGAAATCGAGCAAGACCTAGCGCACGTCGACTGGGCTCCGCGTGTCAACATTTCAGCCAAGACCGGGCGCCACCTAGAAAAGCTGGTACCTGCCCTCGAAGTTGCTCTCGATTCATGGGATCAGCGCATTGCCACCGGCAAGCTAAACGCTTTTATCTCAGAACTGGTGGCCGAGAACCCTCACCCGGTTCGTGGTGGCAAGCAGCCGCGCATCCTCTTTGCAACTCAGGCAAGCTCACGCCCGCCTAAGTTTGTGTTGTTCACCACCGGGTTCCTTGACCCTGGATATCGTCGTTTCATCGCTAGAAGACTTCGCGAAACCTACGGTTTTGAAGGTACTCCGATCGAAGTCTCAATGCGCGTTCGCGAAAAACGCAAGCGCACTTAGTAGCGTCTAAACTTTTTCTCGGTGGTCTAACACCAACGGGCTATAGCGCAGCTTGGTAGCGCACTTGTCTGGGGGACAAGGGGTCGCCGGTTCAAATCCGGCTAGCCCGACAATAGGCATAAACTTCTCACTATGGTCGAACAAAAATCACTACTTCA
>JBEDEQ010000028.1:0-9775 GCA_041175645.1 Actinomycetota bacterium | reverse complement strand
GCTCGACCAGATCGAAGAAACCGTTGCTGCTGGCGCTAAGCCTCAAGCTGCGCGCAAGTGGTGGACTGGCGAGGTTGCTCGAGTTGCCAACTCTGAAGAAAAGGATGTCGCCGACCTTAGCGTGACTCCTGCGGACATTGCCGAACTTGCCGGGTTAGTTGAAACTGGCAAGATCAATGACCGCATCGGTCGCGAGGTTTTGGCTGCGGTTCTAGCCGGAGAGGGCTCACCTGCAGCTATCGTCGCCGCGAAGGGCCTTGAGGTAGTTTCTGATGATGGCGCTCTTCTGGCTGCCATCGACGAAGCCCTTGCCACCCAGCCTGACGTCATCGACGCCATTCGTGAAGGTCGCATGCAGGCAGCCGGTGCCGTTATCGGTGCTGTTATGAAAGCCATGAAGGGGCAGGCAGATGCCGCTCGTGTTCGTGAGCTTCTAATCGAGAGAGCTAACGCTAAGTAAAAGGCCAAACAAAGTGAAAACCCCGCCGATCTCAACGATCTGCGGGGTTTTTCAATTCTTGGGGTGAGTAACGGGACTTGAACCCGCGACTTCCTGGACCACAACCAGGCGCTCTACCAGCTGAGCTATACCCACCATGATGCCGAAGCAACCTTTAGAGTCTATCAGTTACTTCGTATTGTCTTGCGAGACTTTTTCGGCGGCTAGCTGTGCTTCAGCCGATGAAGGCCCCGGCTGGTCGACAAAAACGGTCTCGCGGTAGTAACGCAGTTCGCGAATCGAGTCGAGAATGTCGGCCAGGGCACGGTGACCGCCGTCTTTCTTTGGCATTTGGAAGTAAACGCGCGGATACCAGCGACGGCTCAACTCTTTGATCGAAGAAACGTCGATTGAGCGGTAGTGCAGGTGAGCATCCACTTTTGGCATGTACTTGGCAAGAAATAAACGGTCGGTGCCGATTGTGTTGCCGGCCAGTGGGGTGTTCTTTGCCTCAGGAACAAAACGCTGAATGTATTCGAGCACGATTCGCTCGGCGTCTTCTAGTTCTAGGCCGTTCTCAAACTCGTTGATAAGCCCAGACTCGGTGTGCATGTTGCGCACAAAGTCGCCCATGTTTGCCAGCGAGTCTTCGCGCGGCTTGATAACGAGGTCGATGCCCTCGTCGACGACATTCAGCTCGGAGTCGGTGATGACCACGGCGATCTCGACAAGGCAGTCTTTATCGGCGTCGAGGCCGGTCATCTCGCAGTCAATCCAGACGAGGTTTTCAGAAATAGAAATCACACACCAAAAACTAGGGGAGGCCTCCGACACTTATCGGAGACCTCCCAATTTTAGCCCGAACAGCGAGCTAGCTCAGACCCTTAGGCCGTTGCCACCTGCTCGGATGCTCTGCTGGCCTTTGCCGCCTTGCGAGCCGCACGCTTCTCGGTCTTGATGACCTTGCGCTCTTTGCCACCCTCGGTGAGCCAGTACAGCACCGGCACAATGACTAGAGTTAGAACGGTCGACGAGAACAGACCACCGATAACCACGATTGCTAGCGGCTGCGAAATGAATCCGCCACCGCCGGTGATTCCAAGTGCCATCGGCGTCAGCGCGAAGATGGTCGCAAGCGCGGTCATCAGAATCGGGCGAAGACGTTGGCGTGCGCCATCCATGATCGCTTCTTGAATCGGGCGACCCTGCTTGCGGTACTGGTTGATCAAGTCGATCAACACAATCGCGTTGGTAACCACAATTCCGACCAGAAGCAACATGCCGATCAGCGCCGAGACGCCAAGCGGGGTGTCGGTTAGTAGCAAGAAGCCGAGCGCACCTGTGGCAGCGAACGGAATCGAGATCAGCAACACAAGTGGCTGGCGGATGCTCGAGAACGTTGCCACCATGACGATGAACACGATAGCGATTGCTGCTAGAAGTGCCAGACCAAGCTGACCGAACGATTCCGCTTGTGAGGCTGTCACACCACCAACAGAAGCCGTGACACCAAGAGGCAACTTGGCGTCGCCCAGGCGCTTGTCAACCTCGGTCGCTAGTGCTCCCAGGTTGTCGCTGTCTGGGGTTAGCGACACCTTTGCCGTGCGGTCACCCTTTTCGCTAGTAATCGAAACAGGAACCTTGGTGAGGTAAATGTCTGCAATGGAGTCGAGCGAAACTGTGCCCGTCGCGGTTGGAATACGAATCGCACGAACCTCTGAAACAGTGTCGGGTATGTTCGTCTTCACAACGTAAATCGGAGTTGAGTTACCGTCAACGTTTAGGTTGCCGATGCTCGATGGTCGCATCTGAGCCGAAACAAGGCCACCAACGGCAACCTCGGTTAGACCTAGGCGAGCGGCTGCCATTCGGTCAACCTTTACCTTTAGTGTGCGCTCCTTTGAAGCCAGCGAGTTGGTAATTTCGCTGACTCCGGCGATGCCCTTCATGCTCTTTTCAATTTCGGCGATGCCGACTTCTAGAGCTTTGTCATCTTTAGCGGTGAGCTTGATGTCGATTGTGCTTGAGCCCGAGAATCCGCCACCACCGGTGCCGAATTTTAGGGTTCCGAGCTCGTCTTTACCGGCCGAGGCCTTGGTAACCGCGTTCTGAACCTCGGTCACGTCGAAGCCGTCTTTAACGATGATCTGCATAGTGATTCCACCAGCAGCGGCACCGAAGGCAACTCGACCGTCGCCACTCGAACCGATGGTGGTCTGAACCACATCAACGCCATCAATCTTGAGCACAATGTCTTCAAGCTTTGCGGCAGCCTCAGACTCTTGCTTCAAGGTAGCGCCTGGCTTTAGCTCCTGGTTGACCACGAAGCCAGCCGAGCCAGAGCCACCGATGAAGTCAGTCTTGAGTAGTGGAACAAGACCAAAGGTAAACACCAAAATCATGAACGATGCCACCACGGTAATGACAGGGTGCTTCTGAGTCGACTTCAGAATCGGCAGGTAGCCGCGCTGTAGCCATGAACGACGCTCCTTGGCTTCTTCGACTTCGCGCAATTCCTCGGCGATCTTCGCTGCCTTGACCGGGTCGGTCTCGTTAGCAAGAGCCTTGGGAGCTTTCATGAACCAGTAAGCAAGAACCGGCACGATGGTTAGCGACACAAGTAGCGATGCTAGAAGCGCGATAGCAAAGGTGAACGAGAACGGTCTGAAGAGCTCTCCAACTAGACCGCCAACCAATGCGATTGGCAAGAACACGGCAACGGTGGTGATTGTTGCCGCCGTGATAGCTCCCGAGACTTCTTTGACCGCGTTTAGAACGGCCTTCTTCTTCGGTTCACCATACGAAAGGTGTCGGTTGATGTTCTCGATAACCACAATCGAGTCGTCAACCACACGACCGATAGCGATAGTCAATGCGCTCAAAGTGAAGAGGTTGAGCGAGTAGTCCAGGGCGTAAAGGCCAATGAAGGTGATCAGCACCGAGGTAGGAATCGAAATCGCGGTCACAGCGGTTGATCTGAACGAAAGCAAGAAGACCAGAATGATGATGATTGCGAAGGTTAGACCAAGCAAACCTTCAGTTGACAGATTCTCAAGAGATTGCTCAACAAAAGGAGCCTGGTCGAAGATAGTGGTGATGGTTACATCGCCCAACTTCTCTTTTAGCTCTGCAATTTTGTCTTGCACGCCATGTGAAACGGCAACGGTGTTTCCGTCTTGAGTCTTTGTGATGGCGATGGTCAGAACCTCGGTGCCATTCACGCGAGCGATGCTGGTGACCGGTGCGTTCTCGTAGGTCACGGTTGCGACATCTGAGACGGTAAGAGTCGGCTTCGGTGCAGCTGGAACACTTGGAATCGAAGGCATGCCAGGGATGCTCGGGGTAGCGGTTGTGCCTGCACCAAACAGACCCGACAGTGAGCTGGTGTTGCTCGAGATTAGTGGTAAGTCTTTGAAGGCCTTGAGCGATTCAACGGTGGTGCCAACTTCAACCGAAATGTTGCCGTTGCCGTCGGTGAGCGTTCCGGCCGGAATCACAAAGCCATTCGACTGCAAAGCGGTGACAATGTTTTGCTGAGTTAAGCCGTTCGCAGTGAGCACGCCCTGCTTGAGTTCTAGGTTCACGCGCTTTTCGGTGATGCCGCTGACGGCAACCTCGCGCACTCCAGGGACACTCGAGAGAATCGGGGTGGCGACATCGGCCAAGATCTTACCAAGTGCTTCATTGTCGTCCGATGCAACACCAAGAGCGATGATTGGCACACTGTCGAACGAGCCAGAGAGAATCTGTGCATCCGCCTCATCGGGAAGAACGCCCTTGAGGGTCGCTAGTGCAGCGTTTAGGTCTTCGGTAACCGCGGCAGACTTGGTGCCGTAGTCAAACTCAACGCGAACGATCGAGATGTTGTTTTGCGAGGTAGATGTCGACGAAACCAGGCCATCTAGCTTGCGAACGGCCTCTTCGATTGGCTGGCTTACCTGCTTGTCAATGATTTCGGGTGAAGCACCTACATAGGTGGTAACGATGGCAGCCTGAGGGGTCTCGAACGATGGAATCAGCTCTTGTTTGAGTGAACCGAGTGAGACCAAGCCGAACAACGCGATGATGGCGGTGGCAAGGGCAACCACTGAGCGGTTAGCGAGGCTAAGTTTGGCAAGTTTGTGCATGATCTACTTTCAAGATGAGTCGCAGTGTTTAAGCTCCCGATTTAGCGCCTTTATTCCGCAACCTTCCAAACCTAGTGCCACTGGCTGGGTGTTTCATGTGAACAACTTGCTAGGTGTATCGGCGCGGATGCCCTGCACAGGCTTACACTGCAAACATGAAGCTGAAGGCGTTTAGAAAGTTCATGTGGCGTGCCCTCCTCGCCGGCGTGTTGTCTTTTCTGATTGTTCCGTTCTTGATTCCCTTCGAGTCGTCCGGCACGTTGACCCCTGCAGAAGCCGAGCCGAGCGCAGAGTTTGTCGAGGCTGCTGGCCTGCAGGTTCGCGTCGAGCGCGCCGCATATGCAGGCGATTGCGGTTGCAAGGCTCCTTTGATTGTTCTCATGCACGGATTCGGTGCCAGTACGTTCAGCTGGCGTGAAGTTATTCAGCCACTGAGCGAGTTTGGTGAAGTGCTTGCCTATGACCGTCCGGCCTTCGGGCTAACCGAGCGCCCAACCAAGTGGTCGGGTGAAAATCCCTACGGGTTCGCAGGCAACTTCGCCTTGCTTGATGACCTAGTTGCCCAGTTCGGTGACGGTCGTCGAATCGTGTTAGTTGGTCATTCAGCCGGAGGCCAGTTGGCGGCTGAATACGCACGTCAGCGTTCTGGCTTAGAAACATCCTTGGTTCTTGTCGACGCAGCGATTCTCACTACTGGTGGCGGCTCGGGTGGCCTCGGTTGGTTCTTGCAGTTACCTCAGATGCAAAAGCTCGGACCAATGCTGGTGGCTGGCATCGCGACATCCGGCGATGATTTGCTCGAAGAGAGCTATTACAACAAGGCGCAACTAACCCAGGCTGTCTACGAGGGCTATCACAAGCCGCTCAATATCAATGGTTGGGAGCAAGCGTTCTACAACTTCACCATCGCTCCGCGAGAAAACGATTTGAAAGATAACCTCAGCGCGCTAACCATGCCAACGCTTGTGATTACGGGAGAGTACGACACGGTTGTGCCAGCCAGTGATGCACAGCTGTTGCAGCAACAGATTGCGGGTTCGCAGCTTGAAGTTATCTCAGACTCTGCCCATCTGCCTCAAGAAGAGCAGCCGTTGGCTTTCATGGATGCTTTCGCAAAGCATTGGGCTTTACTGAACCCTTAGTCGCCGGGCTAGCCAATAAACTAGAGGCTGGCCTACCAGCCTTGCCCTCGTAGCTCAGTGGATAGAGCAAGAGCCTTCTAATCTCTTGGTCGTAGGTTCGATTCCTACCGAGGGCGCTCAAGATAGAAAGTCGACTGTTGTCTGAATCGTTGCCACCGTGCCCCCAGTGCGCCTCTGAATATTCCTACGAAATGGGTTCGCTTCTGGTTTGTCCTGAATGTGCTCACGAGTGGGCTGCAGAGTCCGCCGACGATGAAGTCGCAACTCATGCGCCGGTAGAAGTTAGAGACTCAGCCGGAAATGTGCTTCAAGACGGCGACACCGTCACGATCACCAAAGATCTGAAGGTTAAAGGCTCTTCAACGGCTATCAAGGTTGGCACTAAGGTTCGCAACATCCGTCTAATTTCGCCACGTGATGGGCACGACATCGATGCGAAGGTGGATGGATTTGGCTCGATGTACCTAAAGTCGAGCATCGTCAAGAAGGTTTTGTAAAACTTACTTCCAAAAATAACCCCAGGGTGTCATCAACCACTCGCCACCATCGTCTTTCTTTATAGCCACATGTCGTCGCAACGCGTCGATGTCTATTTTTTCAACTAACGAAAAAGAAAATCGGTCGGCGCCGATCTCGATCTTGTAATCGACTCCAAGCTTTTTACCGGTGAGCGGTAGTGTGCGCTCAAGCAGTTCGGCCTCGAAGCAATCACAGTGGAGAAGACCTTTCTTGACCGTATAGGCTGACCTTTTTGTTGAGATCAACTCGAGTTGGGATTGGACGTCTGGGAAAGAGCCTCTCCCTGCCTTGTACACGTAAGAGACTAAAACCCCCTGTAAGTAGCTCTCAGGTGAAGGCAGTGAAACTTTGCATTTGTTCAAGGCTTTGCTCGTTGTCAGCGTGCATTGGCTGTACGGAATTCTCAATAGATAATCGCCCAAATTATCTACGTTTTTTGGAAAAACTTCAGACACTCCGACTTGCTTCCCCGAGGCAGCAAAACCAACGAGGCTGAATTGTTTCGCGACCTTTGCGTATTGAGGATGTTCTGTGTGTAAGTCCCTTCTAAGGTCAAGAAACTTCGGCTGTACTCTTACTGTGGTCGCGCCCTTCTTTCGGAGAGTGGCGAGGGCGCTGTTGACAGCCTCTGCACGCAGCCCTATAACCTTTTTTGCTTGAGAGGTCTGAGTGCTTGTCCAAGTCTTTGTAATCGGTACGTTTAGCCATGCTTGTCTATCGACAACTACCTTGACAGCACTTGCGTTAGCACCAAATGCCGGGGTCAAGCCGAGTGTCATTGAGAGTAAGAATGCAAGTGCCACAAGCCTTCGGATCATGGTAGAAAAACGCCATCTAGGGTCTGCCTGTAGGCGACCATTCCACCGCCACCACCACCGGATAGTTTGAATGTCATACCAAAATTGATGAAATTGTCCGGCCAGAACCTGTCACCTGGTGTGATGCGCCGTTTCGAGGTGGTCTTGGCCAAACTGTCCTCCGTAACGACTATCGAAACCGCGTTCCCATACGGGTCGAAATAAACCTCCTCGACAAATGCGACGTGATTGCCTGACACCCATTGCGCTACTGACCACTTCGTAGGCTTCTTGCTAACAGAGACGCCAAGTTTGGACTGTTTACTCGCCATGCTTGCCCATTCGCCAGCATTTCCCAGGTTATTGAATTCCTGTATATAGCCTCGGTCAAGCCAGAGCAGCCATGCAATATACATTGTGCAATTGTGCTGGTAGCCCCAGGCGTTGGGCTGAGCCCAATCCGAATAGGTATAAGCGCTATCTTCGCCCGAATACCCCATGCTTGTGCAGGCATAGGCTTTTGATTCGCACCAGGTTTCCGTACCAGCAGACGCAGATTGAGCGCTAACGAAAAGGCTTGCGCTTGCAAGAACTATCGCAAAAAAACCTTTGAATGCATTTGACATTAGTTTCCCCATATCCAAGCCGACTGCCTTTTTATTGAAAGCATACTACCGCCCAGCGTGTTTTCGACCCTTTCCAACATAGACTGACCCCAACCAACAAAGGGGATTCACAATGGCCAAAACCGCACGCACTTCAGCTGAACAAATCACTAGGTTGAGAACCTACAACATCGTCGCCGGTGTGATGCACCTACTTCAGGCCATTGCCTTTGGTTACTTCTTGTCACGACTCGAGAACCAGGTCACCTTCGATGCCACCGTCGACTACCTGACTGGCCCTCCGGGCGCAGGGTTTCCAACCGAGAAGGTGGTTCTTTGGGAGGTCAACTTAGGGCTCGGCGTTGTCGCTTTCTTAGCGCTATCAGCTTTCTTCCACTTCTTGATCGCCTCGCCATTGTTCTACAAGCGCTACGCAGCAGGACTAGAGCGCAACCACAACTACTTCAGATGGGTTGAGTATTCCATCAGCTCGTCAGTCATGATTTGGCTAATCGCCCAGCTAACCGGCATTTCAGACTTCTCGGCCCTCGTCGCAATCTTCGCGGTCAACGCTTCGATGATTTTCTTCGGCGCGCTTCAAGAGAAGTACGAAACCCCGGGCAACGGCAAGGGTCTTCCGTTCATCTTCGGTTCAATGACTGGAATCGTGCCCTGGATTCTCATTGCCGTTCAGGCTTTTCAGCCGGGCTCGACCAACGCCGCCGAAGTGCCTGGATTCGTAATCGGAATCATCGTGTCGCTATTCATATTCTTCAACACCTTCGCCATCAACCAGGCTCTTCAGTACAAGAAAGTTGGCTCGTGGGCTAACTACCTCAAGGGGGAGCGCACCTACATCACGCTTTCACTCGTGGCTAAGAGCATCCTCGCCTGGCAGGTTTTCTCTGGCGCGATCATTCCTGCACTGACTGCCTAGCCTGCCCATGAGAATCGCCAAAACAATAGCGCGGATGCTGCTAGCAGCGTTCCTCATATTCGCCGGCATTTCACACCTCACCTTCGGGCGTGCAGATTTTCGCGCCCAAGTGCCGGTTTGGTTGCCGCTCGACGTTGATTTCGTTGTTTTAGCCTCAGGCGTCGTCGAGATTTTGCTCGGTCTAGCGCTCGTTTCGGCGACCAAGCATCTACCCAAGGTCGGGCTTGTGGTTGCGCTCTTTTTCGTTGTCATCTTTGCAGGCAACATCAATCAGTATGTTCAGGGCATCGACGCTTTTGGTTTGAATACCGATGAGGCAAGGCTCATCCGCTTATTCTTTCAACCACTACTTGTCGCCTGGGCGCTTTGGTCAAGTAACGCTTTGAAAACATTCGCGAAAACTAGCCGTCAACCTCACTAGTCTTTCCTTCAAGTAGTTTTTCAACGTTTCAAAGGGGATTTTCATGTTTTGTAGTTCATGTGGCGCTCAGACCAATGGTGCTAGCTTTTGCCCAAACTGTGGCAGCCCAACAAACGCGGCCGGTGCTCAGTCATCAAACTCGCAGGTACCACCTGTTCAGCCAGCGGCACAACCTCAGCCAACCTATGGCACACCTCCTGTAGCTGGACAGTCGACTAACGGTTTGGCTATTGCAGCATTGGTTACGTCGTTAGTTTGCTGTGGCCCAATCGGGCTCATCTTGGGCCTAGTCTCGCTGAACCAGATCAACGCATCGCAGGGCCGCCAAGGCGGCAAGGGAATGGCAATTGCCGGAATCGTGCTCGGCGGTCTTTCGACTGTTGTCACAGTGCTCTTGCTTCTAAGCCCAGACTTTTGGTACGGGTTCACTCAGGGCTTCAACGACAGCTATTACGACTACTAAATCGGCCTCAAGAAAAAAGCCCTTGCGTTTGTTTGCGGGGGCTTTTTCTTTGTATTGATTTCCGCTACTTGAGCAGCGACTTCATTTGGTTGTAGATCAGTTTGGCTGCGAAAACCGGGTTGAGCCGTGAGAGTTTGTCCATGAGCTTGGCGTCAGAGCCAATGCACAAGCGGGCGGTGTTGTTCTCGATTGCGTCAACCATCAGCTTGGCGGCCAGGGGAGCGGGCGTGGTCTTGAACTTACTCGAGTCTGCATCGCCTGCATCCATGGTCATGCCAGAGTTCGCAGCGATGTTCGTGGCAATCGCGCCTGGGAAGACGATGGT
>JBEDEQ010000027.1:0-10940 GCA_041175645.1 Actinomycetota bacterium | reverse complement strand
GTATAGAGCGTTTAGAGGTACTTTGACCTCGCCCATGGTGTCGTGTTCGATGCGGTATTCCACTGTTCGAGCCTTTCTAGCGTGCGCGATTGGTGCAAAACCCAAACGGCAATGTTATTCGACGGTTCCAAGTGTTGTGATCGGATGAATTTCTCCGAGAGCAAGTTTGTAATTTGCTCCAACTAGACCTAATTTACCCGCCTCAACGGCCTCGCGAATCACCTTTGAGCGGGTCATGATTTCGTCGATGGTGTCTTGAATGTGAAGTTCGGTGACTTCATCGATGTGGTGCTTACCGTTCGCGAAAGCGTTCGTGACTGTTGGCTGGATGCGGGCCACGATGTTTTGAATGAATTCGCCCTTGGCGCGCAATTTTCCGCTGCTCGAATCCATGGTGGCTCGAATGGCACCGCATTCATCGTGACCCAAAACTAGTACCACCGATACCCCGAGCACCTCGACGGCGTATTCGAGCGAGCCGAGAATCGTCTCGGCGATGACCTGCCCAGCATTTCGCACCACAAAAAGATCCCCAAGGCCGACATCGAAAATAATTTCTGCGCTGAGTCTTGAGTCGGCGCATCCGAAAAGGGCTGCGAAAGGAACCTGTTCGCTAGCAAGTGCAGTACGTCTGTCGACATCTTGATTCGGGTGTGCCGGGTTGCCGGTAACGAAGCGGTGATTGCCATCGACCAACACGGCCCAAGCTTGGGCTGGAGTTGA
Organism: Actinomycetota bacterium; assembly: GCA_041175645.1. Taxonomy (GTDB): domain Bacteria; phylum Actinomycetota; class Actinomycetes; order Actinomycetales; family Microbacteriaceae; genus Rhodoluna. The sequence continues at coordinate 10,217 of JBEDEQ010000027.1, read as the reverse complement.
AGGTCTTGCGGTCAAAAGTGTCTCACTAGGTCTTGCGGTCAAAAGTGTCTCACTTCGTCAGTGACGGTTATGGGTAGTTGCTCTGAATCTGCTGCTTCACAGAGTCAGCAAAGGCTTGAATTACGGCAGCGTCGGCGGTTCCGTAAACCAAAATCGTGTCATTGCCAATCGTAGTCACCAACATGTAGTCACGAGTCTTGGCAGGCTTGTTCGGTCTGGTTGCCTCGAAGATTTGCCACGACTCGTCGTAGGTGCCGGTTTGGGTCTTTTCTGAAAGCTGCAGGGCTATCCAGGTTGGGTTTGTGGTGAATGCCTGGGTGAACCCGATGAACTCGTTGTTTGGCCCGACAAAGCCGGCAGTCCATGAAGCATCGGTGCCGTCGGTGGGTGAGGTTTTAATCTTCGCGCTGTTGCTCCACCAACCCGTTGACGGTAACTCGGGAACGATCAGCGGCAAAGATGTCGTTTCGACGGCTCCGGCCGCGATGTCTTTGTAGTCGACAGGTTGAATTCGGTTGCTGTCGTCGCGAGGAACGATGAGCACGAGTGCCAGCACGATACCTAGGGTCGCAGCAAGCGATAGGCCGAGGTTGATTACCGTTTGGCGCGCGCGACGCTGTGCGGCTGCATCACTCACGACTACTGCTTTTCTTTGAGAGCGGCGTCAACACGGGCGCGAGCACCGCCGAGCCATTCTTCGCAGCGCTTGGCCAGGGCCTCGCCACGCTCCCAAAGGTTCATGCTCTGCTCGAGTGAAACCGAGCCCTGCTCAAGCTCAGCCAAAACCTTGGCAAGCTCGTCTCGGGCTTGCTCATAAGTGAACTCGGCGACATCCGCGTTGGTTTTCTTTTCGGCCATTGGTTTCTCCTTGGGTTAATTCTTATCTACAGTTGCGTCGATCTCGCCCTTAGCGAGTCGAATCTTGAGTTTTTGGCCCGCCTTGAGCTTGGCTGCGTCGCCGATGACGTGACCCTTGTCGTCGCGCACCACCGAGTAGCCGCGATCGAGTGTGCTTTGCGGGCTTAGTGACCGCAGCACCTGGGTTTGGCTCGACAGCTCGGCGGCAGCTCGCTCGAGGGTTAGGTTGATGGCGACGCGAACCGCATTGCGCTCGCGGTCTAGTTCAACGGCTTGGTCGTCGATGAAGCCGAATGGGTTAGCAAGCATCGGTCTTGACCGCAACTGGGCGATCAGATCGCTCTGGGTCGAGATGAACTGGCTAACGCGAGTGAGCATGCGTGCGAGTGCCTCTTGGATGCGCGATCGCTCGAGCGCTACGTCTGGAACAACGTGCTTGGCGGCATCGGTTGGGGTCGAGGCTCGAACGTCGGCGACGATGTCTAGCAGCGGGCTGTCAGCTTCGTGCCCGATTGCCGAAACCACGGGAGTTTCACATGCGGCGACTGCGCGACAGAGGGCTTCGTCGCTGAAGACCACGAGATCCATGAAGGCACCGCCACCGCGAGCGATGATGATGACGTCAACTTCGGGGTCGGCATCGAGGGTTTTGACTGCCGCAATAACCTCGGCTGCGGCTGAGTCACCCTGCACCTTGGTGTTGATGACCCGAAACTTGGCTTCAGACCAGCGACGCGAGACGTTTTGAAGCACGTCTTTTTCGGCGTCTGAATCTTTACCGGTGATTAGGCCGATGCAATTTGGCAGAAAAGGAAGGCTCTGCTTGCGAGCGGGGTCGGTTAGGCCCTCACTGATGAATAGCTGTCGAAGTCGTTCGATGCGTTCGAGTAGATCGCCGAGGCCAACCTTGCGAATTTCGAAAACATTCAGGCTCAACTTGCCTGACTTGGGCCAAAACTCTGGTTTGACCAGGGCAATCACGCGGTCGCCGACCTTCAAGTCTTTTGGCAACGAACCTGGGTTCCACGAGTGAACCGAAACGCGCGCTTCCATTTTCAAGTCTTTGATGTCTGCGAAGAACGAAGTGCCCTTATTGCTGAGTTGGCTGAGTTCGCCTTCGATCCAGACTGTTCCGAGCCTTGCGATGTAATCTTTGAGCTTCTGACCGAGGGTCGCAACTGGCCACGGGTCGAGGTCGGTAGAGGTGCGAGCAGGTGTGACGAGGTCGGGGTTTAGAACACCGTCTTCTTCTGTCATCGCTTGCCTCGCTCCTGCTTACAATTGAGCAGGTATCGAGAAAAGGATAACGCCCCCATGGGACAACAAACCTCTGAGAAGAAGGTTCTACTGGCTTCACCGCGCGGATACTGCGCTGGAGTCGACCGCGCCGTTATCGCCGTTGAAAAAGCACTCGACCACTACGGGGCTCCGGTTTACGTTCGCAAGCAGATTGTTCACAACAAGCACGTGGTCTCTTCGCTCGAAAAGCGCGGAGCGATTTTCGTCGAAGAAGTCGACGAGGTGCCCGTGGGCAGCATCCTAGTTTTCTCAGCTCACGGTGTTTCACCCGCTGTTGTTGCCGCTGCCGAGGCTCGTGGGCTAAACACCATCGACGCCACCTGCCCGCTGGTAACTAAGGTTCACCGCGAAGTTCAGCGTTTTGCTCAAGAGGACTACGACATTCTGCTAATCGGCCACGAAGGCCACGAAGAAGTCGAAGGCACCGCTGGCGAAGCGCCAGAAAAGGTGCAGATTGTTGACGTTGACATCGAGGGAGTGAAAGTTCGCGACCCGAAGAAGCTCATCTGGCTGTCGCAGACCACCCTCTCGGTTGACGAGACAATGGAGACCGTGGTGAGACTTCGTGAGAAGTACCCGACCCTGCAGAACCCACCGAGTGACGACATTTGCTATGCCACCCAAAACCGCCAGGTTGCGATCAAGAAGATTGGTGTCGATAGCGACCTCGTCATTGTGGTTGGTTCGGCAAACTCGTCGAACACCGTGCGCCTTGTTGAAGTGGCCTTGGATGCAGGTGCAAAAGCCGCTTACCGCGTTGACTTTGCCAGCGAAATTCAAGAGGCCTGGTTTGAAGGCGTCGAGACCGTCGGAGTTTCATCAGGCGCTTCGGTTCCTGAAGAACTCGTTGAAGAAGTTCTCGATTACCTTGCAGCTCGAGGGTACGGCGACGTTCGAAACGTAGTCACGGCCGAAGAAGATGTTCAGTTCTCGCTGCCGAAAGAGCTTCGTAAAGACCTCAAGGCAGCCGGCAACGACGTGAGCAACAAGGTCAAGCGCGACTAGTTGAGCGGGTTAACGGTTCGGCGACGAACGACCACTGCTCGCAGCATCCGCTATTTGAAGTTGGTTTCTTTGACTAACTTGCCTTCGCGATCGAAGGTTTTCCAAACGCCGACTTGAGCTCCGCGATCAAACGATCCAGAGCGCATCAACGTGCCGTCTTTGCGAAAAAACTCCCAAAACCCGTGCATTTCGCCATCGAGATACTCGCCTTTAAAGCGAGGAAGCCCATTCTCATAGAACGGGCTTCTCTCGTGAATCATTTTTGACCTAGAGGCTCATCGACTTGCCGGCCGAGCCAAGCTCTGACGCAGCTTCGACAACGCGCTCAGCCATACCGGCCTCGCCGATCTTGCCCCAGGCACGTGGGTCGTATGCCTTTTTGTTGCCAACCTCGCCGTCAATCTTGAGAACGCCATCGTAGTTAGCCAACATGTGACCTGCGATTGGGCGGGTGAATGCGTACTGCAGGTCGGTGTCGATGTTCATCTTAATCACACCGTGACGCACGGCCTCGGCGATTTCTTCAGCGGTCGAGCCAGAGCCACCGTGAAAGACGAGGTCGAAAGGCTTGTCTTTGCCATACTTGGCGCCGACAACCGCTTGGATGTCGCCTAGCAACTCTGGGCGAAGCTTCACGTTGCCCGGCTTGTAGACACCGTGCACGTTACCGAAGGTTAGCGCGACCATATAGCGACCGTTTTCGCCAAGGCCGAGAGCTTCGGCGGTCAACAGGCCGTCTTCTGGAGTGGTGTAAAGGTGCTCGCCCATGCCGCCTTCAACGCCGTCTTCTTCGCCGCCGACAACGCCGACCTCGATCTCAAGAACAGCACCGATGCCGCTGGTTAGTTTCAGCATCTCTTTAGCGATTTCTAGGTTCTCGGCCATAGGAACAGCTGAGCCGTCCCACATGTGTGAGTTGAATAGTGGGTCTTGGCCGGCCCGAACACGCTCTTGCGAGATTGCGATCAGCGGGCGAACGAACTTGTCTAGTTGGTCTTTGGCACAGTGGTCGGTGTGCAGGGCGATGGTGATGCCGTAGTTCTTGGCAACTTCACGAGCAAAAGCCGCCATTGCGGCTGCGCCAGAGGCCATGTTCTTAATGGTTGGTCCAGACCAGTAGTCGCCGCCACCGGTGGTTACCTGAATGATGCCGTCTGAGCCAGCTGCCTGCAAGCCTGCGAGGGCTGCGTTGAGAGTCTGCGATGAAGAAACGTTGATTGCTGGGTAAGCAAAGCCACCGTTCTTAGCGCGGTCTAGCATCTCTAGGTACTGGTCTGGTGTTGCTACGGGCATGGCTTACTCCTTGAGCGACGTTGGGATTACCTATGATGTTACCAACACGAGAGGCCCGAGATGCGTTCTACAGACTCACCAACTCGTGAATTAATGGAGGCGGCTATTGTCGCCAGCCGAGCCGCGTTTCGGCATGTCGGTTCAGAAAACAAGTTGGCCGTAGACCGCGCCGCTGTCGATGCGATGCGCGCCTCGCTCAATGCTCAAAAACAGGGTTTTCGCGTAGTAATCGGCGAAGGTGCCAAAGACGATGCGCCGATGCTGTTCAACGGTGAGATTCTTGGCGTTTCGGGCTCAATCGACTGGGACATCGCCGTCGACCCGATTGACGGCACTCGCCTTGCGGCCTATCGCCTCGATGGCGCAGTTTCGGTGATCGCAGCATCCGAGCCTGGCGAAATGATGAACTGCCCAGACGTTTATTACATGAAGAAGTTGGTCTGTGGCCCCGAGGGTGTTGGGGTGCTCGACATTGATTACTCTGCGACCCAAAACATTCAAAACCTCGCGGATGCTCTGCGCAAGCCCGTCGCAGAACTCTCGGTTGCCGTGATCGACAAGCCGGTGAACGCAGAGTTGATCGAAGAGGTCAAGGCTTCTGGCGCGCACTGGTATCGGTTTGAGGAAGGTGACATTGCGATGGCAGTTGCCGCGGCAACGCCAGGCTCTGGGGTAGACCTCTTGCTGGGGGTTGGCGGTAATCCTGAAGGAGTTTTGGCTGCCTGCGCCGTTCGCATTCTCGGAGGGTTCATGCAGGGGGTGCTCGCCCCGCGCTCTATCGAAGAAATCGAAGCCGCACTTAATTCTGGTTTTCAACTAGACAAGAAATTTGGTTTGTCAGAGTTGGTCGGAGGGACCCGACAGGTTTTCGTGATGGCGGGTGTCACCGACGGCATTTTGGTCGAGGGCATCAAGGTGTTTTCAGAAACTGAGATGGACGTTCAGCTCTTTGTGCTCGATACCGATATTGAAGGTGGACGGCTGTTCACCATTCGAGTCAAGCGTTAGCCGCGGAACTCGGCCACTTCTTCTAGAAGTGCTTCACGGTTTGGTGTTTCGTCGAGAATCGCGGTCGGTAGGTTGTCGATGTTCTCAAGACCCGATGTTGGTTGAGTAACAGCAACGGCACCCCACTGAACAGCGGTAGAAACGCCTAGTGGAACGTTGTAGCCCACACCGTGCTCGGCAAGGTCTGCGTCTGGGTTGGTAACCACAGCAGACAAGAACCCGGCCAAAGTTGCATCACCAGCACCAACTGTGTTGATTACTTTCACCGGTGGTGTACGGGCGGCCCATTCACGTTCTTTAGTCACGGCAATCATTCCATCAGCGCCAAGACTTGCCAACACGGTTTCGATGCCGTGCTCGCAAAGCTCGCGGGCCGCGTCGATAACGTCGCCCACAGTGCGAAGAGTGCGACCGACAGCTGAGGCAAGTTCTTCGGCGTTGGGCTTGATTATGGCCGCGCGGCCGCTACGGGCCCAGAAATTCAACGGTTCGCCCGAGGTGTCCAAGGCAACACGAACCCCTAGGGCGTCCATTCGGTCAAAAATAGGTGTCAGGTCTACGAAAGTACCTGTGGCCTTGTTGACCGGAAGAGCGCCAGCTACAACGAGCCACTTTGCATTGTTCTCTCGAACCGTGCGCTCGGTTAGTTCAACAATGGCGTTCCAGTCTTGCTCGCTGAGTGGGCGAGGTGATTCGTTCACTTTTGTGGTTGGGCCGTTGTGCTCAACAATCGTCGTTGAAACTCGCAATGTGCCGTCTACCCAGAGTGGAAGCAACATGCCGTCGCTGCCGGTGCGTGCGAGAACGCCAGGGTCAGAGTTGCCGATTGGAACAACTCCGGGTGCTTCGATTCCAGCCAAGAAAAGACCGCGTGAAACGTTGATGCCCTTGCCGGCAAGTTCTTCTCCAACGGCGTCGGCACGGTTGACTCCACCCGAGTGCAGGTTGCTCACAAAGTAGGTGCGGTCAAGGGTGGGAGCTGGCGTCAGTGTGACGATTGGTGAACCAACGTTGGTGCCAGGCATAGGAGTCTCCTAAGACGTGAAAAATTCGTTTGAATTGGCCACGGGAAAGTGGCGTGCTATCGGCAGACTTCGTCGTCGGCGTTCTCGTAAAAGTATAGCCAAGCAGTTATTTTGGCTGGCCTAAACCAGCCTCAATATCAAACCGTTACTTTTTGTCTTCTTCAACGATTTCGGCCTCAATTGCGTCTGCGCTTGAAGCCTCACTAGCGGTAAAGCTGTCGGTTGACGCCTCGATCTGCTTGGGTTCAGGAATGTCGCTGGTGCCTAGTTCGTTTTCGTCGAGGTCGTTAAGCTTGCGAGCCGTAACGAGCATGCGGCGCTCGAAGCTAGACACGAAAGAGTTGTAGTCCTTCACGGTAGCGCCGATCGAGCGACCTAGCTTGTCGGCAAGTTCAGTCACCTTGCCAACGCGCTCGTAGAGCTCTTTGCCCAGTTTGATCATGGTTCGTAGCGAACCCTCGTCGGCATTCTGCCGCCAGATGTAGTTGATGGTCTTGAGCACTGAGAACAGGCTGACCGGTGATGCCAGGGCAACGTTTTTCTTGAAGGCGTATTCGAGCAGGGTGTTGTCGAGATCGAGGGCCGCCGAGAGAAGTGACTCGCTAGGCACGAAGGCAATCACGAAATCGGGGCTAGCGTCTAGGCCAGACCAATAAGAGCGGGTGGCGAGGGCGTCGATGTGCCCCTTCATGGCCTTAACGTGCTCTTCGAGCAGCTTTTTGCGACGATCAGCCTCTTCTCCGGTGGCCAGTTCTGAAATGGCCGATGCTGCCTGATAAGAGTTGAACGGCACCTTCGAGTCGATGGCCAGCGATTTAGAGCCTGGCAGGCGAATGATCATGTCGGCACGGCCAGATGAGTCGCCGGTTGATATGGTGGCTTGTTCGTCGAAGTCGGCGTGCTTTAGAAGGCCGGCAAGTTCAACGAGGCGGCGAAGCTGAGTTTCACCCCAAACACCACGAACGCTGTTGGACGACATGGCTTGTGAAAGTGCAGCTGCCTCGCGACGAATTTTGTCGTTGGACTCGACGACATTTTGAATCTGAGCCTGTAGTTCGCCAACCTGGGTTGCCCGCTGACGTTGCAGAGTGGCCACCGTTTCGGTCATAGCCGCAAGGGACTCTTTGACCGGCTTGATTTCGGCTGCCAAGAGGTTGGTTTCAGTGTCTTTGGCGATTTGCGCTCGCAGATCGACAATTTGTGCTTCAAGCCTTGTCACGGCCTCGGTCTTGGCTGCCAGTAGCGATGCCGCCTCAATCGCGGCTGCCTGGTCTGCCACCGGAGCGGCCTTTTTGCGCAATGACGCGACCAACCAACCCAAGACGATGCCGAGCGCGATTCCTAGTGCCAGATAAACAATCTCCATGTGGGCAAGTTATCAGCCACCGCAGACTTTTTATGCGGGCACGCCGAGCACGGGCCACTCATCGCGTCGTTGGGCTATCGCGCAGCATCCGCGCCCAGCAATAGACTCGCCATATGCAGAAGATTTTGCACCACATCAATGGCCAACAAACCGCCGGTTCGAGCAATCGCCTTTTCGACGTCTACGACCCAGCTAGGGGAGTGGTGACAAAACAGGTTGTGCTCGCCGATGCTACTGACGTCGAGACAGCAATCGCAGCAGCAACCAATGCTTTTGCCACCTGGCGCGACATGTCGTGGGCCAACCGTCAGCAGATTTTGTTCAAGTTTCGCGAACTACTCAACGCCCGCAAGCCCGAACTCGCAGCCATCATCACCGAAGAACATGGCAAAGTGCTCTCGGATGCTCTTGGCGAGGTCACCCGCGGCCAAGAAGTAGTCGAATTCGCGCTCGGTGCCCCACACCTTGCCAAAGGTGAGCACAGCGAGCAGGTTTCGACCGGCGTAGATGTGTTCAGCCTTCGCCAGCCGCTCGGCCCGGTGGCCATTATCAGCCCGTTCAACTTTCCGGCCATGGTGCCGATGTGGTTCTTTCCAATCGCGCTAGCCACCGGTAACACCGTGGTGCTCAAGCCGAGCGAGAAAGACCCGAGCGCCGCGATCTGGATCGCCGAGCTGCTCACCGAGGCAGGCTTGCCGAACGGTGTGTTCAACGTTCTGCAGGGTGACAAGGTTGCTGTCGATGGATTGCTCGAGCATCCGAGCATCAAGGCAGTATCGTTTGTCGGATCGACTCCGATCGCCAAGTATGTCTATGAAAAGGCAACCGCGGCCGGCAAGCGCGTTCAGTCGCTCGGTGGCGCAAAGAATCACATGCTGGTTTTGCCGGATGCTGACCTCGACCTTGCCGCCGACGCCGCCATCAATGCGGGCTTTGGCTCGGCTGGTGAACGTTGCATGGCGATTAGTGCCCTTGTTGTCGTGGAGCCGGTTGCCGACCGCCTGGTGGCAAAGATTGCCGAGCGCATGATTCCGCTCAAGACCGGTGACGGTCGCCGCTCTTGCGACATGGGCCCGCTGATTACTCGCGAACACCGCGACAAAGTTGCCAGCTACATTCCGATGGCGATCGCCGACGGAGCAGAAGTGGTTATCGATGGGCGCGGGGTTACCCCAGACGGCGACGAGAACGGATTCTGGCTCGGCCCAACCCTGATCGACCGCGTACCGACCACCTCGCACGTATACCTTGACGAAATCTTCGGCCCGGTGCTCTCGGTGATTCGAGTCGCCAGCTACGAAGAGGGCGTCGCGCTGATCAACGCCAGCCAGTTCGGTAATGGAACCGCCATTTTCACCAACGACGGTGGCGCGGCCCGCCGATTCCAGCGCGAGGTTGAGGTCGGCATGATCGGCATCAACGTGCCGATTCCTGTGCCTGTGGCGACCTTCTCATTCGGTGGAGACAAGGCCAGCATTTTCGGTGATCTAAAGGCTCACGGTGCTGATGGCATTCGCTTCTACACCAAGACCAAGGCCGTCACTCAGCGCTGGCTCGACCCAAGCCACGGCGGAATCAACCTGGGTTTTCCGCAGAACAACTAAAGCGCTTTAATTTCGTGCTTCACCGCTGCCGCTAGTTCGGCCAGCGAGTCAACGCCGTGTCGATCGGCTGCGTGAATAATGACTCTGGCGCAAGCATCCGAGTCGGCTAGAGCATCGTGGTGGTCAAACTCTTCGTGACCGATCGCATAGGCAACCGCGTTTAGTCGATAAGACTCGAGGTTGTAGGTTTTGCGCGAGATCATCAACGAGCATGCGTAGTTGAGGCTCGGCAGTGGCGCATCAATCAAACCAGCGGATGCTCGCAGCACGCCCATGTCAAAACCGGCGTTGTGCGCCACGAGGTCGTCGCCATCAATGAACTGAAGCATAAGGTCGAGCGCCTCGGCCCAGGTGGGAGCATCGATCACGTCACTCGCACGAATGCCGTGCACCTTGATGTTGTGCTCGCTGAACCAGTCGTTCGGGCTTGGCGGCTGAATCAGCACAGCGAAAGTGTCGACAATCTTGGCATCGCGAACCTTTACCAAACCCACCGCGCACGGGCTAGCAGGCGAACCATTTGCGGTTTCAAAGTCGATTGCGGTGAAGTCGAGGGGCATAGGTCAATTAAACTCTTCGAATGGCCTTAACTATCGGAATCGTGGGACTACCAAATGTTGGTAAGTCGACCCTCTTCAACGCACTAACTAAAAACAACGTGCTTGCGGCGAACTACCCGTTCGCAACCATTGAGCCAAACGTTGGTGTGGTGAACCTACCCGATGCCCGTTTGAACCGCCTTGCCGAGATTTTTGGCTC
>JBEDEQ010000026.1:0-12408 GCA_041175645.1 Actinomycetota bacterium | reverse complement strand
GCCATGATTGCCGCTCGAATCAATGCGCAGGCTCGTGACCTGGGCAAGTTGATTCCATTCATCACCCGAATCGCGTTCTACGTTAGTGGCGTGTTCTTTAGCCTCGAAACCGTTCTCGCCGAGTGGCCAACCGCTCTCGCTGTGTTCGAATTCAACCCGTTCTATGACTTCATCCAGCTATCGCGCGGTTTGTTAGTCGAGGGCTATGAACCAAGTGCCAAACTCTGGATGCTCTGCATCGGCTGGGCTGTAATCACCCCGATCATCGGTGCCCTGTATTTCTGGAAGGCTGAGGAGGTTTACGGTCGTGACGACTAACAATCAAACCGAAGCAACCGAGACACGTCAGCCAGTAGTTGTGGTTGACGGAGTTGACATCGTTTACAAGGTTTATGCCTCAGGTAAGCGCGCAAATAAATGGAACGCCGGCGGCTCCAAGCAAAAACTTCGCGAAGTTCACGCCGTCAAGAACGTCTCTTTTACCGTATATAAAGGTGAAACCATTGGCATCATCGGTACCAACGGTTCGGGCAAGTCAAGTCTGCTTCGTTCGATTGCCGGCCTAACCCAGCCAACTAACGGTGCGGTCTATGCCTCTGCCCGCCCGGTGCTTCTGGGTGTTGGCGCGGTTCTCATGCCAAGTCTTTCTGGCGAAAAGAACATCATGCTCGGTGGCCTGGCCATGGGCTACAGCAAAAAAGAAACCGCCGAACTCGCCCCTGCAATCACCGAGTTTGCCGGCCTCGAAGAGTTCATCGACCTTCCGATGCGCACCTATTCTTCAGGAATGTCGGCGCGACTTCGTTTTGCTATTGCTGCCTCGCGCAACCACGACATTCTGATCATCGACGAAGCTCTTTCGGTTGGTGACCAGCAATTCCGCAAGCGCAGCGAGGCGAGAATGCGCGAGATGCGCGACACCGCCGGCACCGTGTTCTTGGTGAGCCACAGCATCAAATCGATTCTCGACACCTGCAGCCGTGTGATTTGGCTCGAAAAAGGCGTTCTCAAAATGGACGGCGACCCGCTTGAAGTCTGCAAAGCCTACAACCGCTACACCGGCGTTACGTCGACCGAAGACTGATCATGGCGGCGAAAGCTAATCGTGCATCGGTGAGCGTAATCATGCCGGTGCTCAACGAGGCCGAGCATCTTGAAGCTGCCGTTGGTTCGGTTCTGGATCAAGAGTTCGAAGGTCAGCTCGAGCTTCTTCTGGCCCTCGGCCCGTCTAAAGACAACACCAACGAGCTTGCCGCAAAGTTAGCGAAAGCCGATTCTCGTATTCGTCTGGTTGAAAACGCCGCCGGTCTAACCACCGCCGGAATGAATCTCTGCATCAAGCAGGCCAAGTCCGACATCATCATTCGCGTCGACGCCCACAGCGAGCTTGCCCCCAACTACATTTCTCGCGGCGTTGAAATTTTGCAACAAACAGGCGCAGACGAACTCGGCGGCATCATGCTCGCTCGCGGTCGCAGTGCTTTTCAGCAAGCGGTCGCCTGGGCCTATTCCAGTCGCTTCGGCATCGGTGGTGCGGCTTATCACGTGGGCGGCGAGGCCGGCGAGGCCGAGTCGGCATACCTCGGCATTTTTAGGGCGGATGCTCTGGCTCGCGTTGGCGGATACGACGAGTCGATCATCCGAGGTGAAGACTGGGATCTCGCGCAGCGCATCAAGGCCACCGGCGGCCTGGTTTGGTTTAGCCCCGAACTCACCGTCACCTACTGGCCACGCGGTCGATTCGAAAAACTCATCAAACAGTTTTGGTCAACCGGTGTTTGGCGCGGCGACCTAACCAAGCGCAATCTAAAGGCAGCCTCGAAGCGCTACTTCGCACCACCTGTAATGGTGGCTGTGGTTGCCGCAGGCTTGGTTGCTACGGCGCTCGGGCACGTGTTGGGAATCTTGCCACTTTCGGGTTACCTCGCTGCCGTGGCGGCCCTCGCGGTAACGGCGGCCGACCTCTCGTTGAAGGCACGTGTTGCGCTGTTGATCGTGCTGCCGAGCATCTGTTGATCGTGCTGCCGAGCATCCACTTTTCTTGGGGTGCTGGGTTCTGGTTTGGCTTTCTTCGCGGAGCAGCCAAGACCGTAGACCGAAGTCGGGTGAGCTAAATGCCAATCAAAAAACTTGTTCGCAAAGCAAAAATGTTTGCACCGACTCGCATCGCGGGGGCATTGCGTCGTCGCGCCGGCCAATATGTACGCAAGCTTCAATACCGCCCGGGTTCAAAGCCGCTCAACAACAACGCCGTGCTGTTCGAATCGTTCCAAGGCAAGAACATCGGTGACAACCCGCTCGACATTTACTACGAACTAATCAAACGTCGCCCAGATCTCGAATTCATCTGGACCACGAGTCCAACCACCGAAGCGCCGGCGGGCGCACGCGGCGTTCGTTTCGGGAGCAAAGAGTGGCTCGATGCTATTGCGACTTCGAAATACCTGGTGAACAACTCGAACTTTCCTTGGTACTTCCGAAAGGTGCCGGGGCAGGTTTACCTTCAGACTTGGCACGGAACGCCGCTCAAGCGCCTCGGCCGCGACATTCCCGATTACCAAATGACCAAGAGCTACATCGACACGATGGATCGTGAGGCGCTGGCCTGGGATTACCTCATTGCCCCGAACCAGTTCTGCGTCGAGGTCTTTCCGAGTGCGTTCAACTACAAAGGTCGCTTCATTCTCACCGGCTACCCACGCAATGACCGATTGACCACGACCACTCCAGCCGGCCGCCAAGCGATTCGCGAGAAACTCGGAGTGAATGACCCCAACATCAAGCTCGTGATGTATGCCCCGACCTGGCGCGATTTCAAGCGCACCGCCACTGGCAAATGGGATACCGTCAATTTTCTAGACGAGAACATTCAACTGCCCGAAGGCTTTCAGTTGCTGTTCCGTGGGCACCACAACACCCACGCCGCACACACCGATTCGGTCGCGGGTAATGCAATCGACGTGACCAAATACCCCGATGTCACCGACCTCTACCTGGCCGCCGACGTGCTGGTCACCGATTACTCGTCGGTGATGTTTGACTACACGGTCACTGGCAAGCCGATTTTGTTCTTGGCGCCAGATCTCGAGCGCTACCGTTCGGAGCGCGGCTTCTATTTCGACTACGAAGCCGAGGTGCCCGGCCCGATTTTGAACACGGATGCTCAGCTGCTGGCTGCGCTTGAAAACCTGCCTGCACTCACCGCCGAATACGCGCCAAAGTACCGCGCGTGGCAGGCCAAGTTCGATCACGCCGAAGACGGCCAGGCCGCCAAGCGTGTGGTCGACATCGTCTGGGGCGACTCGCAGTGAAGCAGCTGATTCGAAGGCTGGTTGGCTCTGGTTTCATACCGAACGCCTACTACGCCGCTCTGCGCTACCCGCGAATGGCCAAGTCGATCTCGCACAAAAACGACCCGTCGCTGCCCACGGTCACGGTCGTGATGCCGGTTTACAACGTTGCTGAATACCTGTTAGACGCTTTAGTTAGCGTTCTCTCGCAGAGTTACAAGAACTTCGAGGTAATCGCCGTGAACGACGGTTCGACCGACGGCAGCGAGAAGATTCTCGAAATGCTGGCAGCCGAAATTTCGCACCTCACCGTGATCAACCAAAAGAACCTCGGCGTTGCCGAAGCCCGCAACCGAGGCGTCGCATCAATGTCGAGCGATAGCAAATACCTAATGTTCATCGATTCTGACGACCTGCTGCCCAAACGTGCAATCGCCAAGCTTGTGGCTGCTGCTGAGAACTCGGATGCTCAACTGACCGCAGGCAAGACCGTGACCTTCTACGGCGTTCGTTACTTCGACCGACCATCCACCGCCTCATTCTTTGCAGCCGATCGCGCAGGCATCAAGCTTGAGCAAATGCCTGAGTTGCTCGGTGACGCTGTGGTTTGGAACAAGCTGTTTCGCACCGACTACTGGCGGTCGCAGAAGTTCAAGTTTCCCAAGGGTGTCAACTATGAAGACATGACCCTGGCGGCTGATAGTTACCTCAACGCCGATCGCATTACGTTGGTAAGCGACCCGGTCTATTTTTGGCGGGTGCGTGCCGAGGGTGAATCTCGATCAACGGTTCGATTCGAGCAATCTTCTCTAGAAGACCGCCTGCTCTCGATGGAGCAAATCTCAAATCGCATCAAAGCTAAGCTTCGTGCGGGAGAGCTGTCGCCAGCGGTTCTCGAAAGCTACCAACAGCGCATCATTCGACACGACCTTCAACTGTTCGTGCCATACCTAGAACATGTCGATGCCACCTATTTCTCGACGCTAAAGGTGCGTTGCAAAGCGTTGGTCGGCAAGGTTGCGACCGAGCAATTCGAGGCTGCCGGTGGTCGCTACAACGAAGTTTTGCGTATGGTGATGGGTTCAACGCGCGCAGAAGCCATTCGAACGCTCCAAAAGTTAGAAAAGGCTGAAAATCGGCCGACCGCCTAGGCCAGATTTAGTTCGCCAAAGTTAGGCTTAAATCAGCGCTAAGTCAAAGCGGTGCGCCGGTTTTTCACGCTATCGACGACAGGAGCCAGGTTGAAAAAGTTTTTGGTTGCAACGGCCGTTGTGCTTGGCACGCTGACCTTGAGCGGCTGCCAGTATTTCTACCCCAACTGGGGCGCAACCTCCGCCCCAACCGACACCCCGACGGCTTCACCATCAGCAGAGCCGACCGCTAGCGAAACCAGCGAACCTAGCCCTAGTGCCAGCGCTACGCAGAAGCCCAAGAGTCAAGTCGGACTGCGCGTTCTCAGCAGCGTCGCCGACGCCGGCGCTGGTCAAATCACAGTGATTGCCGAGGTTGCCGACATTTCTGAAGACGGCGGAAGCTGCACTCTCAAGTTGACCTCTGGCTCGGTAACCAAGACCCTCACAGTCAAGGCCGAGAGTAACGTGACCGACACTCAGTGCTACCCGTTCAACTTGCCGCTGGCCGGCATTCCCTCTGGAAACGCCAGCTTCACGGTGAGCTATGAGTCAGCCGATTCGATTGGCGCAACTGGCGCTAATTCGCTGGTGATTCCTTAGGTTCTATGAGCAAGTTCACCAAGCGCATCTTCGCAGGTATTTCAGCATTGCTGATTGCCTTCGGCGGCATTGTCGCGCTTGACGAACAAACCGACTCGGCATCGGCGCTAAACGGCAACATGTTTGACCCGGGTCTGATCGTGTCAGACAGCGTGTTCTATGACTTCGGCACCATGACCGTTGACGAGATTCAGCGTTTTCTAGACAGCAAGGTTCCGGTTTGCAAGGCAAACGACGGAGGGCCAACCTGTTTGCGCCACTACAAAATGGACACTCAGGCCAAGGCCGGCGAGGCGGGGCGTTGCGACCCGCTTCCAGCCAAGAAAGCTGTGAGTGCCGCACAGATCATCTTCGATGTCGCGAATGCCTGCAAGATCAACCCGCGCGTGCTGATTGTTGTCTTGCAAAAAGAACAGGGGCTAATTCAGGCCTCAAACCCAACCGAATACATGTATCGCGCAGCTCTCGGCTATGGCTGCCCCGATTCCAAACCCGAAAGTTGCGGCAAGGGCTCTACTATCACCGGTTTGTTCAACCAGCTTTATCGTGGTGCCGGCCAGCTTCAGTGGTACGGCGACCCGAGAGGTTCGTTCACGTATCTCAAGGTGGGCACCACCGTTTCAATCAAGTACCAGGCCGATTTTTGCGATGCCAGAAACGCTGCCGGCAGCTGTATCAAGTGGGTAGACAAATGTGGTTCAAAGAGCTTCATGCTCAAAAGCCAAGCCACAGCGGCGCTTTATTACTACACGCCATACACCCCGAATGCTGCGGCACTCAAGAACCTCTATGGTTCGGGAGACGCTTGCAGCGCATACGGCAACCGAAACTTCTGGCGCTTTTTCTCTGACTGGTTCGGTTCGCCCATCGGCGGTGGATTCTTGCTAAAGAGCGCTGATTCGAAGCCCTATCTAATCGTTGACGAAACCAAATACGAAATTTCTGATGCCGCTTGGGTCGATGATCTCAAGCCACTCGGTCCGCTCGGCACCATTTCGCAGCAGTACCTCGACAGCTTCAAAGATGGCGGTGTTTTCACACCGCTTGTTCAGGCAGCTAACCAACAGAAATATGTGATCGCCGGTGGTAAGAAGTACACCCTCAGCAGTTGCGCGGTAGCCACCGAACTGGGTCTCGACTGCACCAAGGCGATTACGCTAACCAATTCTCAGTTGAACGCGTTGCCAACCGATGGCCCGATCACCAGGCTTGTGGGTGGGCCAAACGGTGAGCGCTATTTCATCAACGACGGCAAGATTCAAGAAATCCTAGATGACGCTTCGGTTTCGGCAGCTGGCTTGAAGCTACCCGCCGTGACCAATGCCAAGTTAGCCGACTTTTCACACCTACCCTGGGGCACGCCGATCGTTGCAGACGGTTCCATGTTTCAAGACCGCACAACCAAGCAGTGGGGCATCTACTCTGGCGGTGTCTTCTATCGCATTGATGCTGACCTCGATAAAGACATCGACTTCGCCAAGTGGTTTAGACCAAGCGAGAGCACGCTTTCTTCAAATGGGCTCTCTGCCGTCGACACTGGCCTAAACCTGCGGCCGTTCATCAAAGACACCACCGGAGCATACTGGCTGCTCACGGCAGATGGCGCGCAGGCAGTGTCGCGAACATCCCCGATGCTCGCGGATGTGCCTCTTGTCGAATCGAAGTTCATCGGGGAACTCGATGTGATCACCGGCACCATAACTTCGCCGGCCTTTGTAAAAAACTCGGTGAACAAGCCGACCTACTTTGTGCGCGAGGGTGTTGCTCGGCAGGTGCTCAGCGGCACCGACCGAACAAAGCTTGGCGCTTTGGCAGCCTCGACCACAACCTATGTTTTGAGCCCGTCAGCCTTCGCTCAGCTCACCCTTGGTAATCCCGTTTTTGCTCCCGGCTCGGTGATCAAGGTGAAGACCAGCGGAAAGCTCTACATCATCAATGGCTGGTCGCGGGCCTTGCTTGCCCCAGACGTTGCCGCTATCGACGCACTCGGTGTGGCACAGCCGAGAACATTTGCAGACACCACGCTGATTGGCTACGACACCCGCTTCAAGTACTCGGGTCTAAAGTTCGTGTGCGACGGTGAAACCTATGCCGCTAGCGGTGGATTCGGTGTTCGCATTGAAGCGGATGCGGTTAGCCACTACCCAGGCAGCGCAACCAAGTTGAGCAGCTTTGTGTGTGACTCGATGGTCGCCGATTCCGATGTCTTGGGTCGTTTCATCCGCGTAAAAGACACCCCGACTTACTATCTCGTCGAAGCCGGCAAGAAGCGGGCGATTGCGAGTGCGGCTGCCTACCGAGCCTTAGCGCTCAATAAAACCAAGGCGGTGCTGGTCGACGCAAGTTTTGCTGCCCGCATTCCAAACGGCGCCCCTGCCCCGGCAAAAATCACCGAAACCAACACCGGTGGCGGTTCAAACGGTGGATTAACCGGCAACACCGGTGGTGCGATCCCGGTCACCTACACAGTCAAATCGGGCGACACCCTGGCCGGCATCGCGGCGAGATTCAAGACCACGGTGGCCAAGCTAATGGCTGCAAACGGAATCAAGAACGCCAACAGCATTCAGGTTGGTCAAAAACTAATCATTCCAAGTGCCTAGACTTGAGCCATGTCTAAACAGGTTGTCATTCTCGCCGCCGGCATGGGCACTCGCCTAGCCAGACCACTTCCGAAGCCACTTACCGAGCTTCGAGACGGTCGATCAATCATGAAGCAGCAGATCGATAACTTAGGGCTAGCATTTGGCGAGAGTTACCGCGTGATGATCGTGGTTGGGTTCAAACTCGAAGCCATCATCGAGCGCTTTCCTGAGGCAACTTTTGTCTACAACGAACTTTATGATCAGACCAACACCTCGAAGAGCCTGCTCAAGGCGCTGCGTGCATCTGGTGACGGGGGAGTGCTTTGGCTGAACGGAGACGTCGTCTTCGACCCTCAGGTTCTGGTTCGAGTGACCCCCAAAATCGAGGCTGACCAGTCATTCGTGGTGGTCAACCAGTCGAAGGTGAGTGACGAAGAGGTCAAATACACCTTGGATGCTCACGGCTACATCAACGAACTCTCGAAGCAGGTCGTCGGTGGGTTGGGCGAAGCGGTCGGCATTAACTTTGTGGCAGCACAAGACAAGCAGGCACTCATCGCCCGTCTGCAAGAAGTTGGCGATCAGGATTACTTTGAAAGAGGCATCGAACTAGGCATCGAGCACGACAGCCTAAAGTTCGAAGCGGTCGATATCAGCGATCTTTACGCTGTCGAGGTCGATTTCGCAGAAGACCTTGATAGAGCAAACGAACTCTTTTAGGCGACCGACCGAGTGGCTCCAGCCACTCTTCAGGGTCACGAACTTTCACGGCGAAAAGCGTCAGCATGACCCAGCCAAGCTCGCTCAACAAACGGCTTTCGGTGAAGTTCTGAACCACTAGGCCAACAAAAACCAAAATCGGCCATAGATAAAGCGCGCTGGTGTGACGCACGGCCAGCTGCCAAAGCCTAACGAAGGTCACCACCACTAGGGCAACGAAAAGGCCGGCAGCAATCATTCCGCCCTGTAACCACATGTCTAGAAACGCGTTGTGTGCTTGGTAATAAGGCACAAACTCGATCTTCACGAGCCCCTCATATGGCTTTAGATGAGGCATCCAGTAGCTAAGCCAGCCGTAGCCGGTAATCGGTTCGTTGCCGATCAGCCCAAGCACCTTGCGCCAAATCATGGTTCGACCGCTCATGTCTGGGGTCTTGCCAATCATGGTGAAGATTTCGGTGCGGTAGACGAAGACCAAGAATGCCAAGGCCCCGGCACCGGCCCAGGCGAAACGGTAGTAGCGGTGACGAGTTTCGTATGGCTTGCCCTCTGCGGCGATTGAAACCACTGCCGCTGCCACCATGGCTAGCAAAGCAAACCCGATGCCCGCCGACTTACTTAGGGCAACGCAAGCACCCGCACTCAACAGGCCGAGTACGCTGAGCCAACGCGAGGTGCCGAGCACGGCGTATTCGACGCCGAAAACGACAAGGCCAATCATGGCCAGGTAGGCGAGCAGGTTGGCGTTGCCGACAATGCCCTGAATTCGCTCGCCGGTGAACAGATTGCCCTCTGTCCATTGGTTTGCCCAGTCGGGTACCCACTTCCATTCAAAGTTCTTGAACGGCTTATAAATAGGTGTGCCGAGCACAGCGGCGTAAAGCTCGAAGAGAAGCGACGCCACTAGGGCGAAGCGCAGAACGTTGGCAAACACTCTCAGCAAGTGACGCCAGTCAAAAGCGTGTGCCAACCAAAGACCCAGGCTCGCGGTGGCCATGCTCACGCCAACCGCGCCGAAACTCAGTGCTTGATAGTCAGAGAAAAGGGCGCTGAAGAGCAACGCAATATAAAGCCCAACCATCTGCACAGGGATGCGCTTTATGGTTTCCATCGGCTTCGATTTGATCAACATGAACGCGACGGCGATGAACATCACGCCGCACCAGATCCAAAAGCCCGTCCATCCGAGGGTATAGCGAAGCGTGTCACCGCAAGCAACGCCGAAGACCGCCAGATAGGCTAGCCAGGTTTTGCTTCGGTAATCCCAAGACTTCGTGTCAAAGACAACACGAATCGGCCGAGTTAGTGGCTCCATGTCACCCCTTAGATACTTGGCTAGTTTATGCCTTCGCGAGCTGACTCAAACTAGGCTAGGTAGGCGCAAGGAGCTCGAAGTGTTAGTCAGAATCGGCAATCACCCACGTGAATACGACTGGGGGTCTAAGACCTTGCTTGCCGACGCGCTGAACATAGAAGCCACCGGCCGTGAGATGGCAGAGCTGTGGTTTGGCACTCACCCGATCTCTGAGGCGTTCGAGGTTGGCTCAAACTCGCCTCTGTCGAAACTAATCGGTGGCGAATTTGGACTGATGGCAAAGTTTTTGGCGGCCGAGCATCCGCTTTCGATTCAGCTTCACCCGAACGCGATGCAAGCCGAAGCGGGATATGCGGCCGAGAACGGGGCCGGGCTCGACCTAGCCGACGCGTCGCGCAGTTTTCGCGATGACAAAGCCAAGCGCGAGGCAATTGTGGCGATCACCGAGTTCGAGCTGCTCGCCGGTCTGCTTCCCGCTACCCAAATAGCAAAGGTTTTAGACGAGCTGGGCGAGTTCGTCAGTGAGGGTTCGGCGGCGCTGCTGGCCCGTTATTCGGCGCTGCTACTCAGTGCCGACGGCCACCGCGCCATGCTCGGAGACATTTTGGCCGGTGACCAGCCGAGCGAACTGCAGACCGGGCTGCTGGGCGAGCTGGTGGGTTTGGCACAGGCGAACCAAGAGTTTAGATACTTGGATGCTGCGCTGATGCAACGCTTAACCACACGTTTCGGTGCCGACCGTGGGTTGTTGCTCGCCCTCACCATGCAGCGGTTCAACCTTGAACCTGGGGCAGCGATGTTCGTCGAAACCGGTGTGCCGCACTGCTACCTCAGCGGACTGGGCGTCGAGGTCATGACCTCTTCAGACAATGTTTTGCGCGGCGGGTTGACCCACAAGCACGTTTCAACTTCTGATTTCATGGCCATGCTCGACGTGGCCGAGGCTCTAAAAACATCAACCACCGTTCCACGTCAGTTGGGGGCCGGGCTCTGGCGCTACGACTTCGCCGCCGAAGAGTTCGTGGTTCACCGTCTCTCGGTCTCTGGCGCGAATATGCTCATCGATTTCGGGCTGCCGGGGGCGAGCATCCTGATGTGTCTATCAGGTGAGTTGGCTGTGTCAAACAGCCTCGAAGAGCGTTTGGTTCTGCGCAAGGGCGAAGCGGCTTATCTGTCTGACGATGCACGCTTCTACAGCATCACCGGCTCGGGCGACGGCCTGCTGGCCAGCGCAACCGCCTAGCGACAGCTAGTTGGCCGAGGCCACAGCCTTCCACGCCGAACTAACGATCGACGCCAAGTCTTGGCTTGCCGACCAACCCAGTTCATTCTTGATGCGGCTAACATCGGCGCACAGGTATGGCGGGTCGCCGGCACGTCGAGGCAAAACCTCCGGTTCGAAATCGATTCCGGTCGCTGCCTTGATCTCGGCTAGCACCTCGAAAACACTCGAGCCGGTACCGGTGCCAACGTTGAAGGTGTCAAAGTTTCGGTCGTCGCGCTCGAGGTAGTCGAGGGCGGCCAGGTGGGCATCCGCTAAATCGAGAACGTGCACGTAGTCGCGAACGCAAGAGCCGTCGGCCGTCGCGTAGTCGTCGCCGAACACCTTGGGAGCCTCGCCAGCCTTGAGTGCCGCGAAGGCGATCGGAATCAGGTTGGCGACAGCGGTGTCTGCCAGGTCGTCCCAGCCAGCGCCGGCCACGTTGAAATAGCGCAGGTTCACGGCACGAAGGCCCCAGGCTTTGCCGGCCGCACGACCCAACCACTCGCCAATCAGCTTGGTTTCGCCGTAAGGGTTGATCGGTTTGCAGTTGAAATCTTCGCCAACAAAGTCAACGTCTGGCATGCCGTAGGTGGCCGCGCTTGAAGAGAAAACCAGGCGGGTGACGCCCTCGGCCTTCATGGCTTCGAGCAGATTCGCCATGCCACCGATGTTCTGCAGGTAATACCATTCGGGCAGTTCGACCGATTCGCCAACCTTTTTTCTGGCAGCTAGGTGAATCACAGAGGTGACGTCGTGGGCGCGAATAACGGCGCGGATGCTCTGAACTGCGTCTGCCTCAGCCAGGTCTAGCGTGGCGTGAGTTACGCCCTCGAGGCGACTCGGAATGCCCGTGCTGAGGTCGTCTGCGATGACCACTGCCTCACCGCGCTGGGTGAGTAGGCGAGCAACGTGGGATCCGATGTAGCCGGCGCCGCCGGTAACCAATACAGTCATGGGTCAAGAATAGCCAAGCGCCTAGCCGCAACGCTCAACCGAGCCTTGAACCTTGGCGAATTTAAACTTGACAGCAAGGGAATAACATCGGTGTAATTACACGCAAGAAGTTCTCTTCACGAAGTTGTGTTGCGAACGTGTTAGTTAGGACGAAGTACATGGAGAATTCAAACCGGGTTCCATTTGATTGGTTTGTAGATCCGCTAAAGCTCGGCGTTGCCGGTGCCTACACCGACTCCGAAGACAACCCGCTCGCATGGCAGGCAGACGCAGTTTGTGCCCAGACCGACCCAGAAGCATTCTTTCCAGAAAAAGGCGGCTCGACCCGCGATGCCAAGCGCATTTGCTCGGGTTGCGATGTTCGCCAGCAGTGCCTCGACTACGCCCTAGCAAACGACGAACGCTTCGGCATCTGGGGTGGCCTTTCAGAGCGCGAGCGTCGCAAGCTCAAGAAGCGCGCCTAAGCCAAAAGGCAAAGGCGACAAATGTCTAGCCAGGTAACCGCGGTAGTCGTTTGTCACGACACCGGCGACTACCTAACCCAAAC
>JBEDEQ010000025.1:0-15412 GCA_041175645.1 Actinomycetota bacterium | reverse complement strand
ACCGGCGTCAACTGAAGGAATGTACTCACGAGGAACGCGACCACCGGTTACGGCGTTTACGAACTCGTATGACTTGTCTTCGGTAACTTCCATTGGCTCGAGAGCAATTTGCACCTTGGCAAACTGACCTGAACCACCGGTCTGCTTCTTGTGGGTGTAGTCGTACTTCTCAACCGGACGCTTTAGGGTCTCGCGGTAGGCAACCTGTGGCTTACCAACGTTTGCCTCAACCTTGAACTCGCGACGCATGCGGTCAACGAGGATGTCGAGGTGAAGCTCGCCCATACCCGAGATGACAGTCTGGCCGGTCTCGTGGTCGTGCTCAACGCGGAAGGTTGGGTCTTCTTCGGCTAGCTTCTGAATTGCGAGACCGAGCTTCTCCTGGTCACCCTTGGTCTTTGGCTCGATAGCAACCGAGATAACAGGCTTAGGGAAGGTCATCGACTCGAGAACAACAGGCTTGTCTCCGTCACAGAGTGTGTCGCCGGTGGTGGTGTCTTTGAGTCCGATGACGGCATAGATGTGACCAGCGGTTGCTAGCTCAACAGGGTTCTCTTTGTTGGCGTGCATCTGGAACATCTTTCCAATGCGCTCTTTCTTGCCCTTGGTTGAGTTAACAACCTGAGCACCAGAGTCTGCCTTACCCGAGTAAACGCGAATGTAGGTTAAGCGACCGAAGAACGGGTGGGTCATGACCTTGAAGGCAAGAGCAGCGAACGGGCCATCGGCCTTAGGTTCGCGAGTGATCTTCTCTTCTTCGTTTGAAGGGTTCGAACCGATGATGGCTGGAACATCTAGTGGCGAAGGAAGGTAGTCGATAACGGCGTCAAGCATTGGCTGAACACCCTTGTTCTTGAAGGCTGATCCACAAAGAATCGGGTAGATCTCGCTGTTGATGGTGAGCTTGCGAATCGCGCCCTTGATTTCGGCAACAGTTAGCTCTTCTCCGCCAAAGTACTTCTCCATTAGAGCTTCGTCGGTTTCGGCGACGGTCTCTAGCAAGATGGTGCGGTAGTGGTCAGCCTTTTCTTTAAGGTCAGCTGGGATCTCTTCGATCTCATACTTCGAACCCATCTCGACGTCTCCACGCCAAGTCTTTGCGTGCATCTCAACGATGTCGACAACACCTTCGAAGGTGCTCTCGGCGCCGATAGGAATCTGGATAACCAGAGGCTTTGCACCAAGGCGGCTGATGATCGTGTCTACAGTGAAGTAGAAGTCAGCACCAAGCTTGTCCATCTTGTTCACGAAACAGATACGAGGAACGTCGTACTTGTCGGCCTGACGCCAAACGGTTTCAGACTGAGGCTCAACACCCTCTTTACCGTCGAAGACGGCTACGGCACCGTCAAGAACACGAAGCGAACGCTCTACCTCAACGGTGAAGTCCACGTGTCCTGGGGTGTCGATGATGTTGATCTGGTTCTTGTTCCAGAAACAGGTGGTCGCAGCTGAGGTAATGGTGATACCGCGCTCCTGCTCCTGCTCCATCCAGTCCATGGTGGCTGCACCATCGTGCACTTCACCGATCTTGTGGGTAATACCGGTGTAGAACAAGATTCGCTCTGTAGTGGTGGTCTTTCCGGCGTCAATGTGCGCCATGATTCCAATGTTGCGAACCTTATTCAGGTCGGTGAGCACGTCTTGTGCCACGGTTGCCTCCGAAGTTGTTGGGTTTGGTTTTGGACTAAATAAGACATCCGCCCATTATTCGGGTTTTTACCCCGAGCAATAGGCGGATGTGAATTCTTACCAGCGGTAGTGTGCGAAAGCCTTGTTTGACTCGGCCATCTTGTGGGTGTCTTCGCGACGCTTTACAGCAGCGCCAAGACCGTTCGAAGCGTCGAGGATCTCGTTCATCAGACGCTCGGTCATGGTCTTCTCGCGGCGAGCCTTCGAGTAGCTAACCAACCAGCGCATAGCTAGGGTGTTGGCACGGTGTGCCTTTACCTCAACTGGAACCTGGTAGGTCGAACCACCGACGCGGCGCGAACGCACCTCAACGGTTGGACGAACGTTGTCTAGAGCCTTCTTGAGCAATACGACTGGGTCGGCACCCGACTTGGTCTTTGCACCGTCGAGGGCACCGTAAACGATGGCTTCTGCGATTGACTTCTTGCCGTCAAGAAGAATCTTGTTGACGAGCTGCGAAACAACTGGCGAACCGTATACCGGGTCGGCGACAACTGGACGCTTGGTTACTGGACCTTTACGAGGCATTACTTACCCTTCTTTGCACCGTATTGGCTACGAGCCTGCTTACGGTTCTTTACTGCCTGGGTGTCTAGAGCACCGCGGACGATCTTGTAACGAACACCCGGTAGGTCTTTAACACGACCACCGCGAACTAGCACCATTGAGTGCTCCTGAAGGTTGTGGCCTTCACCCGGGATGTAGGCGGTTACTTCGATTCCGTTGCTGAGCTTGACACGAGCTACCTTGCGAAGGGCCGAGTTTGGCTTCTTCGGGGTGGTGGTGTACACACGGGTGCAAACGCCGCGGCGCTGAGGGCTGGCCTTAAGCGCAGGGGTCTTGGTCTTGGTGACCTTGGCCGTGCGTCCCTTTCGGACCAACTGCGAGATTGTTGGCACTACTTCTCCTTGTTAGGTTCCGAGCAATAAAACTCGGATGTTTCGTTTCTTACTTTTCAGACACACCGATTGATGTGAAGCTGCAAGTTTTTGGCCCAGCCAGAAGTATTCAAGGCATTTTGGGCGAAGCGCGTGCTTAGCACGCACTCCCCAAGATTACCTGAATACTATCCAGCGGGTCAAATGCTTTTTTGACTACTTGTCGTCGCCGGTGGCGAGGTCTGAGTAATCGTCGAGTCCAGCGAAGGTCAACCCGGTGGCGTCAAAGTCGCCGGTGAAGTCTTCGCTAGCGGCAGGTGCATCCCAGATGCGGTTCGGGTAGCGCTCAGCCTTGGCCTCTTCGGTGGCATCCACCGAGAAGTTGCGGTACTGAGACAAACCGGTTCCGGCTGGAATGAGCTTACCGATGATGACGTTTTCTTTGAGTCCGACCAGTGGGTCAATTCGACGGTCAAGTGCCGCCTGGGTGAGCACACGGGTGGTCTCTTGGAACGAAGCTGCCGATAGCCACGACTGTGCAGCCAACGAAGCACGGGTCATACCCATAACTTCTTGACGTGCCGACGCAGGCTTCTTGCCAGCCTTGACTGCTTCACGGTTGATCTTGGTGAAGCGGTTGCGGTCGATGACTTCACCAGGAAGCATCTCGGTGTCGCCGCTGTCAATGACGGTGACCTTTCCGAGCATCTGACGAACGATAACCTCGAGGTGCTTCTCGTGAAGAGGCACACCCTGCGAACCGTAGATGGCCTGAACACCCGAGATGATTTCGGCTGCAGCTTCACGCGCACCCTTGACCATCAAAACCTCGTGAGGAATTGGGGTTCCGTTGACTAGGTAGTCTCCGGCCTTTACTTCGTCGCCCTTAGCAACAATCAGGTCATCCTTGCTAGCAACCGAGGTGATCGGCGAGTAAGGAGAGAGCTTCTTGAAGGTCTTCGAGGTGGTACGCGAGAACGAGTACTGAATTGCAAGCTCTTCAGCTTCTTTTTCAGCCTTTTCGCCGTTAGGGCGAACGTAGACGTCGTACTTCTTGGCACCGGTTGCGGTAGCAACTTCGACGATGTCGACGGTTCCAGGCCAGAATGCCATAACGGCAACCTTGCCCTGCTGACGCCAACCAACACGCGCTTCTAGCAAGTCGGTAACACCGTTTAGACCCTGGGTGATGTCATACGAGATCAGACGCTCAACACGAACCTTCTGACCACCGATCGACTTCAGAATCGTCTGCTTCTTAGCTTCGTTTGCAGCACCACCGGTGTGGAAGGTACGCATGGTTAGCTGAGTACCAGGCTCACCGATCGACTGAGCGGCGATGATACCGATGGCTTCACCGAGCTCAACAGGCTCGTTGGTAGCCAACGAGGTGCCGTAGCAAAGTGCACAGACGCCAGTCTCTGCCTCACAGGTAAGAACCGAACGAACGCTGATGGTTTCTAGTCCAGCATCCTTCATTCGTGCAGCAAGTGCGTGAGTGATGTGGGTTCCAGCCTTGATTGTCTCGCTGCCGATTTTTACATCTTCGGCCGAGGTACGGGCCACGATCGATAGGTCGACCTG
Organism: Actinomycetota bacterium; assembly: GCA_041175645.1. Lineage (GTDB taxonomy): Bacteria > Actinomycetota > Actinomycetes > Actinomycetales > Microbacteriaceae > Rhodoluna. The sequence goes on along the minus strand of JBEDEQ010000025.1, from coordinate 11,258 downwards.
GTCAGCATCCAAGAGGTCTTTGTCTAGACCCTTGGTGGTGCCACAGTCAGACTCGCGAATGATGACGTCTTGAGCAACGTCAACTAGACGACGGGTTAGGTAACCGGCAGCCGCAGTCTTCATAGCGGTGTCGGCGTTACCCTTACGGGCACCGGTCGCGTTGATGAAGTACTCGTTAGCGGTTAGACCGATTAGGTAGTTACCCTTGACCGGCATCGGAGCGAAGTCACCAGACGAAGTGGTCACAGGACCACGCATACCGATGATCGAACGAATCTGCAGCCAGTTACCGCGGGCACCCGAGGTGACCATGGTGTTGATTGCGTTGTCGGTCGGGATCGACTCTTTGAGCAGCTTCTCGATTTCGCTGGTCTTCTTGAACCAGAGAGCACCGAGCTCGTCACGACGCTCCAGGTCGCTCTTCAAACCGTTGTCGAAGGCCTCCTGAATCTTGGTGTGCTCTTTCTCGGCCTCGATGATCATCTTCGAGCGCTCTTTGTCGAACTTGCCCGAAACATCGAAGTTTGCGTCAGCGATCGACATCGATACACCCGAGCGAGTTGCCCAGTAGAAGCCCGCGTCTTTGATGCGGTCTAGCGACTGTGCAACCTCGGTGCGCGAGGTGGTGTCGACGAGCTCAGCCACGATGCGACCGATCTCCTTCTTGCCAACCTGGTACTCGACGTATGGGAACTCGGCAGGAAGCGCTTCGTTGAACAGAGCGCGACCAAGAGTGGTCTCACGGGTTAGGCCGTCGAAACGAATCTTGACCTTGGCCTGGATGTCGAGTGCGTGCACGTCGAATGCCATCTGAGCCTCGGCGATCGAACCGAACGCCTTGCCTTCGCCAACTGCGCCTTCTTTGACCGTGGTCATGAAGTACAGACCGATGATCATGTCTTGGGTTGGGGTAGCAACCGGACGACCATCAGATGGCTTGAGAATGTTGTTCGATGCAAGCATCAGCACGCGGGCTTCGGCCTGAGCTTCGACCGACAGCGGAAGGTGAACGGCCATCTGGTCACCGTCGAAGTCAGCGTTGAACGCTGCACAAACGAGTGGGTGAAGCTGGATCGCCTTACCTTCTACTAGCTGAGGCTCGAATGCCTGGATGCCTAGACGGTGCAGGGTTGGTGCACGGTTTAGTAGCACCGGACGCTCGCGGATGACCTCTTCGAGGACTCCCCAAACCTGTGGGCGGCTACGCTCAACCATGCGCTTTGCGCTCTTGATGTTCTGGGCTAGGCCTAGGTCAACAAGACGCTTCATCACGTATGGCTTGAACAGTTCGAGAGCCATCAGCTTCGGAAGACCACACTGGTGCAGCTTCAGCTGAGGACCGACAACGATAACCGAACGACCCGAGTAGTCAACGCGCTTACCTAGAAGGTTCTGGCGGAAACGACCCTGCTTACCCTTTAGCAAGTCGCTTAGCGACTTAAGGGCACGGTTACCGGTTCCGGTAACTGCGCGGCCGCGACGGCCGTTGTCGAACAGTGCGTCTACTGCTTCTTGAAGCATGCGCTTTTCGTTGTTGAGGATGGTCTTTGGAACCTGACCTAGCTCAACGAATCGCTTTAGACGGTTGTTGCGGTTGATGACACGACGGTAAAGGTCGTTTAGGTCAGAGGTCGCAAAGCGGCCACCGTCTAGCTGAACCATCGGACGAATTTCTGGCGGAAGAACCGGAAGAACGTCTAGAACCATGCTGGTTGGTGGGGTGTTCGACTGAATGAACGAGTTGACGACCTTAAGGCGCTTGATTGCCTGAGTCTGCTTCGAACCCTTGGTGGTTGCGATCTGCTCGCGAAGTTCTGCAGCACATGCATCCAAGTCGAATGCGGCTAGAACTTCTTGAACAGCTTCTGCACCGATTGAGGTTTCGAAGTAGTCACCGAAGTAGTAGTCGAAGGTGTCGAAGATGGCGTCGTTCTGAAGAAGGTCACCCTTCTTGATGCTTAGGTACAAGCGCCATGCCTGCTGCTCTTTCTGAAGGCTCGAGGTGCGCTCGAACTTGCCGTATTCACGAACAACCTTTTCGGTCTTCTTCTTGAACTCGCTCTTGAGCTTCTCGACAGCCTTCATGGTTGCAGCGTCAAGCTGAACCTGGGCTAGAGCCTCTTCTTTGTCTGCGTCTTCGGCAGCCTTGGTGGCCTTTGCCTCTGCGCGTGAAGGGTTCTTTACCTCGGCTGCGACAAGCTGCTCGATTGACTTAGCGAACTGAGCGTCAACCCAAACTGGAGCTTCCCAGATGTTGGCTGCTGGCTCTAGTGCTAGGCCGTGACCGGTTAGCGCGTCGAACTCTTCTTGAGCAAGTTCAAGCATTTCGGCCTGACGTGCGTTCAAGATGGTGCGAACACGGGTGATGTAGTCCTCTTTAATGAGGCCGGCATCTGCGGTCTTGTCTTCTTCGTGAACACCCATAACGCGGTAAGCCGCGAAGTAGATGATCTTCTCGAGGTCTTTTGGAGCCATGTTGAGTAGGTAACCCAAGCGGCTAGGAACACCCTTGAAGTACCAGATGTGGGTGACCGGAGCGGCTAGCTCGATGTGGCCCATGCGCTCACGGCGCACAGACGACTTGGTTACCTCAACACCACAGCGCTCACAAACGATGCCCTTGTAGCGAACACGCTTGTACTTGCCACAGGCACATTCCCAGTCCTTTGTAGGACCAAAGATCTTCTCGCAGAAGAGGCCGTCTTTCTCTGGCTTCAGAGTGCGGTAGTTGATGGTCTCAGGCTTCTTTACTTCACCGTTTGACCATGAGCGGATGTCGTCTGAGGTGGCTAGGCCAACTCGGAGCGCGTCGAAGGATTCAACTTCCATTTGTTTTCTTTCCTCTTACTAACTCTTAGAAACCAGGGTTGTACTCGGAGTCGAGTGACAATGATTCGTTCTTGGACAGGTTGATGCCGAGCTCTTCAGAGGCGCGGTCTGCGTCGGTCCACTCTTCTTCTTTCAGAGTGACCGTCTCGCCCTTGGCGTTGAGAACCTCAACGTTTAGGCCGAGTGACTGCATTTCTTTCGCTAGAACTCGGAACGACTCTGGAATACCAGGAGCCTGGATGTTCTCGCCCTTGACGATTGCTTCATAGGTCTTGATACGACCCTGAATGTCATCGGACTTGATGGTGAGCAACTCTTGAAGAGTGTGCGCTGCACCATAGGCCTGTAGGGCCCAAACTTCCATTTCACCGAAGCGCTGACCACCGAACTGAGCCTTACCACCGAGCGGCTGCTGGGTGATCATGCTGTAAGGACCGGTTGAACGAGCGTGAATCTTGTCGTCAACTAGGTGGTGAAGCTTGAGAACGTACATGTAACCAACCGAGATTGGTGCTGGGAACGGCTCACCTGAACGGCCGTCGAATAGACGAGCCTTACCGGTACCGTCGATGCGCTTGCGCTTGTTCTCGGTCTCCCACTCGTTTGGAGTGGTCGACTCTAGCAAGCCAACAACCTCATCTTTGGATGCACCATCGAAGATCGGCGTTGCAACCTTGGTTCCGGCTGCACCTTCACGCATTGAGCTGGCAAGCTTGTCTGCCCACTTAGCGTTGTCGGCAACCTTCCAACCCTGCGATGCGATCCATCCGAGGTGAGTCTCTAGAATCTGACCGAAGTTCATACGGCCAGGAATACCTAGAGGGTTCAAGACGATGTCAACCGGGGTTCCATCCTCGAGGAACGGCATGTCTTCGACAGGCAGAATCTTCGAGATAACACCCTTGTTTCCGTGACGACCAGCAAGCTTGTCACCTTCGGTGATCTTGCGCTTCTGGGCGATGTGAACGACTACACGGGTGTTGACGCCAGCGCCTAGCTCGTCGCCGTCTTCGGCTTCGAAAACCTTGACGCCGATGATGGTTCCCTGCTCGCCGTGTGGCACCTTGAGCGAGGTGTCGCGAACTTCGCGGCTCTTCTCGTTGAAGATGGCACGAAGCAAGCGCTCTTCGGCGGTTAGCTCGGTCTCACCCTTAGGAGTGACCTTACCTACGAGGATGTCGCCAGGGCGAACCTCTGCACCGATGCGAATGATGCCGCGCTCGTCGAGCTGAGCAAGCGCTTCGCCCGAGACGTTCGGAAGGTCAGCAGTGATCTCTTCTTTTCCGAGCTTGGTGTCGCGTGCATCCACTTCGTATTCTTCGATGTGAATCGACGAAAGGGTGTCATCTTTAACCAGGTTCTGGCTGATGATGATGGCGTCTTCGAAGTTGTGGCCTTCCCATGGCATGAATGCCACGAGCAGGTTCTTACCCAAAGCAAGCTCACCGTTGTCGGTCGAAGGACCGTCGGCTAGAACTTCGCCGGCCTCAACGCGCTGACCTGCCGAAACAAGTGCGCGCTGGTTGATGGCAGTTCCCTGGTTGCTGCGCTCAAACTTGCGCAGGTTGTAGGTTCTGGTGCCGCCAGCGTCTTGTGCGATGACGATCTGGTCTGCCGAAACTTCTTCGACAACACCAGAGGTCTCGTTGACCACTACTGCGCCAGAGTCGATTGCGGCAACGCGCTCCATACCGGTACCTACAAGAGGTGCATCCGAGCGAAGCAGTGGAACTGCCTGACGCTGCATGTTTGCACCCATAAGTGCACGAGACGAGTCGTCGTGCTCTAGGAACGGAATAAGCGAGGTGCTGACCGAAGCCAACTGACGTGGCGAAATGTCGATGTAGTCGACCAGTGCTGCGTCAACTTCAACAACGTCTCCGCGGAAACGTGCGAATACCTTCTTGTTTGCAAAGGTCTTGTCGGCGTTCAGTGGAACATCTGCACCACCGATAACCTTGCCCGACTCAGCTGCGGCGTCGAGGTACTCGATCTTGCCGGTGACTTTGCCGTTCGTGACCTTGTTGTAAGGGGTCTCGATGAAGCCGAAGGTGTTGATGCGGGCGTAGGCGGTTAGCGAACCAATCAGACCGATGTTCGGGCCTTCAGGGGTCTCAACCGGACACATACGACCGTAGTGAGAAGGGTGTACGTCACGAACCTCCATTTGGGCACGCTCACGAGCGATACCACCAGGACCAAGGGCCGATAGACGGCGCTTGTGAGCCAGACCGGCAAGCGGGTTGTTCTGGTCCATGAACTGTGACAACTGGGATGCTCCGAAGAACTCCTTGATTGCCGAAACGACTGGGCGCAGGTTGATCAGGGTCTGCGGGGTGATCGCTTCGATGTCTTGGGTCGACATACGCTCGCGAACAACACGCTCCATACGGCTTAGACCGATGCGAACCTGGTTCTGAATCAATTCGCCAACCGAGCGGATGCGGCGGTTAGAGAAGTCGTCGATGTCGTCAGACGAAACGGTGATCTTGGCGTTCTTGCCGCCCATCTTCACGTTGAACTCAAGCAGCGAGCCAACAGCAACCGATGCGCTGTTTGCGATGCTCTGGTCGAACAGAAGAAGGTACTTCAAGGTTGCAACGATGTCGTTGACGGTGAGGGTGGTGATGTCGCCAGCCTCGTTTAGACCGAGCTTGCGGTTTAGCTTGTGGCGACCCACCTTGGCCAAGTTGTAACGCTTGGTCTCGAAGTAGGTGCTCTTTAGCCAAGCCTCAGCGGTGTCTGGGCCAGCAGCTTCGCCACGAACCTTGCGGTAAAGCTCGCGAAGTGCGTCTTCTTTGGTGACGATTGCGTTGGCGAAGACCTTTGAGCGGTCGTAAGCCAGGGTGTTCTCAATTAGGTCTAGGTCGAATGCCCAGTTCGGTGCATCCTTGCCAACAGCGGTAGCTAGATCGGCGAACTCGTCGCGAATCTGCTCTTCGCTTAGGCCTAGAGCCTTCAAGAAGATGGTTGCCGAAACCTTGGTCTTGCGGTCAACCTGAACCTGAACGATTGGCTTGCCGAATCGAGCGATTGGCTTGCGGTCGTCGCGAACCCACTCGGTTAGGAACTCGAGGTAAGAACCGCGGCTCGGAATGATCTGAGCCTTGTTGTTACGAACGTCGAGGTTACCGGTGGTGTTGGTGGTTACCGAGAAGTAGACACCAGGTGAGCGAACCAGCTGCGAAACAACAACACGCTCGGTGCCGTTGATGATGAAGGTTCCCTTTTCGGTCATCACAGGGAAGTCACCCATGAAGACGGTCTGGCTCTTGATTTCACCGGTTAGGTAGTTGGTGAACTCAGCCTTGATGTAAAGCGGCTTGGTGTAGCTCTTGCCCTTGGTCTTGCACTCGTCAGGAGTGTAGAGCGGGTCATAGAGCTCAGGCGCTGCAAACGAGAGGCCCATCTTGGCGTCTTGTGTGCTGTTCGCGGCGTCTTCGATTGGTGAGATCTCTTCAAAGATCTCCTCGAGGCCGGTTTTTGCGTCTGGGCCGACTAGCTCGCGCCAGGCAGGGTTTCCGACGAGCCAGTCAAAGCTCTCGGTCTGCAGGCTCAATAGGTCGGGAACCGCAATCGGTTCGGTTACTTTCGCGAATGATGGGCGCTGGGCCGATCGGGGCCGATCGGTCATTCTTGATGGTCTTTGCGTTTTTCGCAGCCAAGAAGATCCCTCCAAGGGCATTACTCGTAGTGTGAGCGGATGTGAGATCGCGACCCAAGACTTTTAGCGCCGCCGAAATATGCAGACACGAGAGCACGCCACAATTTGCGCGCAGAGTTTTTGGGTCGAAACAAATAGTCTATAACGATTGCGTTGCGACTGTAAACCCCTAGTTACAAAAACTTTTCGGGTATTTTTCGGAATCTTTAGCGCTCGATTAGCGCTCGATTAGCGCTCGATTAGCAGTCGATTAGCAGTCGATTAGCAGTCGGTTAGAGCGGCATTTATAGCGTCGGCGTGCCCCTTGGCGTCTTTCACACCCACAACGACTCGGGTGTACTTGTGGCCGGTGAGGTTGATTTGCAGGAGCTCGGTGCCGCGCATCCACGAAACAAAGGCCTTGTCGCCGCGCTGAATGTAGGTTCCTGCGATTATCAGACCTGGAATGGCCGTTCCCGGAATGCGCCAGCCGAGCGTCTTCCACCAACCTTTTTCTAGCGGCTGGGCTCCGAAGATGTTTTCGGCGGGGATGCTCAGACTGCGGTGCAGCCCCCAAATCTGCTCAGCTGTGCTGAGTTCGACTCGCAGCTCGCGGGCATCGATGTGAATGGTGGGCATGGGGTTAGTTTAGCCAACTACGGATACGGTGCCTTCGACAGATCCTGCATTACCATTGCGGGATGAACGAAAAAGAGCTTCGAGAATTTGCAGAGAACCGCTTGAAGAGACAGGCGGGTTTCAGGAGTAACTTGAGAGGACTTCTCGGCCTATCTGTTTTGTTTGTCGTGATCTGGTTTCTTACAACACCCGAAGGTTATTTCTGGCCTATCTGGCCGATTCTCGGACTAGGTCTGAATACGGTGAGATCTGGCATTGATGCCTACTCGAGAAAACCTGGAATCATTACAGAATCACAAATCGACGCCGAAGTAAGAAAGCTGCGCGGCGAGTAACTACCTGTTGACGGCGGTGTTGTTTCGCCGCCGGAAACAAAAAAGCCCCGAAGTAATCTCGGGGTTTTAATGGCGGTGACGGTGGGATTTGAACCCACGGTGGACTTTCACCCACACAACTTTTCGAGAGTTGCACCTTCGGCCGCTCGGACACGTCACCGTGGGATAGATTACTACATCGGAGGGTTACATGAGTAGCGAAGGTTCAACCAAGGCCATTCTGGCGGCGCTAGGCGCCAACATCGGAATCGCCATCACCAAGTTTTTCGCGGCAGCCGTTTCGGGCTCGGCCTCGATGTTTGCCGAAGGCATCCACTCGGTGGCTGACTCGGGTAACCAGGTGCTGCTGATCATCGGTGGCAAACGCGCCAAGCGCCAAGCCACCGCAACCCACCCGTTTGGCTACGGCCGCTCGCGCTACATCTATGCCTTCATGGTTTCGATTGTGCTGTTTAGCATCGGTGGTCTGTTCTCGATTCTTGAGGGCTGGGAGAAGCTCAATCATCCACACGAACTAGAGCAGGCCTGGTTGCCACTCACGGTTCTAGGCATTGCAATCGGCCTCGAAAGCTTCAGCCTCTACACCGCGCTGAAGGCAGCGAAAGAAGAGCGCGGCACCGCAAGCCTCTACCAATTCATTCGTCACGCCAAGTCACCAGAGCTACCGGTCGTTCTGCTCGAAGACATGGCCGCGCTGCTCGGCCTCGTGCTCGCGTTCGGCGGCGTCGGTCTGACCGTGCTAACCGGCAACCCAATCTGGGATGCCATCGGCACACTCGCCATCGGTCTACTGCTGGTGCTGGTCGCTGTGATTCTGGGCGCTGAAACTTCGAGCCTGTTGGTTGGCGAAGGCGCAACCGCAAGCGACACCGAAAAAATCGAAACCGCCCTCGGGTCAACCCGCGGCGTGAACTCGATCATTCACATGAAGACCCTTTACCTAGGCCCTGAAGAGTTGATGGTCGCTGCGAAAATCGCCGTAGACGTTGATATCACTGGCAAAGACATTGCGGCGATTATCGATGACGCTGAGTCGCGCATCCGTGCCGAAGTGCCAACTGCTCGCGTGATTTACCTAGAGCCAGATATTCTCTTGGCTTCAAAGAACTGAGTCATTAGCGCCGAGCATTCGGCCTCGAGCACTCCCCCGATAACTTCGACCGGGCGGCCGAGTCTGCCGTCGCGCAGTAGGTCATAGAGCGAACCGCCGGCTCCAACTCGGGCATCCCACGCGCCAAAAACCACTCGCGGAATTCGCGCCGCAACGATCGCACCAGCACACATCACGCAGGGTTCGAGGGTGACCACGAGGGTGAGTTCTTCGAGGCTCCAGGCGCGCGATTTTGACTCGGATGCTGCGCCAGTGCCAAGCGCTTCGACGGCATTGCGGATCGCGACGATTTCGGCGTGACCGGTTGGGTCGCCCGTAAGTTCGCGGTCGTTCCATCCGACGGCGACAACCTCGGAGTCTGGGCCAAGTAAGACGGCGGCCACCGGAACATCGCCGCTGCGAGCGCATTCGGTCTGGGCATCCGAGATAGCAATGCGCATGGCCCACTCAAAATCTGACTTGCTAGGCATCTGGCACCTCACTCTCGGTTAGATTTAGCCTATGCGAGTTCATGTTGCCGACCACCCGTTGATTGCCCAAAAGGTTACCGTTCTGCGCGATGAGCGCACGCCGTCACCGCAGTTTCGCCAACTCACCGCCGAGCTGGTTTCGCTGCTGACGTATGAGGCAACCCGCGGCATTCGCACCGAGAAGATTTCGGTGACCACACCAGTCGGCCCTGCCGAAGGTGTTGCGCTTAGCCACCCTCGCCCGCTAATCGTGCCGATTCTGCGCGCCGGCCTCGGCATGCTTCAGGGCATCACCGATTTGCTGCCAACCGCCGAGGTTGGGTTCTTAGGTATCAAGCGTGACGAAGAAACCCTAGAACCGCACACCTACGCCAACCGCCTACCCGATGACCTAACCGGGCGTCAGGTTTACATCATCGACCCGATGCTCGCTACCGGCGGCACCCTGATCGACTCGATTGCCTATGTTCTTGAGCGCGGAGCAAGTGAGGTTATTTGCATCTGCCTAATCGGCGCACCCGAGGGCGTTGCCGCGGTTGAGGCTGCGGTGGGCGACGCGAATGTGACCATCGTGCTCGGCTCGCTCGACTCACACCTAAACGAGAAGGGCTACATCGTGCCTGGCTTGGGTGACGCGGGCGACCGCCTGTTCGGCACCGCCAACTAGCTGCTTGCTTTTTAGAGCGTGATCGCTGCGGCGAGCGCTTCGACTCGAGGCTTGAGCTGCTCGAACGTTTCGCGATAATCGTCGATCGGCATACCCCACGGGTCGCTCAGGTCTTGGTCACCGAGCATCAATTGCACCTTGGATGCGTCGGCCGCGGCATAACGCAAAACTCTGCGTCGAACATCCTCGGTTGCAACCAACACCAGGTCGGCCTGCTCGAGCATTTCGTCGGTGAGTTGTCGGGCCACGTGCCCATCGCCACTTATGCCGGCTTCGGCCAACACCGCGCGCACTTCGCGAGTGGCGGGGCTGCCAACCTCGGCGGCAACACCAGCGCCGTGCACGAGAATCGGCTGACCACTCAGTGACTGCCTACCCTCGACCGCATTGCGCAGCATGAACTCGGCCATCGGCGAGCGGCAGATGTTGCCAAGACAGACATAGAGGATGTTCACGAGGGGCCTTTACTTTCTTTTGGTGCGGTACAGCATCCATGTTAAAGTTTGAGACATGACTAACGGCAAACAACACAACTCGATGGCTTCGGCGAACGCTGCCCCTTCGATGATGTGTGCCGTTATGTGTATGCGAATGTGTCGCTAGTTTTTCGACACCAGCTCTGCCCCCACCCACTGTGCAATGAACGCACTCGCAAAGACGCATACCTAAAGTCAAAGGATTCTGATGAACAACCAACCAAACAACCCGGCTAACGGCCAGCCCGTGGCGCGCGGATTCGCCCTCTACATCGGCGTTGACGCAGACACCGCCGCCGCTAACGGAACCAGCCTTTCGGCAATCGCCGCAGCCCTGCGCAAAACTCTCGACGAGTTGGTGCCGGGTTCGGGTGCCGAGACGCACGCAGCTGTTGCACTTGCACCTCGCGAAACCGAGGGTCGCAACCTCGACGTTGTGCGTGCCGCCCTGCGCGACCCGCAGCTCGCCAAGGTTGTAAAGACCGAGCCAGAGGGACAGCGCGGAATTCGCATCGACCTCCAGCGTCGACGCCTTCTTGCCGACGGCGAAAACGCCAACCTCACCTATCGCGAGTTCGAACTAATCAACTACCTGGTTGACCGCCAGGGCGAAACCGTCTCTCGCCGCGAGCTAATCGACGCGGTTTGGGCCGATGAGCCAGATGCCGCACCGAACGACCGCACCATCGACGTTCATGTGCGCCGCCTTCGCGCAAAAATCAACGGATACGAAGACATCATTCGTACCATTCGCGGCGGCGGTTACCGATTCGACCGTCACCCAGACGTGCTCGTCGACAACTACCAGATCTAAACGGTTAGCCTGTTGTGGTGAACCTGCAGCCCGAATACTCCAACGCCGATGAACTCGTCGCAGCGTTGGCTGCCGGCGTGCTTGATTTGGTTGACGAGGGCGTGCAAACCCCGATCGTGCTGATCGATGGGCGGGCGGGTTCTGGCAAATCGACCCTCGCCAATGCGTTGCAACGCCGACTGTTCAAAGATGGCGAAACCCTGCCGCGTTTGATTCACATGGATGACCTGTACCCAGGTTGGGGCGGGTTGGCGGCCGGTGCCGAATACCTTCA
>JBEDEQ010000024.1:0-12047 GCA_041175645.1 Actinomycetota bacterium | reverse complement strand
TTATAAACCAAACCCATATTTATAAAAGAGTTTGTGAATCGTTTCGATACGCCTAGTTCGTAGCCCTATTGGTGTTGATATTGATTACGAGAGTTTGCTAGAAGAGATACAGCTAGGGGTAGCCATGGACTTCGTCTTTGTCTTTCTCGACGCCGGCACAAAAAACCTCTACCAACTGCGCCAGTGGATTCAACCACTGCAGCGCATGTCAGACAAGTTCAAGATCGGCGTTCTCTACTCGTCAAATTTTGCCGACGAAGAACTTTGGGGCTCGGGCTTGAACGCGTTCCGCGTTGAAGGCCAGGAGGGCATCCACGAGTTTCTGACCACTAACAAGCCAAAGGTGCTTCTCTACCCAAACCAGAACGCCAAAAACTTTTTCGCGCTGAGGTATCGATCGGGCATTCACGTTTGGGTATCGCACGGTGAGTCTGACAAGGCCTACATGTATCAGAACACCCTCAAGCGCTACGACCTTTACTTTGCTGCGGGGCAGGCTGCGGCGGATCGGGTCGCCAGAAATATCGCCGGCTATGCACCTGAACGCATTTTGTTCATCGGTCGCCCTCAAATCAACGACAATCTCGTTGCACCAAGTGACTACTCGGCGCCGCCGAAGACGGTGAAGTCGATTCTGTACGCCCCAACCTGGGAAGGCGTGACCCGAGCAACTCGTTACAGTTCGATCGACACCCACGGTGTGGCCATGGTTCGTGCACTGATCGATGCCGGTCACCAGGTGGTTTACCGCCCGCATCCACTTTCGGGATCGCGTGACCAGGCCGTGGCCAAGGCCGATGCCGAGATTCGAGCGCTCATTAAAAGTGCCAATTCTTCGCGACAAAAGAAGTTCAAACACTATGTCGACGGGTCGACGTTCGGCTGGCAACTGAATCAACTCGACGCAATGATCACAGATGTTTCGGCCGTGGCCTATGACTGGTTGGTTACCGGTAAGCCCTTGATCATTACTAAACCAGCAGACCGACGGGCGCTGATTGATGATGTTGCATTATTCAACACCCTGCAACCACTCGAAGTTGAAGATGTTGCGCAGCTCGAACGCAAACTTGTCGAAGCGACATCGCTAGCCAAAGATTCGACCGGCCCTCTCAGTCAATTGCGCGATTACTACTACGGCACAGCAAAGGATTACGACACCAGCTTCGAGTCAGCCTTGCGCAAAACTCTCAAATTGCGCGAGCAATACCTCGCGGGCAAGAGTTTCATTGAGCCAGGGTTGTTTGCATCGCGAGGTTCGAAACTGCGACTACTGCGCTACCTAAACTTCGCCCTCCGCTCTGGTGCCCAGCTACTCGGTCTCTGGTCTGCTGCCAGAGTCAAGCCACCCAAGAGCAGTCAGGTCGATCAACTTTTCACACATTTCTCTGACCCATTCAATGGCCGGTCGCTTGGCCCGGTGGCAGCCGAGCTTTGGCGCTTGAGTGTCGCAAACAACGAGCGCTTGGTGCTTGCTACCAACCAGATTTCGAGCAGCATCTTCGTGCGGTGCTATTTTGCGGTGCGTTCTCTTGCGTCGCTGCGTTGGCGCAGCATCCGAGTTATACCGACCATCACCGCTGGTGACAGCGAAGTCGTGCTGCGAAGGCTCACGCCGACTCGCGTGAACTACTTGAAGCACCATCCGATCAATTTGATGATGCTTCGGTCGAATGGCACCGAGCACGTGCTTTATTCGCCTGAATCTGACCCACTGTTCGAGCCTGGTCATTCGCTCATTATGTATGACCGTGTTATCACCAAGTCGGCCAAAGTGCGCGAAGTGGTTGACGCTTGCCCCAAGTTCTCGCAACCGGTAGTGCAGGCGTTCTAAAAAAGCTGGCGGATGCGCGGGCTTAAACTTGACTGAAACGAGGTGAACTAGATGCGAAGACTCTTTACGCGAATCGGCGGCACCATTGCCGAAAAGGCAGTCGTCTCTTCGTTGTTCGCGCTCAACCGCAAACCCGACCCCACATACCTTCTACCCGGCCCCCCTTGGGTGAACAACAGAATTCACCCGGATGCTCACCGCAGCCAAGTCGCGTTGCGAGAGCGTCTGCTCGAATGCAGTTTGACTTTTGCCGTGCCAGTTAGTTTTTGGCAAGAAGCTCCGATTGGAGTGCGCTCAACCGATCTTGGCAAGTTTCTCGAATGGGTTGGTCGCCACCCAGATTTTGAACTGCGCTGGCAACCGGAGCAGCTGCCCGAGATTGATTGGTTTTCTGCCAAGTCTCTGAAGTCGAGCCAGGTTTTCAACGAAGTTAAAAAAGGCAAACGCGCTATTTACATTGGTGAGCGCAATTCGCCGAACGGCACGCGCGTTCCGGTGGAGGTTTGGAAGAAAACATCCAAGGGAAATTTCACTTCGCCAGGTTGGAACGGTTCGATCAGCGAGATCGGCCCTTCAGAGGCTAATCCCGAGCTGCTCGAACTCGATCGCAAATTGGTTGAGCGAAGCTTTCACAACATCGACTTCGAGATTGACGCTGTCTACCTGTGGGTTGATGGGTCTGATCCCAAATGGCTTGAGCGCAAAGGTGAGCACTCAGAAAACAGCGATTCGCACGGCACATCGGCAAGTCGTTTTACGAGTCGCAACGAACTCTATTTCTCGGTGGCCACCCTGCTGCGAAATGCACCGTGGATTAATCGCATTTGGCTGGTAACCGATGGGCAAACCCCTGAACTTGGCGAGCTTGCCGACAAGGTGACTATCGTCGATCACAGTGAATTCATTCCGGCTGACTATCTGCCAACTTTTAATTCGCATGTAATCACCTCGCATCTGCACCGAATCAAAGGTCTCGCCGAGCACTTTCTGTACCTCAACGACGACATACTGTTTGGCCGCCCATTACTGCCGACCGTTTGGTTCGACTCGGTTGGTCGACCTATCGTTCGATACACCCGCACCACGTTGCCGGGTTTCTCGGTTGAGCAGCCTGACGTGATTCACCGCGCCAGACAACAGACGGTAAAACTAGCCTTGGATGCTGGCCTAAGGGTTTCTACACGCAGCATCCAGCACGGTCCTCACCCCATGCGTAAGTCGGTAATGAGCCAGATGTGGAAAAAGTTTGGTCCAGCGCTTGAGGCCACCAGTCTCAACCGATTCAGAACCGATGACGATGTGGTGCCAGAGTGGTTGCACAACTTTGTAAGTTACAGTGCCGGTGACGCTGTGATCGGTGGTCGCCTCACCTATACATACATTGTTCTCAACGCGAAGTCGGGGTTAGCAAAGATTGCAGAACTTGCGCTTCGTCGCCCGCCTTCGGTCATATGCCTCAATGACGTTTCAGAACTGCCTGCTCACGATCGAGCATCCGAGCAAATCACCGAGTACCGACTCAAAAAAATCGCCGCCCTACTTTTGAAAGACCATTGATGAACCGCGCAACCTCGAACCTGCCCACTCGGCTAAGCCGCCTGTTTATGTCATCAGCTCTGGTGCTAACCATGTTGGGCCTAGGAATTGCGTTACCGGCTAGTGCGATGCCGACTGGGCCGAAGAGTTTTTCGACGTCCCCAGATGTGGTGCCCGGTGAAAGTGGAGTTGTGGCAGTCAAGGTTCCCGCTCACCAAAAGGGTGCCTACCCACTCAAGGGGCTGAAAGCGGCCGCGCTAATCTATGTCGCACCAGTTGAGCGAGGATTCACTCGTCACATCGCGCTGTATGGAACCGACAAGGTTCCACAGGTGGTTGGCCCGGTTCGTAGCCTTCGAGAAACCGATTTTCCGGTGCTTGATCAATTCGGCAAAGTGCGAGTTTATGCATCGGGCAGAAGCCTAGAGCGCGACATCATGCTGAATCTGCTTTCGCGAACCAAGCACATTTTGCGAGTCAACTCGAACGAAAACCTGCGTGAAATGTATTTCGCGCCAGGTTGCGTTGACCCTTTCTGCGATTTTTTGAAAGGCACCAAAATCGCCGGACGCGGAACAGGCTTGAGCATGTCGAACGCCAACATTCTCAAAGAGGCGGGGCTCTCGACCGGAGCATTGCCGGCATCGGTCAAGTCGACTGGTAGGTCGATTAAGTCGATGAAAATCATCTATCGCAAGACCCCTTACAACGATCCGATTCCGCGCACAATCACTTGGAACGCATCCAAGAAGATTTGGATCTACGAGGCATCTGGCAGAAGCGCAACGATGGATGTTGTCGGTGGCAAGAGCGTTTCTGGCCAAACCTCATCGGCCTCGGCGATTATTCAGTTCACCACTGCCAAAAACGCTGGCAGCGCGTTCACCTGTCGAATCATGCCAGAGGGCGGGCCTGATGCGGTGCCTTATACCAACTCGGTTGGAAAGGGCCTTGGCTTCTTGCTACGCGACGGCAAGATCTATGACATCACCTGGTCGAGATCTAGCTCGACGGCTACCACCAGCTACAAGTTCAAAAACGGGAGCAAGGTGAAGGTTACTGGCCAACCGTGGATCTACCTGGTGCCTACCAATCTGACAACCGGTTCGGTCACCTACGCAAACGGGGCCAAAGTTGCCTTCGCCCCAAAGCCATCAACGCCGAAGTGGTCATTCTCGACCTCTGTGCTCAAAGAGCGAAAGTCGTGTGAAGCACCGACTGCAATAAAGGTTTCTAAAGCATCGGCTACGTCGACCACCATCAAGGTGACTTCAAACTTTGACACCCTGAACTACGTTCCGGTGAAGGGTGTGAAAGTGAAGGTGAAGATCACTGGCAAGGGGTACCTGACTCTTACTACCTCGTCAACAGGCACTGTGACAGTGAAGGCGGCAAGCTCAAAGGTGACCTCGGTGACCATCGCCAAGCAGACGGTTGCAGGCCAGAAGTACGCTGCAAAGAGTTGGAAAAAGTAGTCGGGCTCTAGCCTTGGGTGCGCCCGCCGATTACAACCGAGTTAGGTGCAACATCTTTGGTGACAACCGAGCCGGCACCAATTTGAACATTGTCGCCAACGGTGATGTTGCCTAGCACTATCGACTCGGCGCCAATCATCACGTTGTTGCCAATCGTTGGGTGGCGCTTTGCGCGCGTGAATTCTTTTCCACCCAGGGTCACGCCGTGATATATCAAAACATCATCGCCAATTACCGCTGTTTCACCAATCACCACGCCCATGCCGTGGTCTACAAAAAAACGGCGGCCAATCTTGGCTCCTGGGTGAATCTCGATTCCGGTTAGAAAGCGCAACCAGTTTGACAGCATCCGTGCCAGTATTCGTCTACGCCACTTCCATAGTTGGTGTGCAACTCGGTAGCCCCAGACGGCGTGCAGACCTGGCGAGGTTAGAAAGAGTTCGAACCCGGTGCGCACTGATGGATCTTTGGCAAGGCCAGCGCGGATGTCTTCACGAATGTTTATCAAGATAACCCAAGTCTAAACGAGCAAAAGCCGGCCAATTTCTTGACCGGCTAAGAGCTAGGAGGCTCATAACTTGATACCAACAGGAGAGCGATTTCATTCCCATCGGGATCAAGAAATTGTTTCGACTAGTTGTCTAGTTCGATCAGGTCTTTGTAGAGAATGGTCGACAGGTAGCGCTCACCGAACGACGGAATGATCACGACGATCTTCTTGCCGGCAAACTCTGGTCGAGATGCGAGCTCGTTTGCGCCCCAGAGAGCTGCACCTGAGGAGATGCCGGCGAGAATACCCTCGCCCGAAGCTGCCAGGCGTGCCCATTTGACGGCTTCTTCGGTTGGAGCGTCGAGAACCTCGTCGTAGACATTGGTGTCGAGAACTTCAGGCACGAAGTTTGCGCCGATGCCCTGTATTGGGTGGCCGGCCGGGGTTCCGCCATTGAGAATCGGCGAAGCAGCGGGTTCGACCGCAATGATCTTGATCTCTGGGTTGAGTTCTTTCAAAACCTGACCTACACCGGTGATTGTTCCACCGGTGCCGATGCCGGCAACCAGGGCAGCAACCTCACCGTTGGTGTCGCGCCAAATTTCTTGAGCGGTGGTCTTGCGGTGAATTTCTGGGTTTGCCTTGTTAGCGAACTGGCGCACAAGAACGGCACCTTCGTTCAGGCCGATCTCTTCTGCTTTGGCCACCGCGCCGCGCATACCTTCGGCGGCTGGGGTTAGCACTAGCTCGGCACCGTAGGCGCGCAGCAGGGCACGACGCTCACGCGACATCGAGTCTGGCATGGTGAGAATCACGCGGTAACCGCGAGCAGCACCAACCATGGCTAGGGCAATACCGGTGTTACCCGAGGTTGCCTCAACGATTGCGCCACCTGGCTGCAGTTCTCCAGAAGCTTCGGCGGCGTCGACCATTGCGATACCGATGCGATCTTTGACCGACGAAGAAGGGTTGTAGAACTCGAGCTTGGCGAGTACTTCGGCACCACCGTCAATGATGCGGTTGATGCGAACGAGCGGAGTGTTTCCGACTACCTGAGTGATGTTGTCATAAATAGGCATGCTAAGAATCTATACACGGATGCGCCGGTTTGGCTTTTCGTTGCGAACTGTTACTTGCCCGAAATCTAATTTGCTAGGGCTGCTAGCACAGCAGATTTCGCAGATTCAGCGCTAGATGCGCCAAGCGCTAGGTTAGCGACCTGCCTGGCTTTCTCGAGATCTAGGGAACTCAAGGCTTGGCTAACCACATTTACTTGAGAAGGTGATGCGCTTACAGAACCCATGCCTAGCCCAGCTAACACAATGGCAAATGCCGGGTCACTTGCACTTTCACCGCACACGCCAGCAGAAATACCGGCCGTTTTTGCCGCCTCCGCGATATTGCCCAGTGTGCGAATGAGTGCTGGTTGCCAAGGTGTGAGCAAGGTACCGAGTGCGGGGTTCATTCGATCAGCGGCGAACAGGTACTGAGAGAGGTCATTCGTTCCTACCGAAACGAAGTCGACGATGCCCTTCAGGTCGGCAATCATGGCCGCAATCGACGGTGTTTCGACCATGATTCCAACTTTGAATTTTCCGATTTCTCTAGCCATTCTGCAGAAATCTGATGCTTCTTGCACAGTAGAAATCATTGGGGCCATAACCCATACTTCGCGTCCCGAAGCTACTCGGGCAGCCTCTAGGCTGATCAGCTGGCTCTCGATGAAAGAGCGATGTTCCACGATGAGTCGATAGCCACGAACGCCGAGGGCTGGGTTATCTTCTTCGCCCATGTCGAGAAATGCCACCGGTTTGTCGCTTCCGGCGTCGATAGTTCTAACCACGATAGGGCCAGATGGGGCCGCGGACAGAATTTTCGAGTATTGCTCTGTTTGTTGCGCGATGCTCGGCGCAGTGCGTTCGTTCAGATAGAGCAATTCGGTTCTAAACAATCCGACGCCATCGGCAATAGTCGATGCGGCTGTTTGAGCATCCTCTAGCGTGCCAATGTTGGCCCGAACCGCCACGATGGGCTTATCGCTGATAGCCACAAAATCTAGAGCTGGGGTTGCGTCACTAACGGCTCCGCCCAAAACAACACGGTCACCAACGGGGTCTACCAATACTGAGTCTCCGTCTTGCAATTTTTCAGCCTCGCTGCAGGAAACCACCGCGGGAATATTGCGTGAGCGGCAGATGATTGAGGTGTGCGAGGTTGGGCCCCCCTTAGTGGTTACAACACCCTTCACCGCGCTGGTGAATTGTGCGGTATCTGCTGGAGAGAAATCTTCGCTGACCAAAATCAGTGTTCCCTCAGTTGGCAAATTCAGCGAAAGTTCGATGCCGGCTAACTTCGCCTGTACTCGTTTCGATAGGTCCTGCAAATCAGCCACTCGCTCTGCGAATGTTGGGTCGCCACCGAGTAGTTCACCGAATTCGTCAACCGCCATTGCATATGCGCTGGCGGCGTTCCAACCTTCAGAGATGTTAGCTTCCGCCAACTCAAACAACTCTTCGTCTTCAAGTAGATATGTGAGCGCTTCAAAAATTTCGGCACTTGCTCCGCCGGCTTGTTGACCAAGAGCGGCCAAATCCGAAGCAACTGAGTCAATTGCTTCTCGCAGAGACGGCGCCTCGAGATTCACGTCTTTCGACTTCGCACGACCTGGCAATGCGGCATGAGCAGCTACTTTGAAAACTTGGCCCACAACTGAACTGAGGCCGACACCTAAACCGGTGAGAACTATTTGATCTGGCACTGACTCGATTAGCCTTTGAGAAATTCTTGAATTTCTGCAGTTATTTCGGCACCTTTTGCATCGTCAACGCCTTCGATAGCCAAGGCCAGTGTTTCTCCAGTCTTTGCTTTCATCGCCATCATGCGAAGTGCCGAACTGGCCGAAACAAGCTCTCCGCCAACCGGGCCGATTTTTACATCGAGTCCAAGTTCTTTGACCAGTTTCACGATTTGACCGGCAGGACGAGCGTGTAACCCGATTGGGTCTAACACCTCAACCGTTGATTGGTAAGCCATGTTCGCCTCTCTCGTAGCCCGATTACCAGTGCTCTTCACCATCAGGGTAGTGCAAGAAATCTGTTCGCCGACCCAAGGTTTTGAATCGTCACAAAAACAGGTTTATCACAAATTGGTAACCTTACGCGTGTCTTTTGTAAACGCTTACTATCTTGATACCAGCGAGTTGATTCAACTGAGGGAGACGCGGCTATGACCGAATGCGACATGTGCACCTCTCGCACTGTCTCACTTTTTCCCTTAACCGCTAACTCCATTTGCTCGCCTCACCGGGCCCAATTTATAAAGGACTTGGTGATCAGTTAATGACGCAGCCAATTACGATTCCAGAAATAGTCGTACTCAACCTAGAAGCAACAGACAAGATGGATGCGGTACGCCAGCTTGCCGAACGATTGGTGGCCGCCGGGCGTCTTGCCGAGATCGAACCATACCTTGCCGCCGTTGCTGCGCGCGAGGAGCACTTTCCGACCGGCTTCGAGGGAGGAGTTGCGATTCCGCACGCTCAGAGCGACTTTGTATCGGTTGCCTCAGTTGCTGTTGGTGTTGCGCCTTCTGGTGTTGACTTTGGTGCTGACGATGGCCCGAGCAATCTGATTTTTCTTATCGCCGTGCCTGCAAGCAGCGAAGGGTCACACCTCGAAGTACTCGCGCGGTTGGCCCGAAAGATCATGTACGACGAATTCAACGACGCGCTTCGCGCCGAAACAGACCCCGTGGCCATAGCCACCACCGTAACTCGAGAGGTACAAATCTAATGAAAATCGTTGCAGTCACCGCTTGCATCACGGGAATCGCGCACACTTACATGGCGGCGGAGGCTCTTGAACGAGCTGCCAAAGAATTGGGTCATGAAATCAAAGTAGAGACTCAAGGTTCTGGCGGCGCTCAGCGCGTAAGCCAAGAGTGGATCGACGAATCAGACATCGCGATTTTCTGTGTCGATCTTGAAGTCGGGGGTAAGGACCGTTTTGCCGGTAAGCCTTATGTGCAGGTGCCGGTCGCAAAAGCACTACGGGGGTCAGTTGATTTGATCAATAACTTGATCGAGCAAGTTTCCAATGGCACTGCGCCTCTTGTTGGTTCGGCCGCGGCACCTGCCGCCACCCAACCTAAACCAGTCGCCAGTGACAGTGGAGAAAAAAAGGGCGGCCTGTTCAGCGGGCTGTTCAAAAAGAAATAAGCGAAGCTGGCAAATCGTCAGCCGAGTTCCTGACTAAGAGCATAGGAGGCTCATAGTGAACACAGTTAGTGCAGGAGCACGCCTTCGTCAATATTTGATGACCGGTGTGTCCTACATGATTCCACTCGTTGCTGCGGGTGGTATTTTGATCGCCCTCGGCTTCATGCTGGGTGGATACAAGGCTTACGACGCCGAATTGATGGGCTGGACGGGTACTTTCAACCCGGCTTCGCTTGGCAACTGGGCATTCGTAATCTTCTGGCTAGGTAAGGCAGCGTTTGCTTTCTTCGTACCTGTTCTAGCCGCATTCATCGCTTACGCAATCGCTGACCGCCCAGGTATCGCACCTGGTTTCGTGGCCGGTGCACTTGCAGTTGGCACCGACGGTAACCCACTCGGCACCGGTGCCGGCTTCCTCGGCGCAATCGCCGGTGGTCTTCTAGCCGGTTATGTAGCCAAGTGGATTTCAGGTTGGTCTGTTCCAACCTGGTTCCGCCCAGTTATGCCTGTTGTGGTCATCCCAGTTCTAGCCAGCGTTGCCACCGGTTTCGTGATGGTTGCAATTCTTGGTGGCCCAATCAAGTGGGTTAACGAGAGCCTCACTGGCTGGCTAAACGCTCAGTCGGGCGCTTCGCTAGCAGTTGTTGGAATCATCCTGGGCGCCATGATGGCGTTCGACATGGGTGGCCCAGTAAACAAGGTTGCATATGTTTTCGCTACCACTGGTCTAGCCAACGCAGCAGCAGTAACCGACAAGCCAGCAGTAATCATGGCAATCGTGATGGCTGCCGGTATGGTTCCGCCAATCGGTATGGCACTTGCAACTGTTCTACGTAAGAGCCTCTACTCAGAGAGCGAAATCGAGAACGGCAAGGCAGCTTGGCTACTTGGTGCTTCGTTCATCTCTGAAGGTGCTATCCCATTCGCAGCTGCTGACCCACTACGCGTGATTCCTTCGATCATGGTTGGTTCGGCTGTAACCGGTTCGCTAGTTGGCGTTCTAGGTTCCGGCTCACTTCAGTAGCAGGGCCGATTTTGCCTGGGCTTGCTTGCCCGATGGGTGTCTGATTGTGACGACGAGCGCAGGGTTCGACTCGATTGCCGACTTGACGAGTTTTGCGATTTGGGCGGCAGGGCGAGCGTGCAGGCCGAGTTGGTCGGTCACCTTCACACTCGCCGTGTAAGTCATTGCATCCCCGCTTTGATTGGTGCTTTCAAGGTTACCTAATCTCGAAATGTTCTAGAGTTGCAAATGAATTTGGGTCACTCATCGCAATGGTAAGGAATCGAAAATGACCGAACAGGTAAAAGGCCCGGCCTCGTACTTTCCTTCAATCGAAAAAAAGTATGGCAAGCCGATGCAGTTCTGGTTCGATGCCCTAGCCAAAGTCGCCGACTTGAAACACATGGAGCAGGTTAACTGGCTCAAGACTGAGCACGGCATGGGTCATGGTCACGCCAATGCGGTGGTCGCCTACTTGCGCGCCAAATAAATTTCGGTTTTCAAGCCGCCCAGCTCGCTGCGGCTGAGTCGCACTCGACCTCCGTGCTGATCAACAATCGTTCTCATGATCGTCATGCCTAGACCGGCGCTACCCTGCTGCCGCGATGCGAAGGCATCGAAGCGCACAAAAGACTCAACCCCTTGGTCGTAATAGTGTTCGGGCAACCCCGGGCCAGCATCCTCTACCGTCAAGAGCACCTCATCGGCTCCGGCCGAAGACAGGCTCACCCGAACCTCGGCGTCGACGGGCGTGTGCTTGCGAAGGTTGCCGAAAAGGTTAGACAGCAACTGGTGCAGGTGCGCGCCAGAACCGGGCACCTTGAGATTCTTGGCAATCTTCACCGTCACCGGGCGCTTTGGCTGCAGAGTCTTTAGGTCGTCGGCAAACTCCCCGACAATCTGGGTTAGGTCGATGCGATCACGCTTACCTACCTGCCTCTCGCCCAGCTCGGCTAACAACAGCAGGTCGTTGATCAGTTGCTCCATGCGAACCACTTCGCTGAGCATCCGTGGCAGCGCCTTGTTTCTAAACTCTGCGTCAGCGCCCTGTTTCTGCAAGAGTTCTGAATAACCCTTGATGACTGTGAGTGGGGTACGCAATTCGTGCGAGGCGTCACCCATAAAGCTCTGCATGGCTTTGTGCACGTTCTGCTCGGCGACAATCGAACCACGCAGTGCCTCTAGCATTTGACTGAGCGCCTGAGACAGCTCGGCCACCTCGCCGCCCTGATTAGTATCGGGCAGGCTGACCTCTTCGCCGGCCGCGATTCTCTTTGCCGATTGCACCAATCGCTCCATCGCCCGCAGGTCGAGCCTAATGAGAAGCCAGATGATCAGGATGCCCAGGCTCACGGCAACCACGATGAATCCGCCGAGCCAGCCGAGGTTCGCATTTCGTGTGTCGATGGCTTCTTGAAGAGGCATGATCAGCAGAAGGTAGTCGCCGCTGTCGATGGCCACCGAACTCATTCGATAGGTATCGACCGACTCAA
>JBEDEQ010000023.1:0-10742 GCA_041175645.1 Actinomycetota bacterium | reverse complement strand
CGGTGTGATTTCGTTTTGAAGATAGAAAAACCCCCAGAGACCGAAAACAACTGAAGGAATGGCCGCCATTAGGTCAACGAGAGTGATCAGTAGTCGCTTTAATCTTCGAGGCGCGTACTCACTGATGTATAGGGCCGTTCCTAGCGAAAAGGGAACTGCAACAACGATCGCAATGATTGCGATTATCACTGTTCCTGCGATAACCGCGGCAATTCCGAAGTTTCCTGAGTCGGGTTCCCAGGCCTGCGTGGTGAAAAAGCCAAATCCGACTTTGTCAAGAGCTTCACTCGCTCGAAGAGTTAGAAAGAGGCCAACTAGGGCCATGATGACAAGCACCGAGCTGCCGGCGGTACGCATGATTCCACGAAAAACTTTGTCTTGCGCGTCCCAAACATACTTGATTACACGGGGTGAATCTGCAACGGGCTGCAACAGTTCTGATGCTCGTGCCTCGACCACTGTGCCTAGTGTCGCAGACACGCGCTTTTTCGTGGGAGTCGCCATGTCATGATTGTTTCCATTCAGGGTGAAGCGAATGGATGAAAAAGGTTAACGCGAGTTGAATTAACTTAGGTGAGAGCCTAGGCAATGCCCCAAATTTGAGCCATCCGTGCCGCCATAATGGCAACTGTTAGGCCTGACACCGCCAGCACCAAAGTCGAAAAACGGTTACGTTCAGCCAGCGCCCAAACCACTGCCCCGGCCGGAACCATCATGGCAACCAAAACGTAGCCGAAAAACTCAACCACATCGCCCTTGCTCTGCGCGCCCATGACCAAAAGCACAATCGTCGCCACGAACTGCACCACGAGAGCAACTTCGGTTAGAACTGCCGAACCCATGGTTAGCAAAGACGGTTTGCGTCCGAACATCCCAGCAATTAGGCACAGGGATGCACTGCCGAACGACACCGCGAGAAGCGAGTAATACAGCCAATCAACCATTTGACACCTCAGCAAAAACAACGAGTGACTTGAGAGTGGAGCCAACTTTGGTGAGCATCGCGATGAGTTCACCGGTCGGGGCAAAGGCTGCGATGGCGCGGTCTTTGGCGACCGAGTTTTCAACGATCTCGCCCAGAGCGATTCGCTTGCCGTGGCGCAAATCAACGACTTCGCCGGCAGAAAGCTCGCGCACATCGAAAGCCTCTCGTGCTGCCTGCGCGCTGTTCAATAGTTCGACTTCACCCTTTTTCAGATCGGCAAGAGCTTGGGAATCGGTGACTTGGTAAGCACCAACTCGGGTTCTGCGAAGCGCGGTCAGATGACCGCCAACCTTGAGTGCATCGCCTAGGTCGCGAGCCAGCGCACGAATGTATGTTCCCGAAGAACAATCGATGATGACGTCTAGATCGACGAAGTGGTGGTCGCCAACGGCTTCTCGACGAATCGGGCCTAGAACATGGAATCGGCCGATGGTCACCGGGCGAGCAGCGAGTTTTACCTCGTCTCCCCCTCGAACCTTGGCATATGCCCGTTCGCCATCGATCTTGATGGCGCTAACCGATGATGGCACCTGCATGATTTCACCAGTCAGCAGTTCGATGGCTTCAATGATGTCTAACTCAGTGAGAGCATCCACCTCGTTTTGATCGGCAACATTGAGGTATTCACTCTCACGGTCATCGGTCACTGTCGATGCGCCGAGTCTGATGGTTGCGATGTATGTCTTGTCTTCGCCAACCAAAAAAGTTAGCAACTTGGTTGCGCTGTTGACTCCGATGACCAATAGGCCGGTAGCCATGGGGTCAAGGGTTCCCGCGTGGCCAATTTTGCGGGTACCGACAATGCCTCGAAGCTTTGCAACCACATCGTGACTGGTGAACCCTTCAGGTTTGTCAACCAGTAACAGGCCGCTAGAACTGGTCACGGTTTATTGCTCGTCGTCTTCTTCAGGCTTTGGTTCGCGGTAGGGATTCTCTTCACCGGCGTATTCGGCTTCGGCTGCCAAACGAGCCACTTCGGCATCGCGGGCTTTTGCTTCAGCCAAAAGTGCAGCCAAGCTAGCAGCCGTTGCCGGAACTTCATCTATGACAAACTCAAGGGTTGGGGTAACGCGAATCTGCAGGTGACGACCCACCTCGCCGCGAATACGACCTGTGTTTTTGGTCATGATCGCCATGCTGGTGTTGACCTCATCGGTCGAGCCGTAAACCGTGTAGAAGACAGTCGCATGCGCCAGATCGGGCGTGACACGAACGTCGGTAATCGTCACCATGCCCAGATCTGGGTCTTTGATAACCCGATCCAGCGACTCGGCGATAAGTACCTTAATTCGTTCCGCCAGCCTTCTGGCGCGTGCGACGTCTGCCATTACTAAACCCTTGGCTTCTCGCGCATCTCGAAGGTTTCGATAACGTCATCAATCTGGATGTCGTTGAAACCTGCGAGTCCGATACCACACTCGTAGTCGGTCTTGACTTCGGTTGCGTCATCCTTGAATCGCTTGAGCGACTCGATTTTGACGTTGTCGGCGATAACCGCGCCGGCGCGAAGCACACGAGCAAGCGAGTTGCGCTTGATCGAACCGCTTCGAACGTAAGAACCAGCGATGGTTCCAACCTTCGATGACTTGAAGATGTCGCGAACTTCGGCAGTACCGAGCTGAACTTCTTCGTACTCCGGCTTGAGCATGCCCTTGAGAGCCTGCTCGATGTCATCGAGCGCAGAATAAATAACCGAGTAATGGCGAATGTCGACACCCTCACGGTCGGCACGCTCTTTGGCCTTGTTGTCAGGTCGAACGTTGAATCCGATGATGATTGCGTTGTCGACGGTAGCAAGGTTGACGTCAGACTCGGTGATGGCACCAACACCGCGGTGGATGATGCGCAACTGCACGCTGTCATCGACCTCGATCTTGAGCAACGAGTCTTCGAGGGCTTCAACAGCACCCGATACGTCACCCTTGATGACCAAGTTGAGTGACTCAACCTTGCCCTCTTCGAGAGCCTTGGTGAAGTCTTCGAGGCTAACGCGCTTGCGAGTCTTGGCAAGTAGAGCGTTGCGGTCAGCGGCTTCACGCTTCTCAGCGATTTGGCGCGCCTGGCGCTCGTCTTCGGTAACCACGAAGGTGTCACCGGCGCGAGGAACAGACTGCAGACCAAGAACCTGAACCGGGCGTGATGGACCAGCCGACTGCACGGCGTTGCCGTTTTCGTCGAACATGGCACGCACGCGACCGTGAGCTGCACCCGCAACGATCGAGTCTCCAACCTCTAGGGTTCCAGACTGAATCAGAACGGTTGCGACCGAACCGCGACCCTTGTCGAGGTTTGCTTCGATGGCAACACCACGAGCATCCTTGTTCGGGTTGGCACGCATGTCTAGAGCGGCGTCTGCGGTTAGCAGTACTGCATCTAGCAACTCTGGAATGCCCTTGCCAGTCAGCGCCGAAACGTCAACGAACATGACATCGCCACCGTATTCTTCGGCAACGAGGTTGAACTCGGTCAGCTGCTGACGAATCTTGGCAGGGTTTGCGCCCTCTTTATCGGTCTTGTTGACTGCAACAACGATCGGCACGCCCGCCGACTGAGCGTGGTTCAACGCTTCAATCGTCTGAGGCATAACGCCGTCGTCGGCTGCAACAACCAGAATCGCAAGGTCGGTAACCTGAGCACCACGTGCACGCATGGCGGTGAACGCCTCGTGACCCGGGGTGTCGATGAAGGTAATGGCACGGTCGATACCCTCGTGCTCAACGTGCACCTGGTAAGCACCGATGTGCTGGGTGATTCCACCGGCTTCGCCAGCAATGACGTTGGCGTTACGAATGGTGTCGAGCAAACGGGTCTTACCGTGGTCAACGTGACCCATCACGGTGACGACAGGTGGGCGGGCCTCGAGCTCGTCTTCTTCGTCTTCGTAATCGGTCGAAATGTCTAGACCAAAGCCTTCGAACAGCTCTCGCTCTTCGTCTTCTGGAGAAACGACTTCGATCTTGTAGCCAAGCTCAACACCGAGAATCTGGAAGGTGTCTTCGTCTAGCGAAGCAGTTGCTGTGGCCATCTGACCTAGGTGGAACAGAACGGTGATCAACTGACCGGCGTTGGCATCAATCTTGTCGGCAAAGTCTTGGATGCTCGCACCGCGACGCAGGCGAATAACCGTGTTGCCGTCGCCACGTGGAACTACCGCTCCACCTAGGCTCGGCGCAGTTCTTTGTTCGAATTCTTCGCGTTTTGCGCGCTTGGATTTGCGGGCCTTTGAGTTTCCGCGCGGGCCACCCTTACCGAATGCACCAGAAGTTCCACCGCCGACACCACGTCCGCGACCAGCACCTGGGCCACCACCTGGGCGAGGTGCGCTGAATCCAGTGCCCGCTCCGCCACCGGCACCAGCACCGCCGAAGCCTGGGCGTGGACCACCGAAGCCTGCGCCAGCCGGGCGAGGTGCGCCACCTGGACGACCTGGACCACCGGCACCAGCCGGACGACCTGCGCCACCTGGGCCACCTGGACGACCCGGGCCACCGGCACCAGCCGGACGACCAGCACCACCTGGGCGTGGAGCGCCTGGGCGACCCATTCCCTGTGATGAAGAGAACGGGTTATTGCCTGGGCGTGCTACCGGGCGTGGAATTCCCATGCCCTGAGCCGAAGCGAATGGGTTGTTTCCTGGGCGTGGAATGCCTGCGGTTGCGGTAGGTGCAGCAGGTGCTGCCGGAGCTGCTGGTGCAGCTGGTGCACCACCTTCTGGCTTGGAGTCTTTTGCTGCAGGAGTCGGCGCTGCAGGAGCAGCCGGCTCGACTTTTTCAGCGGCCGGGGCAGCAGGCGCCTCAGACTTTTCGGCTGCTGGCTTTGCAGGAGCGGCCTTAGGTTCTTCCTTCGGCTTGGCGTTCGGGAACGCGTCACGAAGTTTCTTTGCCACCGGAGGGGCGATTGTTGATGAACCACTCTTGACGTACTCGCCAAGCTGTTCCAGTTTGGCCAAAGCATCCTTGGTATCGATACCAAGTTCTTTGGCGATGTCATAAACGCGAAGCGCCATTAATTTCCTCTGTTCGGGGGCCTACCCCGAGCAGGGCAGGCCGTTAAAGCTGTTGGGCTCTCATTTCGAGCTACTCATTTGTTGCCAACATCGTTTCTGCCTGTTCTATGAATGTGATCAGACCCGTCGCATCTGGCTGAACTAAAACTCGAAAGGCTCTCGCAAATGCTCGACGCTCGATCGCGGTTTTTGTGCAGTTTGAACTCGGATGCACCCACGCACCTCTGCCGAACAAAACACCTTGCGGGTCTGGTTCGATTCGAAAATCGACACAAACTACTCGAAGGAGTTCGGTTTGGGAAGCACGTTGGCGACAACCAACGCAGGTTCTAACAGGTTTCATTCTAGCCCTTAGCGGTCGTTTGGGCTAGAACTACTCGCCGTCGAGAATGCTCTCGGGCTGAATGTCGATCTTGGCACCGGTTAGATCAGCTGCCAATCGAACATTCTGGCCCTCTTTGCCGATCGCAAGTGAGAACTGGTAGTCAGGCACTAGAGCACGAACGTGAGGTCGACCATCGACGTCTGATGGAATCACGTAAGCGCTCGAAACCTTGGCTGGCGAAAGAGCCTGAGCCACAAACTTGGCCACGTCTTCGTTCCAGTCGACGATGTCGATTTTCTCTTCGTTCAGCTCTGCCGATACAGCACGAACACGCTGACCTAAAGGGCCTATGCATGAACCCTTGGCATTGACGCCAGGCTCGGTGGCTCGAACCGCAAGTTTGGTGCGGTGCCCGGCTTCGCGGGCAACCTGCATGATTTCGACAACGCCGCTCGCAATTTCTGGCACCTCGAGTGCGAACAGCTTGCGAACCAGCATCTTGTGACGACGCGAGACGGTGACCATTGGCCCACCGCGGTTGCCCTTTTCTACCTTGGTGATGTAAACGCGAATCTTTTTGCCGTGGCTGTAGTCTTCGCCAGGAACCTGCTCTTCGGCTGGCAACTGGGCCTCAAGCGGGCCGAGATCGATGGCGATCATGTGAGGTCGGGTGCCTTGCTGAATGGTGCCCATGACGATGTCGCCAACTTTGCCGGCAAACTCACCCATCAAGCCCTCGTCGGCGATTGCGCGAAGCCTTGTGGTGATTACCTGCTTTGCCGAGTAGGCAGCGATTCGACCGAAGTTTTCTGGGGTAACGTCGATTTCTTCAGCAGCGATGGTGCCGTCTTCGGCCACCGGGCGGTCATAAATCGTGACCTGACCGGTCTTGCGGTCAAGCTGGGCACGAGTGGTAACCGGGGCATCGCGCTTAGGAATAACGCCGACGGTCTTTTGATAGGCGGCAAGAATCGCACCTTCGATGATCTCTACGAGTTCACCAAACGGAATCTCTTTTTCGCTTTCAAGGGCCTTTAGAACTCTCAAATCGATGTCCATGAAGACGCCTCCTCGGCCACTAGTTAGTTTTCAGTTGACCAGAATTCGGGGTTACCCGAGTTCTGCTAGAGCCGATTCTACCTTGACCGAGCGACGTTCACCTGTGCGGCGGTTCCAAAGGTCGACTTCACCGGTTTCTAGGCCTTTACCGACGATGACAATCTGTGGAACACCGATGAGTTCGGCATCGCCAAACTTGACGCCAGGGCTCACCTTGGCGCGGTCATCTAAGATCACAGACTTGCCAGCCGCTTCGAACTCGGCAACCAACTTCTCGGCGGCTTCATAAACCGCTTCGTCTTTACCTGCAGCGACAACGTAAACATCGGCAGGCGAAACAGCGGCCGGCCACATCAGACCCTTGTCGTCGCGGTTCGCCTCGGCTAGCACTGCAACAAGTCGTGTGACGCCGATTCCATAAGAACCCATGGTCACGGTGACCAACTTGCCGTTTTCGTCGAGAACCTTCAGATCTAGAGCCTCGGCATACTTGCGGCCGAGCTGAAAAACGTGCCCGATTTCGATACCGCGGGCAAGCTCGAGCGGCCCAGAACCGTCTGGAGCCTGGTCGCCAGCGCGAACCTCAGCAATGTCGGCAACGCCGTCGGCTTCGAAGTCACGACCCTTGACCAGGTCGAAAACGTGCTTTTCGCTGACGTTTGCACCGGTGATCCACGAGGTGCCGTCGACCACGCGAGGGTCGAGCAGGTAGCGGATGCCCGTGGCCGACTTTTCACCAAGTACGGCTTGGCCGTCTTTGACTGGGCCGATGTAACCCTTGACCAGGCCTGGGTTGGCAGCGAAGTCGGCATCGGTTGCTGGCTCGACGTCGCTAGGTGCGAACGCAACTTCTGCGCGTTTGGCGTCGACTTCACGGTCGCCAGGCAGACCAACCACAACTAGCGAGCGCTTGCCCTCTGCCGAGGTGAGTGCCAAAACCACGTTCTTTAGGGTGTCAGCGGCTGTCCACTCACGACCATCGGTGCGCTTGACCTGAGCGTTTGCTAGGTCAACCAGCGTGGCGATGGTCGGGGTATTAGGTGAGTCGTGAACGACTGCAGCCGGTAATCCTTCGATCGGCAGTGCTGCCGGGGCCGGTGTCTTTACCGCTTCGACGTTGGCTGCGAAACCGCCAGCCGATCGAACGAAGGTGTCTTCACCGATCGGGCTCGGGCTCAAGAACTCCTCGGATGCCGAGCCACCCATGGCACCAGCGTCCGCTTTCACGATCACATAGTCGACACCTAGTCGAGTGAAAATGCGCTCGTAGGCATCACGCTGAGCCTGGTAAGCCTTGGCCAAGCCTTCTTCGGTGACATCGAACGAGTAAGCGTCTTTCATAACGAACTCGCGGCCACGAAGCAGACCGGCGCGAGGTCTGGCCTCGTCGCGGTACTTGTTCTGAATTTGGTATAGAGCCAAAGGCAAGTCTTTGTATGACGAGTAGAGGTCTTTCACCAGCAAGGTGAACATTTCTTCGTGTGTTGGAGCGAGAAGGTAGTCGGCTTTCTTGCGGTCTTGAAGCCTGAAAAGGTTGTCGCCATACTCGGTCCAGCGGCCGGTGGCCTCGAATGGCTCGCGCGGCAAAAGTGCCGGAAAGAAAACTTCTTGCGCGCCGGCGTTAGCCATTTCTTCGCGCACAACCTGCTCGATTTTGGCCTTTACAGCGAGGCCCAGCGGTAGCCAGGTGTAAACACCGGGGGCTGCGCGACGAATGTATCCGGCGCGAAGCAGCAACTTGTGGCTGGCGACTTCGGCCTCAGCAGGATCTTCTCTGAGGGTTCGCAAAAACAGCGATGAAAGGCGAATAGGCATAACGCCTAGGTTAGCAGCGAAGCGGTTTACTTCTCGGCTACTAGAACCTGTGGGCTACCAACTAGCGATGGGTCCATTTCGGCTGCCAGACGGTTTGCCTCTTCGATAAGCGTGGCGACAATCTCACTCTCGGGCACGGTCTTGATGACTTCACCCTTGACGAAAATTTGACCCTTGCCGTTACCCGAAGCAACACCGAGGTCAGCCTCGCGAGCCTCACCCGGCCCATTCACTACGCAACCCATAACGGCTACGCGAAGTGGCACAGTGAGCTTCTCGAGACCCTTGGTTACGTCGTTGGCCAACGTGTAAACGTCTACCTGGGCGCGACCGCACGATGGGCAAGAGACGATTTCGAGTTTGCGAGGTCGAAGGTTGAGCGACTCAAGAATTTGCGAGCCAACCTTGATTTCTTCGACCGGCGGTGCCGAAAGCGAAACACGGATGGTGTCACCGATGCCCTTGGCAAGAAGCGCGCCGAAGGCGACCGAAGACTTGATTGTTCCTTGGAACGCTGGCCCGGCCTCGGTAACGCCAAGGTGTAGTGGCCAGTCGCCACGTTCGGCGAGCATTTCGTAGGCCTTGATCATGACGACCGGGTCGTTGTGCTTTACCGAAATCTTGAAGTCGTGAAAATCGTGCTCTTCGAAAAGCGATGCCTCCCAAACAGCCGATTCAACCAAGGCTTCTGGGGTTGCCTTGCCGTACTTCTGAAGCAGGCGAGGGTCTAGCGAGCCGGCATTTACGCCAATTCGAATCGAAACACCAGCGTCTTTTGCCGCCTTGGCAATAGCACCAACCTGGTCGTCAAACTGACGAATGTTGCCTGGGTTCACTCGCACCGCGCCACAACCGGCGTCGATTGCTTGAAAGACGTACTTCGGCTGAAAGTGAATGTCTGCGATTACCGGAATCTGAGACTTGCGAGCGATCAGGTGCAAACGGTCTGCATCGTCTTGGCTTGGAACAGCAACGCGAACGATGTCGCAACCTGATGCTGTGAGCTCTGCGATCTGCTGCAGGGTGGCATTCACGTCTGTGGTTTGCGTGGTGCACATCGACTGAACCGAAATCGGAGCGTCGCCACCAACGGCAACCTTGCCCACCATGATTTGTCTCGTCTTGCGGCGAGGTGCAACGGTCGGCGGTGGGCCTTTAGGGAGCCCCAGGTTTATAGCAGCCACTTGTTCTTGCTCGCTTTCGGTCTAACTAACGGTTACAAGCATAAAAGCCACGCGAATGTTCCTTAGCCAAGGGTCAATGGATTCAGAATGTCGACAAGAATCATCGCCAGCCCAGCCATAAGCAAAACAAGGAACATCACATTAGCTACAGGAGCGAGCAAAGCCGTGTCGACATAGCCTGGGTCTGGTTTACCCCGCACACGGTAAAGGCCGCGCTTTAGGTATTCGTAGACCCCGCCAGCAATGTGACCACCGTCGAGCGGTGGAAGCGGAATCATGTTGAAGGCAAACAAAGCCAAGTTGAGCGAGCCGAGCAGCATGAGATTGCCGAACGCCCGATCGGCAAGGTCGGAATTCTCATCTGCGGTTACAGTGCCGGCGAACTGTGTGATTCCGACGATTGAAACTGCAGAATTCGGCGAGCGCTCTGCCCCAGTGACCAACCCGGCTACCGATTCGTAAACCTGAACCGGAAACTGAACGATGAAGCCAAGGGTGTCTGTGGTCATCTGCCCCGCGGCGGCAAACGAACTGCCGATCGAAAGCGGCGCACGCTCAACTGCGTAGCGAACACCAACGAAGGCGCGTTCTTTGAGAAGCGGCTGCCCCGAGGAATCGACGGCTAGCTTGCCGCTTGCGTCGGCGTATGGCAAAGCGGCCATGGCTGCATTGAGGGTCAGCTGAACCTCTTGGCCATCGCGCACAACTACAACCTCGTGGGCAACATTTGGAGCTTGAACAACCGCTGTGAATGGGTCTGATTGGTAGTCGACCTGAACCCCATCTACCGACTTGACGACGTCATTCGATTCAAGTCCGGCCAGTTTCGATGGAGTTGGCAGCGAATTGGCGTTGCACACCGCATTGGCATCGACCATCTGCTCGACGCACTGAACCACTTCGTCAATCTTGGCGACTCTAGCGTTCGGCCCGATGCCCGAGAGAGCTATCGAGATAAGCACCAGCCCGAGCAACAGATTGACCAAAGGGCCACCGGCCATGACGATTATGCGCTTGTAGGCAGGCAGCTGATAGAGCATGCGCCCCTCATCACCCGGCCGGATGTGCTCGCTGTGGGCTTCTCTCGCGGAACTGATCGCGTTCGAGAACCAGCGGCGCGAGTCATCCGTGCCCGGTTTTGCCGGTGGGTACATGCCGATGAGGGTGATGAAACCACCGAGGGGAATCAGCCTGATCGAATACTCGGTTTCACCAAACCTTTTTGCGAACAGTCGTGGACCGAAACCAACCGCCCAATGAGGAACACGAACACCAAAAAGTTTGGCGGGAATCAGATGCCCAAATTCGTGCAGGCCAATCGACAGCGCTAAACCAAACACCATGATTACGATTCCGAGAATGTAGAGC
>JBEDEQ010000022.1:0-11596 GCA_041175645.1 Actinomycetota bacterium | reverse complement strand
AATGATTGCATGCAGGCATCCCAGCGAACTGAACTAGCCACCTGGCCAACGAGAAGGTCAACATACTCTCGACCATCGGTAATCTCTTGACCGGCTTGGTTTGACCAGATGCGTCGGGTCGGGCTCGAGGCTGAAAGCTCTGTGGCGAAAGTTGCCAACTCGGCAACCGCCGGCTCCATGTAACGGGTGTGGAACGCACCGGCTACCTGGAGTTGAATTACGCGTGCGCCTGCCGGACCTTCTGCAACCAGCGCTGAGATGGACTCAGCGCTTCCGGCAGCAACAATCTGACCCGCTCCATTGAAGTTTGCTGGGTAGAGATCTAATTGTTCGAGTCGTTCAAGGACAACGCTCTGTTCACCACCGAGAACTGCTGCCATAGAAGTTGGCTCTAGGGCTGCGGCTGCGGCCATCGCTCGCGATCGAACCGATACGGCGCGAATGGCGTCTTCAGGAGTCAGAATTCCAGCTAGCGCTGCGGCTGCAAATTCGCCCACCGAGTGCCCTGCGACAGCAGTGAAGCCAGAACCGAGTTCAAGAGCCGATGCAATGCTTACCGAGTGCCCTGCGACAGCAGTGAAGCCAGAACCGAGTTCAAGAGCCGATGCAATGCTTGCTGCCACGATTAGTGGCTGTGCGACGGCGGTGTCTCTGATTGTGTCTGCATCGCTCTCGGTGCCGTGTTTGGCAATGTCGATGCCAGATGCCTCAGAGAGTGAAGAGACCACAGAGGCAAACGAGTCAAGCTCTAACCAAGGCTGCAGAAAACCTGGAGTTTGACTTCCTTGACCTGGGCAGAGAACGACCAACATCTTGTTTGCTTCCTTAGGTTTCTCGTAATAGAACTAAGCGTCGCCGCCGACCGAACCGCTGGTTCCGGCAGTTACATCGTGAAGGCGGTAGCGCTCGATTGCCTGTTCAGGAACCGATGCGTCCATCTCCCCACGTGCAACGAGCTGTTCAAGCACTCGAACCACGATCGATGGTCCGTCGATTTTGAAGGCACGTCGAGCTGCAGCGCGAGTGTCAGAGAAGCCAAAGCCGTCTGCACCAAGGGTTGCGTAGTCACCCGGCACCCACTGGCGAATCATGTCTGGCACCGAGTGGGTGTAGTCGCTGACCGCCAAGAATGGACCCTGTGCTCCTTCGAGCTTCGAAGTCACATAAGGCTTTGCGTAGTTCACACCTGGGTTCAAGAACACTGCCTCGTCGTGTGCGAGTCCGTCGCGTCGAAGCTCTGACCAAGAGGTAACCGACCAAATGTCAGCCGAAACTCCCCAGTCGTCTTGAAGCAGCTGCTGGGCTTCGTAGGCCCAAGGCACTGCAACACCGGATGCGAGAATCTGGGCCTTGGTGCCACCGTGCTCGTTGCGGCTTAGGTTGTAGATTCCGCGAATGATTCCGTCAACATCCACGTTCTCAGGTTCAGCTGGCTGAACGTAGGGCTCGTTGTAAACGGTCACGTAGTAAATCACGTTCGGGTCTGGGTGGTTTCCGCCATACATGCGTTCAATACCCGAGCGCATGATGTGACCGATTTCATAACCGAAGGCTGGGTCGTAGCTGATTACGGCGGCGTTGGTCTGAGCAATCACAGGGGAGTGGCCATCGGCGTGCTGAAGACCTTCACCCGTTAGTGTGGTGCGGCCGGCAGTCGCTCCGATGAGGAACCCTCGAGCCATTTGGTCTGCTGCAGCCCAGATTGAGTCTGCGGTGCGCTGGAATCCGAACATCGAATAGAACACGTAGATCGGAATCAGCGGCTGACCCTGGGTGGCATAAGAGGTGCCGATAGCTGTGAACGCAGCAACCGAACCAGCTTCGTTGATACCGGTGTGCAAAATCTGACCAGCTGGCGACTCTTTATAAGAGAGCAGTAGGTCGCGGTCTACCGATAGGTAGTGCTGACCGTTCGGGTTGTAGATTTTCGCGGTCGGGAAGAAAGCGTCCATACCGAAGGTGCGTGCTTCATCTGGGATGATCGGTACGAGGCGCTGGCCGAAATCAGGTGCGCGCAGCAAGTCTTTGAGAAGACGAACGAACGCCATGGTGGTGGCAACCTCTTGGGTTCCTGAACCACCCTTGGCTACGTCATAAACCTTTGCCTCAGGAAGGGTGAAGTCGACATACTTCGAACGGCGCTCAGGCAGGTATCCGCCTAGTTCGCGGCGACGCTCGTGCATGTACTGAATCTCTGGCGCATCGTGACCTGGGTGGTAGTACGGCGGCTGGTACGGGTTCTCTTCGAGCACCGCATCCGAGATTGGCACGCGCATTTCGTCGCGGAATGCCTTCAGGTTCTCTAGCGTCAGCTTCTTCATCTGGTGGGTTGCGTTGCGACCCTCGAAGCTCTTACCGAGACCGTAGCCCTTGATGGTCTTCGCCAAAATGACGGTTGGCTGGCCCTTGTGCTCCATTGCAGCTTTGTAGGCCGCATAAACCTTGCGGTAGTCGTGACCGCCGCGCTTGAGTGCCCAGATTTGGTCGTCGGTCATGTCGGCCACGAGTGCAGCGGTGCGAGGGTCACGGCCGAAGAAGTTTTCGCGAACAAACGCGCCGTCTTCGGTCTTGTAGGTCTGGAAGTCACCGTCTGGGGTGTTGTTCATGAGGTCGATTAGAGCGCCGTCTACGTCACGGGCTAGTAGGTCGTCCCATTCGCGACCCCAGATGACCTTGATTACGTTCCAACCGGCACCTCTGAAGAAGGCTTCGAGCTCTTGAACGATCTTGCCGTTTCCACGAACCGGGCCATCAAGACGCTGCAGGTTGCAGTTGACCACGAAGGTCAGGTTGTCTAGGCCGTCATTGGCAGCAAGCTGAAGAGCGCCTCGTGACTCGACTTCGTCAAGCTCGCCGTCACCCAAGAATGCCCAGACGTGCTGCTGGGATGCATCTTTGAAACCGCGCTCGGTTAGGTAGCGGTTTGCCTGAGCCTGGTAGATGGCGTTGATTGGGCCGATACCCATCGACACGGTAGGGAACTGCCAGAAGTCTGGCATCAGACGTGGGTGCGGGTACGAGCTCAACCCGCCACCGGCGTGAGAGCGCTCCTGGCGGAATCCGTTTAGCTGGTCTTCTGAAAGGCGACCCTCGAGGAATGCTCTGGCGTATGGACCAGGGGAGGCGTGACCCTGAATGAAAATCTGGTCTCCACCAGAAGGGTGGTCTTGACCTTTGAAGAAGTGGTTGAAACCCACTTCATAGAGCGAAGCCGATGAAGCAAAAGTTGAGATGTGACCGCCAACACCAACGCCTGGGCGCTGTGCTCGGTGCACAAGCATGGCCGCGTTCCAGCGCATCCAAGCACGGTAGGTGCGCTCGATCTGCTCGTCACCCGGAAACTCTGGCTCTGCCTCGGTAGGGATGGTGTTGATGTAGTCGGTGTTAGGTGAGGTTGGAACACCAAGCTGCAACTGCTGAGCGCGAGCCATGAGGCGCTGCATGATTTCGCGAGCACGTTCACGACCTTGAACCTTGGTGAGCGCGTCAAGCGACTCTAACCATTCAGCGGTTTCTTGCGGATCCTGATCCGGCTTGTTGAGCTGGTATGGATCGTTGTTGTTCAGCGACACCGACATCCTCTTTCGTGGGGGATGGAAACAAAGCAATGAGGACATGGGTTTTGTCCTCGGTCAAGTTTATTCGTGTTCGGGAAGATTATTCGCTCGGGATACGTTTGAGATTAAGAAATCGAAAGGGTTTATTAATGAGCACGCTAATCGGTGACCACGCACCAGACTTTTCACTTGCCAACCAATTCGGCGAAACTGTGACGTTGAGTGACTTCAGAGGCAAGAAGAACGTGGTCGTGGTGTTCTACCCGCTTTCTTTCTCTGGCATCTGCACCGGAGAACTTTGTGAGCTTAGAGACAACTTCGCCTCGTTTGCATCGGCCGACGTCGAACTGCTCGCAATCAG
Source organism: Actinomycetota bacterium (assembly GCA_041175645.1). Classification (GTDB taxonomy): domain Bacteria; phylum Actinomycetota; class Actinomycetes; order Actinomycetales; family Microbacteriaceae; genus Rhodoluna. The sequence goes on along the minus strand of JBEDEQ010000022.1, from coordinate 7,678 downwards.
CGTTGACAGCAAGTACGTTCAGAAAGCTTTTGCCGAGCAAGAGGGCTACAAGTTCAGCGTGCTAGCCGACTTCTGGCCACACGGTGGCGTGGCCAAAGACTACGAGGTTTTCCTCGACGAGCACGGTTTCGCAACCCGCGCCACTTTCGTGATCGACAAGCAGGGCATCCTAGTTTCGAAGTTTGTCACCGCGCCTGGTCAGGCTCGCTCACTTGACGAGTACAACAAGGCTCTGGCTTCGCTTTCGGCCTAGAGTTCGTTCGATTCGCCAAGCGCAGTAACTTGCGGTATGGTTTTAGACGTTGATGTGCTTGCACATGCAACGGGCCTTTAGCTCAGTTGGTAGAGCGCCACGCTTACACCGTGGATGTCATCGGTTCGAGCCCGGTAGGGCCCACAATCTCGAACAAGTCGCAAGACGCGACCTGTGATGGTCGTGGGTAGGATTTCCCATATGGATGATTCCGAACTTGTCCCACCCTCTCGCCTGTCAATGACAGATGAAGAGCTTGAAGCGGCAGTTGAACAAGCCAAATCCAGCCCAGACGGACTAATCGCGGCAATCGTTTTACTCGAGCAGCAAGCTCAACTTCGCGCGCAGGACGACGCAAACTTCGCTGCATTTGCTGCTAGAAATCAACCTCAAAATCAAGCGGATGCTGCGCCGCAGCCAGCGGTAGAAGAACCCGCATTCGAGCCGGCCTTTGAACCAGCACCCGCAAGCCAGTCAACTTCTGAATTCGACGCGATTCTGGGGTCGGCCATCGAAGATGCTGGTGATGAGGTTTTCTCAGATACAGAATTTTCTGTCACGGGCACTCTTCAGCAAATTGTTGAGCGAGTGAATGAAGATTTTTCGCAACCTCAAGAAGAGCTAGCGCCTGAGCTCGAGGAACAAGAAATTACGGCTACCGATTCGGCTAGTCCGGCTCCGATTTCGGCATTTGCAGTGGCAGATCAAGACCGTTCGGGTCGCACCGCTGACTTAGCGCAAGGTAGTGAAGTTCTAGCTGCTGCACAAAAGGCTAAAAAGACTCTTCACCTGGGTTCATTTTTCGACTCGATGCTCCCTTCAGCTACTGCTGCAACTACTGCCATCTTTGTGACAATGCTCGCTCGAACTGAATCGCCTGTAACCTCGTCGCGCTTCTACGGCTTGCTGCTTGGCATGATCTTGGCCACAGTTTTCGGTCTTCTAACCTCGAAGGCAAATCAGCTTGCCGGCGAGCACCTCAATCTCGTGTCGCGCTCGACGTTCGGGGTTTGGGGAGCGGCCCTGCCTGCAACCGGCGTTTTGGTCTTCAAACTCGTTGCTTTAGCAGCGCTAGTTCTCGCTCTCGCATCACCACTATGGCGCGCTTTCAATCTTTATTCGCCTCTAGAAGCAGGAGCTCTAAGGCCTGCTCTCTGGCCCGAGCTCACGGTGGTTGCTATCGCTCTCGCGTTCGCGGTTTTGCTGACTAGATTCAACTGGCTAGGTCGTTGGATTTTTGGAGTTGCGACCCTCGGGTTTCTGGTCGTGGCGATTGCCAATTTCAAAGTCAACACTTTCGCCGAATCTTTCTACATGTTTGACATGGTTTCAACCGCGGTTCAGACAGCCCTCATTTACCTTTTGGTTCAGCTTGCCTTTGGCTTTGTTCGCCCACTGAAACCTAGAGGCACCAATCTGCGAGCTGCAGATTACATGGCTGCGAATGTATTAATTCCCTCGCTTTTTGCGGCAGTTTTCTTCGCCAGCATCTCTGTTTCGCAACAGTGGTATAGCGTGTCAGCCCTCATTACTCTTCTAAGCGCCATAGCCGCCTTTGCCTTGATGTTGAGATCAACCGCCGAAACGGCTGAACTGCTTTTCGTGAAGCCAGTTTGGGCACGGTTGGCAATAGTGGTGTTGCTCGTCGCCGTGGCCACCTATTTGGTTGGCCAGTATCTTGTCTCGGTTCCGCTTCTACTGCTAGTGGTCGCAGTTCCTGCCTCTGCAGCAGTTTTTGCAACCCTGGCAGATCAGGTCGCACGCCGAGCCAAGGTGCACGAAGTATCTCTAGTTCGCGGCTATGGCTTCTATGGCCGTGTGTCTGCCATCAATATCGTCGGATTCGTTCTGAGCACACTTGTCGGTCTCGCTCTGTGCCCAGGATTCACCTGGTCTGCGCAGACCGAAGCATTCGCATTCATGGGTGCGATGACAGCGCCAGTCGCCTCTGGTTTGGTGGCTTTCCTCTACACCGTCACGGTTTCTCGCATTCGGGTAGAACGCCAAGAATCAGAAGTTATGAAGGTTGAACGCCGCAAGAACGAACTTGCCGGCATCGATGAGATTGTTGACCTACCTTGATTCGACTGAACGAAATAGCTCTCACTTTCGAGACGCTCTGGCCTGCCGCCGGGGCCGAGCCATGGGACGCACCCGGTTTTGTATCAACCCACGGGGATGCACTCACAGGGATTCTGCTGACTGTCGACGTAACCGGAGCGGTGTTGGCCGAGGCGCGTGCCAAAGGTTGCAACTTGGTTGTAGCGCACCATCCGTTTTTGCTTAAGGGGACCCAAGAGATCAATCACGACTCACTAAAGGGTTCGGTGCTCTCGTTTGCGGTAAAGAATTCAATCGCCGTTTTTTCGGCTCACACCAACGCTGACATCGTTGAAAATGGCGTGAGCGATGTGATCGCCAAGAAACTCGGGTTGACCGACCTCGCGCCGCTAGTCTCAACCGCCGACTCTGTTGGTCACGGTCGTATCGGCCGCTTGGCCCAGCCGATGCAGCTGCAAAGCTTCGCTGCATTAGTAGCTGAAGTGCTGCCGTTTTCGGCTAGGGGTGTGGCTGTTGCTGGTGACCCAGAGCAAGAGGTCTCAACGGTCGCCTTGTGTGGCGGCGCTGGCGATTCTTTCATCGATGCAGCGTTGGCGTCGGCGGCAGATGTCTATGTCACCTCAGATCTTCGCCACCATCCGACGCTCGACGCAACTTCGACTCCGCGCCAGAAACCTCTTGCGCTCGTCGACGTTTCGCACTGGGCAGCTGAGTCGCTTTGGCTGGAATCCGCTGCAAGTTCAATTCAGAACGCACACGAAGGTGTGCCAGTTTATGTTTCCGAGGTAGTAACCGACCCTTGGGTTTTTTCAATCAACCGAGGAGAGCGATGAAGGTTCCACACGCACATCAAGAAGTAATGCTGCAGGTTGCAGGGCTCGATCTCGAACTCGAAGCACTCTCATCTCGTCTGGCAGAGTTGCGAACCGGCGCGCACCTCGACGCGCTGCGCACCAACCTATTTGCTGCGAGTTCTCGCATGCTCGAACAGCAAACTCAACTCGAGAATCTTCAACAAGAGCTTCGCAAGCTAGAAGCCGACATCGAGTTAGTCGACAAGCGCATAGACCTTGACAAGCAAAGGCTTAGTTCAACCAGTTCGTCAAAGGATGCAGAAGGCATCACAAGCGAACTCCGTTCATTGGCGACTCGCAAATCGAACCTAGAAGACCAAGAACTCGAAATCATGGAGCAGGTTGAACAGGTTTCGGCTCTGGTAGCAACTGAGAGTGCATCGCGCACGAGCCTTTCTGTTGAGCTCGCCGAGGCAGAGGCCGCACTAGCGGGGGACATCACAAAACTTTCCTCGAAAATCTCAATCGTAGAGACCGAGCGTGCTGCCAAGTTCGCCATTCTCTCTGAAGAAGCCGCAAACCTATTCACTAAAAAAGCGGGCCGGGGCATCCCAGCCGCTGCCCTCAAGGGGCGCGACTGCGACGCTTGCCGCATCGGTCTCACCTCAAGTGCATACGAGGATGTGGTTGCTACGCCGGCCGACGAGATCGCCACGTGTCCAAACTGTCAGGCGATTTTGGTTCGATGAGCAAGCCCGATGCTCTAATCATTGAGGCCGACGGCGGCTCGCGTGGTAACCCGGGTCCGTCTGGTTCTGGGGCTATTGTCGTTGATGCCGCAACTGGTTTAGTCATTCGAGAAATTTCTGAGTTCATCGGAATCGCTACCAATAACGTCGCCGAATACCGCGCACTCAAAGCAGCGCTCGAAGAAGTTCATCGCATCAACCCGCTAGCAAAAGTGCGGGTTCGCATGGACAGCAAGCTCGTTATCGAGCAAATGTCTGGGAATTGGAAGATTAAACACCCGGATATGCGTGCTCTCGCAATCGAAGTGCAGCAACTTACGGCTGGTCTGAACATTAGTTACGAGTGGATTCCCCGCGAAGAGAATTCAAGGGCTGACGCACTAGCGAACAAAGCCATGGATGAAACAGGAAACGCCATTGTCGACACCTCAGTGTCGCCAATTCCCGCGATGGTTGCCGAGTTCAACGGTGAACTACCAAGTTCAGTTCGCGCACCTGGTCACGTCACTGAGCCGCTCACCACATTGGTGTTGGTTCGCCACGGTAGAACTCACTTAACCGAGACCAAGCGAATTTCAGGTAGTGGGGGAGAGAACCCTGGGCTTAGCGACTTAGGGCGCCAGGATGCTCACCACGTGTCTCTCGAGCTAGCGAAGTTGGGCACCTCAGGCCCATACGCGCACATCGAACCGATTTCTGCAATCGTGTCGAGTCCGATACAACGCGCGGTCGATACCGCCAACATCTTGTCGAATGCAGTTCACCGGGCCGTAACGCTCGAGCCAAGCATCCAAGAAATATCTTTCGGCGAGTGGGACGGGCACACAAACGAAGAGGTTGCCGAGAAGTGGCCAGAACTTTTCGAGCAGTGGCGAGGTTCTTACAACGTCTCACCGCCAAACGGTGAAAGCCTAGAAGCTTTTGACTCACGAATTCTTGCCGGCCTCGACAACATTCTCAGTGAATACTCGGGTCGAACTGTCGCGGTAGTAGCTCACGTTATGCCGATTCGCGGCATTATTCGGGCTGCAATCGGAGGCGGAATCGAATCTTACTGGAATCAACAGGTAGCGCCGTGTTCAATCACGATTCTTCGACTCTGGGGTAGGCAGGCCACCGAAGTGGTAACCATCAACGCCACGCACCACCTCGCCTAATCAATTAGCGAACCTGTTGCACAAGATGCGGCTACTGTATCGTTTCTAGTGGATGGGTTGGCCAGACGATCGCGGCAGCAATGTCGAGGAACGTCCGGGCTCCAAAGAGCATGATGGTGGGTAACACCCACTCGGGGTAACCCGCGAGAAAGTGCAACAGAAAGCAGACCGCCACGAAAGTGGTAAGGGTGAAACGGTGGTGTAAGAGACCACCAGCGGTTCGGGCAACCGAGCCGGCTAGGTAAACCTCGTCAGGAGCAAGACCAAATATGTTGGAGCATAGAGCGGCTCGCTTTTTCCAACGGGTAGGTTGCTAGAAGTTGTCGGTAACGGCAACTCCAGATAGATGATCGTCACCTCGCAAGAGGTACAAAACCCGGCGTATCGGCCGGCCCATCCACTTTTTAGTCGTCGCGGTTCTTATAGGCCAATGCGGCAGCGCCGATGATTCCCGCACTGTTTCGAGTAGTTGCCGGAATGATTTCGGTCTTCAGATTGAGCAATGGCAAGAAGTTTTCATGTTCTTTGCTCACGCCGCCTCCGACAATGAACAAATCTGGAACCAGTAGAGCCTCGAGTCTCGAGTAATACTTCTGCAAGCGTTCGGCCCACTGTTCCCAGCTCAGGTTCTCACGCTCTTTCGCAGCAAAAGATGCCTTGGTCTCCCAGTCGACACCCTCGATTTCAATGTGGCCGAGTTCTGAGTTTGGAACCAATTCACGATTGTTCAGAATTGCGGTACCGATTCCGGTGCCAAGTGTGGTCAAGATGATCAAGCCCTTGCGCTTTCTGGCAGCACCAAACTTAACCTCAGCCACACCTGCTGCGTCGGCGTCGTTAATCACGTGTACGTGGCGCCCTAGGCGTTTCTCAAAGAGCGAATCCGCATCCAGTCCGATCCATTGGTCTGAAATGTTCGCTGCCGACATCGTGTATCCGTGCTGAACAACTGCGGGAAAGCAGATGCCGACTTCAAGCGTGGATGAGCCACCGAGGTCTTTGATGACTCGAGCAACGACGTCTGCGATGTCCTGGGGTGTGCCACCCTCCGGGGTGCCGTATCGAACTCGATCAGACGCGAGACGCCCTTCTTTAAGGTCTACGATCGCACCTTTGATTCCCGTGCCACCGATGTCGATGCCAATTGCCTTCTTACCCACGTTCACTCCTAAGCCAGGGTCAAAATGTCGTAGCCGTCTTCTGTGACGACCAGGGTGTGTTCAAACTGTGCGGTGATGCTTTTATCGCGCGTGGTGACGGTCCAACCGTCATCCCACATGTTCCATTGATAGCCGCCGAGCGTGAGCATCGGCTCAATTGTGAAGACCATTCCAACTTGCATTTCGTCACGGTAGCGGTCGGTGTCATAGTGCGGAATGATCAGCCCTGAGTGAAATGCTTCTCCGATGCCGTGCCCCGTGAAGTCACGAATGACACCGTAGTTGAAGCGTTTAGCGTACGACTCGATTGCACGACCAATCACGTTGACTTCGCGGCCAGGCTTGACGGCCATGAGCCCTCGGTTAAGCGCCTCGCGCGTTCTTTCGATGAGATCAGAAACCTCTTGGCTTACCTGGCCAACGGCAAAAGTCTGGTTACTATCTCCGTGAAATCCATCAAGGTATGCCGTGACATCCACATTGACGATATCGCCGTCTTCAAGCACCGTGTCATCGGGGATGCCGTGACAAATGACCTCGTTCACCGAGGTGCAGCAGGACTTTGGATAGTTTCGGTAGCCGAGCGTGCTCGGATACGCTCCGTGATCTAGAACGTATTCGTGCACAAGCTTGTCTAGTTGGTCTGTGGTGACGCCAGGTTTTGCGTTTGCGCCGGCAAGTTCGATAGCACCAGCGGCGATTTTGCCCGCTGCCCTAATCTTTTCGATGTCTTCGGGCTGCCAAACATCCGAGCCTGTGTATTTGGCTGGAGCCGGTTTCCAAATGTATTCGGGAGCCTTGATGCTGCTAGGTACTGCCATTCGCCCAGATAGTTTTCCGGCGGTCAAGTGACCGTTCGCGTCTTTTGGCATGTGGCAAGTTTACCCACGCCAACGCTTAGGCTCTTGTTATGCCTCGCCCACAAAAGCCAAGTGTTTCTGATTCAACCGAGTACTGGTGGTACAACATCCGTACTCGCCGAGTTGAGTTCGGTTTGCAGTCGAAGTCGCTCGACCGGGTTGGGCCTTTTGAGACCGAAGAGCAAGCTAAGAACGCCCCTCAACTCATTGCCGAGCGTGCCGCAAAGTGGGAAAAGTCAGAGCGCGAAGAGAACTAAAAACCTTCGTCTTTGTTCGGAAAGTCGCCACTGGCAACGTCGCGACGGTAGTCACGTGCTGCTTTCAATAGGTCGCCACGAAGATCTGCGTACTTTCGCACAAACTTGCGAACTGGTCCCGAGTGCATTCCCGCAAAGTCTGTCCACACCAGAATCTGCCCATCGGTTGAGTTACCCGCTCCGATTCCGATCGTGGCGATCGATAGTTTCTTTGTGACCTCATCGGCTAGTTCGGCTGGAACCAGCTCTAGAACAACTGCAAAGGCTCCTGCTGCCTCAACCGCGCGCGCATCCTCGAGCAGGGTTTCCGCACCATCGCCTCGGCCCTGAACCTTGAATCCTCCAAGTGAGTGAACACTCTGGGGAGTGAATCCGATGTGGCCCATA
>JBEDEQ010000021.1:0-13677 GCA_041175645.1 Actinomycetota bacterium | reverse complement strand
CCCGAGCGGTCTGAGGCACGATCGAGTCGCTTCGATTCGCGCGCATCTGACCTGGCCCATTGCACCGAGACGATAATCGTAAGCACTGCGGTGGGCAATTCGCCGATACCCCACGCGATAGCACCGCCGTCGTGTTGGTCGTCGAGTGGAGTAGCGCCCCAGGTGCGACCCATCGCCCCGAACCAGTCAGCGACGAGCAGAGCATCGCCGCCCATGAGCGCCAGGCCAAAGAACGCGTGGAACGCGAGTGTGCCAATCAGAAGCATCAGGCGAATCGGGTATTGCAAGCGGTTTGGCCCGGGGTCAACGCCGACCAGAGCCTGCACAAACAGGTAACCCGTAATTAGAAAGTGCACGGTCATCCACTGGTGGCCAAGGTGATCGCGCACCGACCATTCGAACAGTGGCGTGAAATAGAACATCACGAGCGAGCCGGCAAAGTTGATGGCCGCAAAGATCGGGTGCGAAACCAGCTTGGCCCAAGGCGTGTGCACCGCCCAGAGAACCCAATCGCGGATGCTCATCGAGCCGTCGGTGCGTTTGTTCACCGCTCGCATCAGAAGTGTGATGGGTGCACCCGGCACTAGGAACACCGGAACGCCCATGCTCAGCATCATGTGCCCAATCATGTGAACCGAGAACAGGTATTCGCCATAAACGTTCGGTGCGCCGTTGGTGATGTAGGCGAGTAGGGCGAGGCCGAACACCCATGATGCGGTTCTGGCAATCGGCCACTTGTCGCCGCGTTTGCGAAGGCGAAGCACACCCCAGATGTAGAAGCCGGCGGCACCGACGCAGATGATCGACCAGAGTAGGTCGAACTTGAACTCGGTGAACCAGCTCGAGGCGATCAGTTCGTTTGGTAGCGGTTCGCCGGTGAGAATCTCGGCGGGGGTTGGGCTTTGGTTGTAGTTGGTGTTGTCTGGTGCGCCGGTTCGCGAAAGCGTTGCCGCGAGCCCCATGGCCACGCCCATAACCGCTAGTTCGGCGAGGGCCAGGCGACCAAACCAGGTTCGAGTTTTTTGTGATTCGAGTTGGCCGATAACTCGCAGGCGATAGTAGGCACCGAAAAGCCCAAGCACCGCGAGCGTGACAATCTTGCTAATCACGAGTAGCCCATAGGTGGTGGTGAAAAGCTGGTCGAGGTTCACGCGCACCAAGGCGTTTGCGCTACCCGAAATAGCGGTAACGGCAAAGGCAGCCAGCGCGAGAGCCGAATAGCGTTTGACCAACACGGATGCTCGCTCGCTAGTTTCACCGCTCGTGGCAAAAGGTAGCGCGACCAAACCACCGACCCAAACCACCACGGCCAAAAGGTGCAGGCCGATCGAGTTGACCGCCATCGCGTGACCGGCCGTTCCACTCGCGTGGCCAGATACCGCCAATGGAATCAGTGCAGCCACCGCAGTTGCCGCCACGGCCACAGTGCCTTTGAGGCTGCGAACCATCACGGCCAGGGTGGCCACCACCAGGCCGAGGCCGAGGTTGATGGCCAAAGACTGGCCTAGGGCAACCTGGGTCGCAAACAGCACCAGGCCGTCGGTGAAGGCTCCGTCGAAGCTAACCGGAACACCGGTGATCGACAGATAAGTAAAGAGGTATGAAGCCGAGCCGAACAACACCCAGGCTGCACCGCCCATGGCTACCAGGTTGAGGGTGCGAACCAGGTTCTTTGCCCCGTCGCTCAGCGACAGCACCGCGAACACCGCACCGCCGATGGCAATCGCCATGGCAAGGTTCGTTATCGATCGAAGAACCGGCTGGCCCCAGCGAACCACGTCGCCCGGGTCACCGAGTTCATAGGGGTTGGTGAGGCCGGTCATCCACGCGGTTAAAGCCGACCACAACACCACCGAAGCGAGGGCCACCCCTGCCGCCAACAAACCGGCGCGAGCGGCGCGGTTGGTTGGGTTTTGTGTAGGGTTGGTCACCTTTCAAGCCTAGGCAATGGGGCCGACTATTTGTGCCACTGACCACAGGCAAACATGCGGTTAAAGCAAAAGGCGCCGACCGAAGTCGACGCCTGAAGCTTGTGGTCTAAAAGACTACTTGACGGCTGCCTTTAGCTTGCTGCCTGCTGAAACCTTAACGGTGTTCGAAGCTGCAATCTGAATGGTTGCACCAGTCTGAGGGTTGCGACCTGCGCGAGCTGCGCGGTGGCCCTTCTCAACTGATAGCCAGCCTGGGATGGTGACCTTGTCGCCAGCGGCAACGGTCTTTGCTACGGTCTCAAACAGTGCGTCAACAACGCGGTTGACTGCTGCCTGTGACTCTCCGGTGTGAGCGGCGATAGCTGCTACGAGCTCGCCCTTGTTTAGGGTCTTAGCCATAATGTCCTCCTGGACTCTAGACGTTTGGTGACGTTCTGTCTCGTTTAGAGTATCCCCCTTGTTTCTAGGGCTTGTTATTTGCTTCGGCGTGTTGCGAAGGCGTTACTGCCCGACGGGTTTTTCAAAAAGTTGTGATTTACCAGGATGACTTGGTGATGCCTGGTAGCTCGCCCTTGTGAGCCATGTCGCGGAAGCGAACACGTGACACACCGAACTTGGTGAGAACACCACGTGGACGACCGTCGATCGAGTCGCGGCTGCGAACACGAACTGGAGATGCGTTGCGTGGAAGCTTCTGAAGGCCTAGACGGGCCTCTTCGCGCTGCTCGTCGGTGCTGTTTGGGTCAACCAAAGCCTTCTTTAGTGCGAGACGCTTCTCGGCGTAACGCTCTACAACGATCTTGCGCTGCTCGTTGCGGGCAATCTTGCTCTTCTTAGCCATCTATTAACGCTCCTCGCGGAATTCAACGTGCTGACGCACTACTGGGTCGTACTTCTTTAGAACGATACGGTCTGGGTCGTTGCGGCGGTTCTTGCGGGTTACGTAGGTGTAACCGGTGCCGGCAGTCGACTTCATCTTGATGATCGGACGGATGTCCTTGTCTTTCTTAGCCATTTAGCTCGGACTCCTTAGATCTTCTCGCCGCGGGCCAGAAGCTGGGCAACAACGGCTTCGATTCCACGAGCGTCAATTACCTTGATGCCGCGGGCACTTAGGGTCAGGGTTACGTTGCGCTTCATCGAAGGCACAAAGTAGGTCTTCTTCTGAATGTTCGGGTTGAAGCGACGCTTGGTCTTGTTCTGGGCGTGCGAAACGTGGTGGCCGAACTGAGGTCCGGTCTCAGTCACCTGACAGTAAGCTGCCATTTCATCTCCTTAAGGCAAGCCAGCAAAACCCTAAAAATTCTTGTGGTTTGTTTTGGCTTGAGCGAAAACTAGGTTGCACATGGCAACTGCTCAAGTTTAGGCGAAGAAACGCTGATTAAGCAAGCCCTCGTTTAAACAGAAATCCGCTAAAGTTTTGTGATTTCTATTTCGCTTCGAGTTCGAGACGCAAAATTCGAGCTCGGTAGCGAAAAAACAGAGCCAGCACTGAAGAGACGAGAAATACGCCGAGCTCGAGCGCGTAGTAACGGTAAACCGCGACCACTACATCGCCAAAATAAGCCTTGGTGATGATCGGAACATACAACGGAGCGGCCCACACGACCAGACAGAGAACCTGAATTACGCTGAAAATCGCAAAAAGGTTTCGGTTGCGTGTATAGGCCACAAGTTTTTCGTCGTTTGAAGCAGTCATGCCAATCCACCCTTTCGAAACGGTGCAGGCGAGAACGGCCTGCGACTATTTCGAACCCTTACATCCCCTACAAAGTCCGAATAAATCGATTGTATGAGTGGTGTCGCCGAAACCGTGCTCTTTGGCAATCTCGTCGGCCCAGGCTTCGACGCGGCTGGCATCAATCTCAACGGTCAACCCACATTCGCGGCAGATCAAGTGGTGATGGTGCGAGGTGCCACAAGCGCGATAGAGCAGTTGACCATCGGGCGATTGCAGCGAATCGGCATCGCCGGCGTTGGCTAGGTCGGCGAGCGCACGATAAACCGTGGCCAGGCCGATGGTCGAACCGTGAGCGCGCAGCACCTGGTGCAAGTCTTGAGCGCTGACAAAACCCTTCGACTCGCCCAGCGCATGCTTCACGGCGTCTTTTTGCCAGGTGTTGCGTTTGGCGACGCTCATAGGGCCACCGCCTTAGACACGGATGCACGGGCAGCCCTGTTCTTCGCCAACGCAATGCCTCGGCACACAAGGTATATCAGGAACGAAACCGTGGTGATGTAAGGGCTAACCGGTAGACCGCCACCGATTGCGAGCAAAATGCCGCCAACCGCAGAGGTTAGCGCGAAAGCAACGCTGAGCACGGGGGCTAGCTTTGGCGAAGAGGTTACGCGCAAGGCGGCGGCGGCCGGGGTAACCAGCAAGCTAAGCACCAGCAGTGCACCAACCACCTGCACGCTGGCGGCAACCGCGAGGCCGAGCAGAATCAGAAACGCGAAGCCAAGCGGGCCGGTGGCCACACCGCGAGCGCGGGCGACATCGGGGTCGAGGCTCGCAAACTGAAGCGGCCGCCAGATTAGAACAAGAACAAGAATCACAAAAACCGAGATGCCGGCAAGCCAAACCAGAGCCGGCTGGTCGACCGCGATGATCTGACCGGTGAGCAGGCCGAACTTGTTCGACGCGCGACCCTCATAGAGCGACAGAGCGAGAATTCCGACACCCAACCCGAACGGCATGAGCACGGCAATGATCGAGTTTCGATCTTTGGCTCTGGCACCCAAGACACCGATGAGTGCAGCCGCGATGAGTGAACCGAAGATTGAGCCGAGTACAACATCCACGCCAATTAGCAGCGCGATTGCTGCACCGGCAAAAGACAGCTCGCTGATGCCGTGAACTGCAAACGAAGAATCGCGGTTCATTACGAAGACTCCGACGAGACCGCCCATCAGGCCAAGCAGTGCGGCGGCGATGAGCGAGTTGCTCACCAATGGCAAAAGTTGCGCGTAGTCGCTGAAATCGAAAATCATTAGTGCCACTCCTCATGGGCGTGGTGTTCGTGGTCGGCACCGTGGGCACCGAGAACCACAACGCGACCCTGGTTGCGAACCACATCGACCGGCGTGCCATAAAGCTCACTCAACACCTCGCTGCGCAGCACCTCATCTGGCGTGCCGATTTTGAACGAGCCATTTGCCAGGTAGAGCACGCGGTCAACCATGCCGAGCACCGGGTTTACATCGTGGGTAACAAACAGCACCGCGGCCGAGTGGTCTTTGCGCTCTTGGTCGATCAGGTCGGCGAGCGTGCGCTGCTGCGCGAGGTCGAGGGCGCTGAGCGGCTCGTCGGCAAGAATCAGATCTGGCTCATCGATCACAGCTTGGCCAACACGAAAGCGTTGAAGTTGTCCGCCACTGAGCTGACCCACCGGAAGCTTGGCTAAATCGTGGCCGTCAATACAGCCCAGAATGTGCTCGACTCGCGCACGGTCTTGTCGCGAGGTGAACGGCAAACCGTAGCGGTGGCCTGCGAGCCCCATGGTGAGCAGGTCACGGGCGAGAAGCGGCGTGTGGGCATCCACGCTTCTTGACTGAGGAATGTAGCCGATGCGGCGTGAGCCGTGGTGAACGGGTTTGCCGGCGAGCAGAATTTGGCCCGAGGTGAGTTGCTCTTGGCCCAAAATCGCGCGCAGCAGGCTGGTTTTGCCCGAGCCGTTCGAACCGATGATGGCAATGAATTCGCCCTGCGCGACGTCGAGGTTGAGGTTGCTCCAAAGCGGGCGTTCGTCATAACCGAACGTCGCTTCTTGGATGCTCAACACAGGCTGCCCGGCGGGCAACCTTCGACGGCTCGCGTCGATCGACACTAGGGGCGTGCTCCGTCGACGATCATGTCGAGCGCGCTGGCCATCATCTCGAAGTAGTCACCCTGGTATTCACCCGTGTCTGGGTCTTGCGGCAGCAGCTCACCAAAACCGAATGCGGTCGCAGTCGCTTCACTCAGAACCTGGTCGATTTGAGCGGTTCTCGTGCTCGAATTGACAGCTATGAACTTGGCTTGCTTGACCGCGTCTTGGGCTTCGAGCATCACAGCCGGCGCAACGTCGCGCTCTTCTTCGATGGCCTCAGAAAATTCGACTGGAGTTATGTCGACCATGCCTGTGTCTTGCAGCAGGTAGTAGATCAAGGGTTCGGTGGCAAACACTTTTGCGCCGCCAAATGCGTTGGCGATTTCGGCGGTGCGAATTTCGATGAGCTTGATCTGGGCTTCGAATTCGGCGAGGTTCGACTCATAAATTGGCGTGCTGTTTCGGTCTACGGTTTCGAGAGCCGAGAAGATCACGTTGCCAACGTCTTTCACCTGGCTCGCGCTGTACCAAATGTGTTCGTTGCGGGTGTCATCTTCGCCCGAGGCAACATAGGCGTTGATCAGAATGGCCGGAGTTTCATCGGCTTCAACTAGAGCCTCGACAAAATCGTCGTAGCCGCCGCCGTTCATGATCACAATGTCGGCGTCTTGCACGGCGAGCTGGTCGCGGGCGCTGGCCTCGAAAGAGTGTGGGTCTTGGTTCACGTTGTCAATCAGGGCGGTCACAGTGGCCTCTTCGCCCGCGATTTGGTAGGCGATGTCGCCCCAAACATTGGTGCTGGCGACAATCTTGATCGACCCGATGCCCTTTTGCCAACGAGCTTGGTCAGTGCATCCAGTGAGGGTCAAAGCGGCAAGTGCGAGGGCGAGGATGCCCGCGGCAGTCTTAGCGAATCGAGAACTCTTCATGCCTCAACTTTAAGTCTTGTTGATAATGATTGTCAATAAGATTAAGCCGTTTGCTTGAGGGAGAAAAGCTCGGTAAATGTTCCTAATCGAGCAGCAGTGCTGGCTCTTCGATGACCGAGGCGACATCTTGCACAAAGCGCGAAGCCACGTCGCCGTCAACCACGCGGTGGTCGAAGGTGGCACCAATGGTGGTCACCTGGCGAATCTGAATCTCGTTGTTGACCACCCAAGGCTTCGGGCGAATCGAGCCGAGGGCCACGATCGCAACCTCACCCGGGTTCAAAATCGGAGTACCGGTGTCAACGCCGAACACACCGATGTTGGTGATCGTGATGGTTCCGTCTTTCATGTCGGCCGGAGTCGTCTTGCCATCGCGAGCGGTTGCAGCCAGCTGCCCAATCGCCTCGGCGAGCTCAAGCATCGACATCTTGTCGGCATCTTTGATGTTCGGAACAATCAGACCGCGCGGGGTTGCCGCTGCGATGCCGAAGTTCACAAAGTTGTGCACGATGATTTCTTCATCGGTGAAGGTCGAGTTGACCATCGGGTTGCGGCGAATCGCCCACATCATCGCCTTGGCCATGATCAGCAGCGGGGTCACCTTGACGCCGGCGAAGTCGGTCGACACCTTCAGGCGCTTGACGTATTCCATGGTGCGGGTCGCGTCAACGTCAACGAAGATGCTCACGTGAGGTGCGGTGAATGCGCTCGAAACCATTGCGTTGGCAATCGCCTTGCGAACACCTTTAACTGGGATGCGCTCCTCGCGCTCACTCTTAGGCTCAGGTGTCGACAAGTTGCGGAACACCGAAGCCTGTTGCGCGCCTCCAACTACGTCTTCGCGCGTAATCTCGCCGTTGAGGCCGGTGCCGCGAACCTGGGTTAGGTCAACGCCGAGGTCTTTGGCAAGTTTGCGAATCGGTGGCTTAGCAATCACGCCGTCGCCAACCGACATCGGAGCGATGCCGCCGGCAGCCGCAGCTTCGGCGATTACCGGAATCGCGGTGGTGGCAAGGGTCGGCGGGTTGTTGCCCACAGCGTTTGGGTTTACCGGCATGTCTACCGGGCCAGGGCGTCTGCGACGCGAGGTTCCGACCGAGTGTGAAACTCCATAACCAACCAGGGTTGGTGACTTTTCTTCAGCGGCGACGGTGGCGGCAGCATCCGCCACTGCTTGATGTGCGCTGGCAGCAGCTTCGGCGATTACCGGCATCGAAGTAGTCACGGCTGCGCCCGCTGCGTTGTCGTCTACGGTCACCGAAATGATCGGCTTGCCAACCTCAACGGTGTCGCCCTCTTTGGCAAGCAGTTCGCTAACCACACCGGCGAAAGGCACCGGCAGTTCGACCAGCGACTTGGCGGTTTCGATTTCGACCACAATCTGGTTCACGGCAACGGTGTCGCCAACGGCTACCTTCCAAGAGACGATTTCGGCCTCGGTCAGGCCTTCACCGACATCCGGCAGGTTGTAATAGGCGACTTTTGTCATTCGATCCTCTTAGTAGCTAAGCGCTCGGTCGACCGCTTCAAGAATGCGGTCTGCGTCAGGCAAGAATACTTCTTCGAGCTTGGCTGCGGGGTATGGAACATCGAAACCACCCACACGAAGCACCGGTGCCTCGAGGTGGTAGAAAGCCTTCTCGGCAACACGGGCTGCGATCTCGCTGCTGATTGAGACGAAGGTGCTCGCCTCGCTCGCCACGATTAGGCGGCCGGTCTTTTTGACCGAGTTGATTACGGTGTCAAAGTCGATTGGTGAGAGTGAGCGAAGGTCGATGACCTCGATGCTGATTCCCTCGGATGCTGCGATTTCGGCAGCCTGCAGAGCAACCGCCGTCATCGGGCCGTAGGTTGCGATGGTTACCTGTGAACCTTCGACTAAGACGCGGGCCTGGTATGCGCCCATTGGCGGCTCATCTAGATTGACCGGGCCCTTTTGCCAGTAGCGACGCTTCGGCTCGAAGAACATCACCGGGTCGGTTGACTTGATGGCTTGCTGAATCATCCAGTAGGCATCGTTCGGGTTCGACGGGCTGATCACGCGAAGACCTGCGGTGTGGGCGAAGTATGCTTCTGGGCTTTCGCTGTGGTGCTCGACCGCGCCGATGCCGCCGCCGTAAGGAACGCGAATGACAACCGGCATTGGCGTGTAGCCCTCGCTGCGGTTTTGCATCTTGGCTAGCTGGCTGACAATCTGGTCGAATGCCGGAAAGATGAAGCCGTCGAACTGAATCTCGGCAACCGGGCGATAGCCGCGCATGGCCAAACCGATTGCGGTTCCAACGATGCCCGACTCGGCTATCGGTGAGTTGAAGATTCGGCTGTCGCCAAATTCGGCGTGGATGCCTTCGGTTACGCGGAACACACCACCGAGCTGGGCTACATCTTCACCGAACAAGATGACCTTGCTGTCTTCTTGCATGGCCTTGCGCAGACCGGCGTTGATTGCCTTGGCGATCGAAAGTTCTACAAAGTTGCTCATGAGTGCGACTCCTCACCGAAACCGGCTTCGTAGCGCTTTAGCCAATCGAGCTGTTCGTCGATTAGCGGATGCGGCTCGGAGTAGACGTACTTAAACATGTTCTCGACCGGTGGCTGCGGCAGAGCAAAGGTTGCTTCGCGAATCTCGGCGGATAACTTTTCGCCGGCCTCGTCTACTTCGTCGAAAAAGTCTTGGTTGATGCCCTGGCGACGAAGGAAGGTTTCGAAACGAATTAGCGGGTCGCGGGCCTTCCAATATTCGACCTCGGCCGAATCGCGATATTTGGTCGGGTCGTCAGAGGTGGTGTGAGCACCGATGCGATAGGTGAGCGCCTCGATCATGTAAGGGCCGGCACCTTCGCGCGCGTCATCCATGTGCTTTGCGGTCACTGCGTATGACGCGAGAATGTCGTTGCCATCAATGCGGATGCCCGGCACACCGAAACCCGCGCCGCGCTGGTAAAGCGGAACCTTGGTTTGGCTGGCGACCGATGACGAGATTGCCCACTGATTGTTTTGGCAGAAAAAGACGAGGGGGCTGTTGTTGATGGCGGCGAATAGGAAGGCTTCGCTGACGTCACCCTCGGCAGTTGCGCCGTCGCCGAAGTATGAGATTACGGCGAGGTCTTCTTCGAGATTGCCGTTGCCGACCTTGCCGTCCATCTTGACGCCCATGGCGTAGCCGGTGGCGTGCAGCACCTGGGTGCCGAGCACGATGGCGTAGAGGTGAAAGCGGGTTTCTTCCGGGTTCCAACCGCCGTGGTTTACACCGCGAAGCATTTTAAGAATCGACATGAGGTCGATGCCGTGGGTGATTGCTACACCGTGTTCACGGTATGAAGGGAAGATGTGGTCGTTGTGGCCGACTGCGTAGCCCGAGCCAATTTGAGCGGCTTCTTGCCCGATGGCTGGAATCCAGAGTCCTAGTTGGCCTTGACGCTGAAGTGCTTCGGCTTCGCGGTCGAATCGACGCATGCGCGCCATGTCGCGGTAGAACTTTAGAAAATCGGCCTCGGTGAGGCGGTCGATGTACTTGCCGTAGTGAGCCCACTGGCTTGGCACACCATATTCGCCCTCTGGCGAGAGCAGTTGCACCATCGGCACATTGGGGGTTTCTTGGGCAGTCACGAGTTCCAATTTAGTCGCTAGGTGCAAGAATCGTTCTATGAAACGTTTTCTAGTTGGCACAGTTATCAACGCTCTTGGCCTCTGGGCCGTTACCTCACTGGTTCCTGCCATCAAGCTGGTTCCTTACGGCGGCTCAGATATTTGGAGCACGATCTTGTCTTACCTACTTGTTGGCCTCATCTTTGGCTTGGTCAACGCGATCATCGCCCCGGTAATCAAAATTGTTGCGCTACCTCTTTACCTGCTCACTTTCGGTCTCATCTCTCTCGTGATCAACGGCGCTCTGTTGCTGTTTGTTGCATGGTTGAGCAGCCTGATCGATGGCGGAACCTTCAGTATCGACGGCTTTACCACCACCGGCCTAAGCATCGAGTCATTCGGTTGGGCAATTCTGGGTGCGCTGATCATGTCGATCGCCTCGTTCATCAGCCGCGGCTTGTTCAAGCTTTTGCGCATTCTCTAACCGTCAATCGGCTTTAGCTCGAAGGTCTGTGTCTCAACGAGGCGCAGGCCTTCGAGCTTTTTGAGCACAGCTTCGCGAATTCGGGTGACGCCGACCGAATCGTATTCGTCAACCAACTTGGATGTCTCGACATACCTGTCGAGCTCGTGCGCAGTCAGCGCACTCTGACCTGGGTGTAAATCAATCTCACGCCCAACCGTCACCCAGTTTTCGGTGACCGGGTTGATGGCTCCCGATAGCGCAGGAATCACGTCGTTGCTGTGCTCGATTGCTATCACCGCGGTTTCGGTCGGCAGGTCGAGCTGCGCAATCGGTGCGCCCAGCGTGACGATCGCGGTCACGTTGAACTCGCCAGAGCCAGCTGCCAGACCACCGGCCACCATGCCTCCCTGCGAGTAGCCAGCCACTACCAACTCGTCGTTTGGTTTGACGCCAGCCGCTCTGAGTGCCTCTTCGACCGCCTTCTGGCTGGTAGCCGAATCGGGGTCAGCCAACTGCTGCACGCTGGCGGCCAAATCGAATGGCTCAGAACCCGTTCCAACTTCGAGGTTTCGCATGCCTGGCAGGTAGGCAACAAAAACCGAACGCTGCCCGTCGGTGTATCGCTCGATCACAACGGTTGGCTTTTCGGTCACGTGGGTTTCGGCCAGACGCTGTGCAATTGCGCCGATGCCGGTCGGGGCAGCGCGCATTCCAAACGCACCCACCGCCTCAACCTCTGCACCGCCACGACCTCCACGCGCTACGGCACCCAAGGCCACGGCAGCCATGTTCGCCGCTGCGATTGAGTCTTGCCCCGAAGACTTTTGCCCAGCGCTCAACGCTGGCCACATGTTAAGGGTTTCTCTGGCGATCACCCTGGCGGCCTTGCCGTCGACCAAGGTGGCGGCAACCGACCCGGCCACCAAAACCGCGGGCAGCGCAGCCCGAACCTGATTGGGCAAAACATTCAATAACCACGGATGCTTCGCTACCGCAGAAGTCACCCAATCGAGCTGCTTGGTGATGCGGGCCTCGGTCGACAGATAGGAGTCGCTCGCGACTCCTGCCGCCCACTTAAGTTTTTCGAGGCGAGCCAGCAAGACGGGAGCGTGCAAAGCCAGCGCTGCTCGAGCGATGGGGTCGACCAAGAAATCGAGCAACTCAAACTCTTTGAGCAGACGCTGCTGAACCAGTTCGAGCGTTGACCGCGAGCGCTCGATTTCGTCGATGCTGGCGATGATCGCCGGATCACCCCCGTAACTCACCAACCCGCTCACCCAACCACCACCGCAATGTGAGGCAGTGTGGCTAGTTGGTTGCGAAGCCCGAGCAAGTCGTGCGCAAGTTGCTCAACTTCGCGCTGAAAGCTCAGGGCGGCAGGCCCACTCCATCTACCCACATCTGGTTTGGCACCGCCGAGCAGTGCGTTTAGTTCGTCAAGACTTTCGACCATGTATTGCATGCGAGCCAGCATCGGGCAAGTTTGGGCAAAGCATCCGAGTTCAGAAAATTAAGTGGATAACTTAGGCACCACCGACCAGCCACCAAACCGTCTGCCAATATGGAGGGGTGAGCAAACTATCAGCGCAACCCCTTTCACCTCTAGACGGTCGTTACCGCGGTGCGGTTGTCGCACTCGGCGAGCACCTCAGCGAGGCAGGTCTAAACCGGGCCCGCATCAAGGTAGAAATCGAGTGGCTGATTCACCTGGCCAACCGCGACCTGCTATCAACCGGCCGCCCACTGCTCGCGCCCGAGGTTGCCTCGCTTCGTGCGATTATCGAAAACTTCTCGGATGCTGATGTAGAAACCCTTGCCGCCACCGAGGCCGTTACCCGCCACGACGTAAAGGCGGTCGAATACTTCATTCGCGAAAAGTTGGTTCAGCTTGGTCGCGAAGATCTTCAAGAACTAACCCACTTTGCTTGCACCAGCGAAGACATCAACAACCTGTCATACGCCCTAACTGTGCGCGACGCCATGAGCGAAGTTTGGCTGCCGAAAGCTCACGAGTTGATGGCCAAGCTAACCGAGTTGGCCCACAAGTATGTTGCGGTGCCGATGCTCTCGCGCACTCACGGCCAGCCAGCCACACCAACCACAATGGGTAAAGAACTTCAGGTTTTCGTTCACCGTCTGCGCCGCCAGATTGAGCGAGTTCAGGCGACCACCTACCTAGGCAAGTTCTCGGGCGCAACCGGAACCTTCTCCGCTCACGTTGTTGCAGCCCCAGACGTTGACTGGATCAAAGAGTCGAAAGAGTTCGTCACCTCGCTTGGCCTCACCTGGAACCCACTAACCACCCAGATCGAATCGCACGACTGGCAAGCCGAGCTTTATTCGGCAGTGGCCCACTTCAACCGCATCTTGCACAACCTTTGCACCGACATCTGGACCTACATTTCGCTTGGCTACTTCAAGCAGATTCCGGCACCAGGTGCCACCGGTTCGTCGACCATGCCGCACAAGGTCAACCCGATTCGTTTCGAAAACGCCGAGTCGAACCTTGAGCTGTCAAACGCGATTCTCGATTCACTGGCCGCAACCCTGGTCACCTCTCGCCTGCAGCGCGACCTCACCGACTCTTCATCGCAGCGCAACATCGGCGTTGGCCTGGGCCACTCGATGCTCGCACTCGACAACGCCACCCGCGGTCTTGGCGAGGTCGAACTTTCGGTTGGCATTCTTGAAGCAGATTTGCTCGACAACTGGGAGGTGCTCGGCGAAGCGATTCAAACCGCCATTCGCGCCGAGGTTGCCGCAGGTCGTTCGGCCATCAGCGACCCATATGCCCTGCTCAAAGAGCTGACTCGCGGCAAGCGCATTGGCCACGAAGAATTGATTGCGTTTATCGAGAGTCTCGATTTGAGCGATGAGGTTAAGGCGCGTTTGATTGCCTTGAAGCCGAACACTTACACCGGCCTGGCTCAGGCTTTGGCCGAGCGCTTTGGTGA
>JBEDEQ010000020.1:0-11479 GCA_041175645.1 Actinomycetota bacterium | reverse complement strand
GCATAGTCGCGGTAAATCAATCCGATCAGGTCAGGTGCCAGCTGGTTCCAGAACTCGCGGTCAGGAACATACTCGGCAAACGGCACCGGTCTCTTCTTGTCGTACTGGTCTGTGATGCCCACTCCCGGCTCCCACAAGAACGAGCTGTTGAATAGGTCGCTACCGTTCGAAGTAATCGTGCCGAAGGTTAGGGGCGCTTTAGCGTCGACGTTTACCAAGTTGCTTAGCCACTGCCTCGCCTGCACGTCAACGATGGGGCTAAGGTCCGAGGCGTTTTCTGGCCAAACAATCAAGTCGATTTTGCGAGACGGTTCGTTGCGCAGAAGTTCGTAGGTGGCATCCAAGTGGTTTTCAAGAATCTCGCCACGGCGAGTGTTGGCGAAAAGACCGGCGTTGGCATTTCCTTGAATGGCTGCGACATCGAGTTGGGCTTTTGCGTTGGCGATTGGAGGTAGACCTGGCACCAAAACCGCGACCAACAGAACGAGAGCAGGAACAGCGAAGGATCGGCGAGAAGTCAAACCATCGCGGCGCTTAGCCCAGAAGCTAGGAATCCATTCGACTGCCAAGGCAGCTAGCAGGGCAATCACTAGGCTCAGCAGGCTGAATCCACCGAAGTAAACCCAACCGGCTAGCGGCGATTCAGATTGGCTCATGGCCAGACGAGACCACGGGTATCCACCATAGGGAATGTGAGTGCTGGCCCATTCACGCGCCATCCAGAGTGACGCAAACAAAATAGCCGATCCAAAGATTGACTTAGTGTGGCGTCGAGCGAGGGCGTAAATGGCTAGACCTAAACCGACCCAGAGCGCCTGAATGAACGAGAGAGCCACCAAGGGTAACGGGCCAAGGTATTGACTTAGCCACCAGCACTGCGAGGCATAAAACGCGAAGCCACCTGCGAAACCGACGAAGGCAGCACGTGCAAAGGTCGCTCCCCTAACCGAGATGAGCAGACCAGCAACGCTTACGAAGATCAAAGGCCATAACCCTGGCTTCGGGTAGGCGAAGAAACTCAATAGGCCGGATGCGACGGCAAGGGTTAGTCGCGAGCTCAGGTAAACGGTGTCTAGATGTTTGCTCACAAGCCCAGCCTAGATGTTTTAGCCATAGTAAGAATAGGCAACGATGCCACGTTTGATCTTGTCAATAGCCGTTCTTGCGGTGTCGGCAACTTCGTCTTGGGCAGTCTGCGCTATCTGATCTAACAAGTCGACAATCTGCTTCATCCACCTGATGAAGTCGCCGGCGAGCATGTCACTTTCACCCAGAACGGCATCAAGTCGAGCACCGGTAGCCCAGCGGTGAGTGGCCACGGTGAAGTTTAGGTCTGGCTCGTTGGTAGGTGGCAGTTTGTAACCCTTAGCTGCAATCTCGATGTCTTGCCAGATCGACAGAGTCTGCTCATAGATCGCGGCAAAGTTGCCCCGGGGAACCTTGGGATTGAGATCTTCGTCGTCGCGACGGGCTTCGTAGACCAGCGATGCGGCGATGGCAGCGAGAGTTGCCGGGTCGGCTTCGCGCCAAACGCCTAGCCGAAGACATTGGGCAACCAGAAGGTCGCGCTCGCCGTAGATTCTTGCCAGCGTGTTGCCGGCGTCGGTAACTTCGAGTTCACCGCTGGCCTCGCTTAGGTAATCAAGTTCAATGAGCAGAAGACAAATGCGGTCAAAAACCTTGGCGACCTGGTTTGTGCGACCCTCAATTTGCGAAAGCAGGTTGTCGGTTTCTTTGCGTAACTTATGCCAGCGCTCCCCCCAACGTGCGTGAGCCTCACGGTCAGAGCATCCGTGACATGGGTGCTGCCTGATGCGACGCTTTAGGTCAGATAGCTCTTGCTCTTTGTCGCGGCGACCGCGTGACAAACGAATGGTCTTGCCGCGTTCGTGGCGAACCTTGCCAGCCGACATTTCACGTTCTAGATCGCTGATCTGCCGGCGCATGGCGGCGTAATCGACAAAATTGCCGAGGTGGCAGGCCATCGACTTTTCATAGCCGGCGAGCGAGTCTTCACGGTCACGCAGGCCCCTGGCGAGCCCGACAACCGAACGGTCGGCTTGAAACTGGGCAAAGCTCATCTCGAGCACTTCACGGGCACGGTCACGCCCGAACGCCTCGATTAGGTTCACTGCCATGTTGTAGGTCGGCCTAAACGATGACATGAGCGGGTAGGTGCGCTTGGATGCGAGTCCGGCGACAACCTGAGGGTCGAGATTAGCGGCCCACTGAATGACCGAGTGCCCTTCTACGTCAATGCCTCGACGACCAGCGCGCCCAGTGAGTTGGGTGTACTCCCCCGGTGTGATCTGAACTCGACTCTCGCCATTGAATTTGTCTAGACGGTCGAGCACTACGGTTCGGGCAGGCATGTTGATGCCGAGAGCCAGTGTCTCGGTGGCAAAGACAACTTTGACTAGCTTTCGCAAAAACAGCTCTTCAACAACTTCTTTGAATGCGGGAAGCATGCCGGCGTGGTGGGCTGCCACTCCTCTCTCGAGTGAGCTCAACCATTCAAAGTAGCCAAGCGTCGCGAGGTCTTCGTCTGCGATGTTGTAGCACTTTTCCTCAACCAGCATGCGAATCTCGCGGCGTTCTTCTTGAGTGGTAAGTCTCAGACTCCAACGCAGACACTCTTTGACTGCCGCCTCGCAGGCTGCTCTCGAAAAGATGAAGAAGATGGCCGGCAGAAGGTTTTCTTCTTCAAGCAGCTCGACTATCTGTGGCTTGGCGATCTTGGGGATGCGCGCCTGGTGTTTTTGCCAGTTGTTGTTGTGCCCGCCACGCCCCTTCGCCGGTTTGTTTACCGGTTGACGAAGTTTGTTGGCGTGCATTTGTGATAGTTCCGGATTCACCCTCGGAGCACCTGGGGTTGCATCGAAAAGGTCTAACAATTCGTTTCCGAACAGCACGTGTTGGGTGAGAGGAACAGGCCGAACCTCAGAGACGATAATCTCGGTTGACCCTCGCACCTCGTCAAGCCAGGCTCCGAACTCTTCGGCGTTCGAGACCGTTGCGCTCAACGAAACCACGCGCACGTCTTTTGGAAGGTGCAGAATGACTTCTTCCCAAACCGCTCCCCTAAAGCGATCGGCTAGGTAGTGCACCTCGTCCATGATCACGTAACCGAGGCTCATTAGGGCATCGGAGTTTGCGTAAATCATGTTGCGCAGAACCTCGGTGGTCATCACGACTATTTGAGCGTCGCCGTTTTGATTGGTGTCACCCGTAAGCAAACCAACACGGTCTTCGCCGTAGCGGGTTACCAGCTCTGCGTACTTTTGATTGCTTAAAGCTTTGATGGGGGTGGTGTAGAAGACCTTCTGCTGCTGTTCGATAGCCAGGTGAATCGCGAATTCACCAACGATTGTTTTTCCGGCTCCGGTCGGGGCGGCGACTAGAACGCCTTTGCCCTCAGACAGCGCGTGGCAGGCCTTCTGCTGAAAGTCATCTAGCGGAAACTCGAGAAGGTCGGTGAAGGCCTTCAGGCTTTTGTTTGGCGCAGATTTCTTTGCGCGAGCGTAGCGCTCAGCTGGAGACAGTTCTTCGAAATCATTCGACATCTTGACCGAGTTGTTTTCTTCTGCGGCGGTCGGTAATCCAGGCGACTCCGCCTGACGCGAAATAAAGGGCTGTGAGTGGAGCCATGAGCACAAACATTGATAGCGGGTCTGCCGTAGGTGTGGCGAGCGCCGCAATGACTGCGATTACGAATACGGCCAAACGCCAAGACTTGAAAATGCTCTTTGCTGTTATCAAACCGGCCAGATTGAGTAAGACAAGAACAACCGGCATAACGAAAGCCAAGCCGAAAACTAGGAGGATTCTCAAAACGAAAAGGATGTAATCGTTGGCAACGATGAAGTTAGTGGTCGATGACGGCGTGAAAGAAATCAGGGTTGTCATAAAGGCAGGTAGAGAAACCCAGGCTAGCCATGCGCCCGCAAAGAACAGTGGCAAAGCCGAGGCGAGAAACCCGATCGTATATCTTCGTTCTCGCTTTTTCAGGGCCGGCGTTATGAAAGCCCACAGGTTGAACAACCACACCGGGCTAGCCGCCATGACGCCCAGAAAAATCGACACTTGAAGCTGTAGATCAAAGGCAGACATTACGCCCGAGAAGTTGATCTTTACGTCATCTCGTCGCGAAGCGATGTCGTTCAACGGCGACATGAGAAGTTCGAAAAAAAGAGGGTAGAAAAACCATCCGGCTACAGCGCCAGCGCCGATAAATAGCGCAGACCAGAAAAGCCGCTTACGTAGTTCTCGAAAATGACCACCGAGGCTCATTTTCGCTTCGGGGTTTTTGCGCCTGGCCACTACTTTTCAGAAGAAGAGTCTTCGGCAGGCTTGTCTGCCTTCGCTGCATCCTCTGGGTTCTTGATTTCTTTCTTGAAGACCTTCATCGACTGCGCGAGGCTTTTTGCCAGGCCGGGAAGCTTTGGAGCGCCCCAGAACAACAAAACAATAACCAGAATGATGATCCATTCCCAACCATTTAGCTTCATTTGCGGAGCCTACTTTCATCAATATCCAAGTGCTTGAGCCTATCTACAAGACTACGCTCTTTGGTTTCCTTTTTTGCCTTGCGAGCCTTTGCGATATCTTTTTGTCGACGAGAGACGGCCTGCTCGCTTTGGTCTAGGGCGGCCACAGGTGACTCGACCGAAACTTCTGCCTGAGAAGTCTTTTCAAGCTTCGCCGCGAGTTGCTCAAGCCTCTTTGCGGGCGCTTCGAACGCCTTCAGTTTTTGGAGCAGTTGAAGCCCAACCACGGCGTAGAGCGCAAGAGCGCCCAAAGCTATCGAAAGGTAGATGAAGAACCAAAACCAGAAACCCATCAGTCCTCATCCTCGATTCTTTCGTAAGCGTTAGCCCTGTGCCCCAACGTAGCCAATGCGTAGTTTCTAACCATCTCTTTAGCGATGGGTGGTGCGATAACTCTTGCCGCTCCCCCGTACTTCGCAATCAAGTGGCCTAGGTTCGGCAGGTGACCAACCTTGATGGTTACTCGAATGACCCCGCTAGAGCTAGAGTTTGGCTCGCTGATCGTGGTGAACTCAGAAACAAGTTCATAGGCCTCTGGGTCTACTTCGACGATCACATCGGTGTCAGACTCTCCAGGAACATAGAGGCGATCTTCTTCTTGGTCGAACGCTTCAAAGGCGGTTCTGGCAGTGTCAGACCACGGATGTTCGCTAAGCACGATTTGCCGCATGCGATCTAAGCGGAATGACTTGATTTGGCGACTGATCGGGCAGTAAGCCTTGAGGTACCAAACTGCGCCGCGTGGGTCGAGCCTGAATGGCTCTAGGCTGCGCACAGATTCTTCGCCGCGTTGATTCGTGTAACTGCATGAAATCTGCAACTCGGCGAGAATGGCTCGGCGAAGCAGCCCAACGTCAGCGCCCACGGTTCCGACCTCGAAAAAGATGGTTGGAGGGCTCGCGGTGGGCTGAGTCGAAGCTAGTAGAGCTATGAGGCTATCGACATCGGCTTCGCTGGCAAACTCTGGCAAGCTCTTCAAATATGAAAGACCGGCGGCGATTGCGGCTGCCTGCCTGGTTGAGATTCTCGGCGCATCGAGAATGATGTCTGAGTCTGAGAATCGAAGAATCTGCTCTTCGTCGAATAGCTCCCAATCGAAGTTGAATGGAATCTCTTCTGCACCGCTTGGCTTTCGATGCCCGGCAACGACGAGGGTGCTCATCGCCTTACGAACAGCCTCAACGCTCATTCCCAAGCGTTCGGCAGCAGCCGTGATGTGAATTTCGCCCTCGCGGTGAATCAAACCGATGAGTGCAATCAAGAAGTTGAACTGGTCGTCTCCGCTGAGCACGTTCTTGAGCTTAGGCATGCGCGTTCGCCACCTTCTCGAGGCCGCTGCGAATGGCGTCACGCAACTCGCTCGGTTCGTGAACCGTCACGGTAGCGCCAAAAACGCGCAGTTGCTCAGCCAATAGGTGAACATCCATGAAGTTAAACTCATGGGTTGTCGAACCGCCGAGTGAGTGCGAATCCATTTCGAAATGCACCCATGCCTCGGTGCCTGGCACGACCGAAATCACGGCGGTGTTCTGCGAGGTGAACACTCGAAGACGCTCAATGGCACCTTCGAGTTGGGTCTGCGTGATGGCTTCAAACTGCTCGCCGGTCGGCTTGATGCGGCTCACGATTCGCTTGAGCATGAAGTTTCGAACGTCTTGGCGCTCTACATCCCAGCAAACCAAAAGCCACTGGCCCGAGACGTGACGTACCTGCCACGGATGCACGACTCGGCGCTCAGCGCTGCGCCCGGGTGCTCGGTACTCGAAAGTTACCTCGAGTCGATCGCGGGCCGCCTCTTCTAGCTGCAAAATGCCTGGCTCGTTGGTCAAAATTCTTGGAGCGAAGCCAGCCAGTTCCAAACCTTCGCTCGCCATACCGAGAGCCTTTAGACGCATAACCGCTCTCGAAGCTTCGGCTGAGAAAGAGGCTCGAGCCCAAACTTTGGCCGCCAACTCGAGCAAACGCAACTGGTTCGGGGTGAGAGAGGTACCTTTTGGCCAGACAAAAGTATCTGCCGGTATGAAGTAGCGACTTTCTGTATTGTCGTCCATGTCAGAGTCGCGAATGAAGGTTTCGACCTGAACACCCATGTCGCGCAAAGACTGCTTGTCTCGTTCGAACATCTTGTTTAGTGCATCGGGCTTGACGCCATCTTCAATGGCTAGCGAATAGCCTCTGACACTTCGAAAAAGCTCTTCTTTACTCAAGCCCACAGAGTTGCTCAATAGGGCAAGAGTTAGGCTGAGCAGGCGTTCGGGTTTGGTGTCTGGCTCTTTCTGCCAATCACCTTCACCCAATGGTTCGCCTGTCATAGCCCCAATGCTGCTTTGATTACTTGCCCTTGATGCCGAGAATGTCGATCACGAAAACCAAGGTTGAGTTACCTGGAATCGTCGACATGGCTTCAGAGCCGTATCCGAGGCTTGGCGGGATGACGGCAACAATCTGGCTACCAACTTTTTGACCGGCAACTGCCTGCACGAAACCGGTGATTAGGCCGGGTTCTTTGATAACGAAGCTAGCTGGCTGGCCCTTTTCCCACGACGAGTCAAACTGCGCACCATCGGCCCAGGTGTAACCGGCGTAGTGAAGAAGAACTTCGTCACCTACCTTTACGGTCTCTCCAGCACCTTCAATCAGCACTTCAAGGGCGGTGGTTTCGGCACCGTCTTTAGAAGCCTTAGGGAATGGTGAATCCACCGGAATGGTCACACCAGGCACACCATCTAGAGCGCGGATGACGGTTGGGAAACCAGTCTGAGCGCCCTTCTCGTTACCTACGGCATACGGCAAGTAGACATTGCGAATGTCGAAGACGAATAGAACGTCATCGTCTGCGCCAAGACCGAGCTGCTCGATGCCGGCACCGCCGTGGATGATTTCGCCTGGGTAAAGAACAGCAACTCGGCTGCCTTCCCGGATGCCGCCTAGAGCTTCACAAAATAGCGGGTCTTCGCCTGGCTTAAGCATCTGCCCGGTGGCTCCGCTGCCATCTAAGGCAGATGGCTGGAACACTTCACCGGTACCGGCGTTGATACCCATGTATTCAAGTTCAACCACCTGGTTGCCGGTGATTACCGGGCCGGTGCCAGCCTCGAGAACTGCGGTGTCTGACTTGGTTGCGGTTGCGGCCTGGAGCGGAGTCTCAAACTCGACCTTGGCTTCTTCACCACCGACGGTAACCTTGACGTTCTTCACCGGGCTCTGAGCGTTAGTCTCGGCAACGGCGTCACCGCAGTTGGCCTTCAGAGTTGCGAACATGGCCTCTTCAGAGTCGATGCTCGAGCAGCCAGCTAGCGACAGGGCCAGCGCGATGGAAGTTGCAAATGCTAGGGATTTACGCAAGATTTCGTCCTTAATGCTTTTCTCTAAGTGTAGTTGTGACGCGGTTAGTCTTCGTCAGGATTGCGACTCGAACTGACTGCTGCTGACTCTTGTGCGTTGCGCAGATTCTTGCGCATCTTCTTGTCGCTGATGCGCTTTTCGCCAAGGTGCTCAGGGTTCCAAACCGACAGGTCTTCGTCGGTGAACTCTCCCTTTGAGCGCTTGGTCTTGAATTCAGGCAGTACCGTGCCGGGCGCTAGACGTCTTGCGGTGATCAAGAATCCGGTATGCCCGATCATTCGGTGCTCGGGTCGCACAGCAAGCCCTTGAAGGTGCCAAGGCCTGACCATGGATTCCCAAGCGTGTGGCTCTGTGAAGTGACCACTCTGACGCAGAGCTTCAGAAAGACGCGATAGTTGTGTGACCGTGGCAACATACCCGATGAATAGCCCGCCCGCGATTAGCGCTTCGGCAGATTCCTCGATGCATTCCCATGGTGCGAGCATGTCGAGAACCACTCGGTCGATGCTGTGTGGTTCGACCGTGTTCGGAAGCTGATCTTGCAGATCGCCGAGAGTCACAGTCCAGTTGCTTGGTCGAACGCCCATTTCGGTAGTCACGTTTGCTTGCGCGATTTCAGCGAAGTCCTCACGTCTTTCGAATGAGAAAAGCGCACCCTGATCGCCGATGGCACGCAATAGATACATGCTCAGCGCACCAGAGCCTACGCCGGCCTCAACAACTCGAGCGCCCGGAAAGATGTCACCTTCTACGATGATTTGCGCAGCATCCTTGGGGTAAACGATCGCGGCACCGCGAGGCATCGATAGAACGAAGTCGGTCAGCAATGGTCGAAGTGCCAAATACTCAACTCCGTATTGGTTTTGCACCACCGAGCCCTCAGGCTTGCCGATGATGTCATCGTGACGAAGGTCTCCTCGGTGCGTGCCGAATGCTGCACCCGCGACCAATGTGATTGTGTTCATGCGACCTTTTGGGCCGGTTAGCTGAACCTTGTCACCTTCGATGAATGGGCCTCGCTTGAGGTGCTTAGTCATTTTGATCCTGTTTTCTTCGATTGGTGATTTCGGTGTGGAATGCCTTCAGTTGCTTCACGGTGACACCCTCTAAAGTCGGCCACAGATTGCGGTCTGGACGTGCTGGAATGATCATCATGTTTGGAACGCCAATGGCAACCGTTCCGGCCGCCTCTGCCGAGAGAATACCCGTGATCGAGTCTTCAAACGCGATGCATTCCCAAGGTTTCAGACCTAGTGCTGCCGCTGCTTTCACGTAGGGCTCAGCGTGCGGCTTGCCGTGCACCACGTCGTCGCCAGCGATCACAACGTCGAATGCCTTAAACGGCATCGCTTCGACTACCTGCAGCGCTGTTCTGCGCATCGACATGGTCACCAAAGCCGTCTTGATGTTCTTTCGACGCAGTTCACGAATGAGTTCTTGAGCACCCGGACGCCAGGGTATTTCTTTGGCTAGTTGGCTGTTTACCGAGTTGGTAAGCCTTTGAACAATTTCGTCTGGTTCAAGTTCTGAGCCGAGGTGTTCTTTGATGAGTTTTGAGCTCTCGGTCAGGCTCAGGCCGATCATACGGTGGCCATCCTGCTCGGTCCACTCTGCGGCGTGTTCTGCGGCCAGATCTTGCTCAGATTTCAACCAATATGGCTCTGAATCGATGATGGTGCCATCCATGTCAAACAACACGGCCTTCAGCCCAGATTTCGAAAAGAACATAGTGGTGAGTTTACCTTTGCCGCCTTGGCTTAGAGTTTTAGCAGGAACAACCCGAGGAACATTTTGACTGACCTAGACATTTTTAGCGGCCGTACTTTGATCGTTGGTTTCGACGGTTGGAGTGACAGCGCGGATGCCGCAAGCGGAGCTGCTCGCTTCATGGCGCTCTCGTCTGGAGCTGAGCTAGTTGGGCTGGTTGACCCAGAAGATTTCTATGATTTCTTGTTCTCAAGACCTCAGGTAACGCTTGACGAGGACGGGCAACGGCAGGTGACTTGGCCAGGTGCCGAGCTATACGCTCCGAATCCAGATTTGGCAGCAGACCCGAGCATGGAACGCCTCTATTTCTTGATTGGCTCAGAACCAAGCCGTCGGTGGAAAGCTTTCGTAGCCGAGGTGCTCGAGCTGATTACAGACCAAGACATTCAGGCAGTCATCTTTTTGGGTTCGATTCCGGCAGACAGCCCACACACTCGACCAATTTCGGTCGTTGCGCATTCGCAAAACGAGTTGGTTCGAATTCAAACCGGAGCCGAACGTAGTGGATACCAGGGGCCGGTCGGCATTCAGTCAGTTTTGGCCATTGAGCTTGAACGCTTGGGCATCCCTACGATTGCGCTCTGGGCGTCCATCCCCCACTATGTTCAAAACGGTCCATCACCGAAGGCGATGCTGGCGCTCGTGGCCGAAGTTGAGCGCTACGTGAAGGTTTCGTTTGACCAAAAAGACTTGGCCGGTGAAGCGTTTCAGTGGGAGCGAAACATCGATGAGTTGGCCGAGAATGACGAAGAAATGGCTAGCTACATCGAGCAGCTGGAACAGTCGCGTGACGCCTCAGACAGTGAAGCTGCAAGTGGTGATGTGTTGGCGATGGAGTTTGAACGCTTTCTCGCAAGCCAGACCGACGATGATGTCGATGGCAGCGCGGGCAGCGAAGACGCAGAAAAGCCCTAGCCCTAGATTTGGGCGGTCAAAACGCCGGCACTAAGCCCGATGAGTAGCAAAACACCCACGGATACGCGCCAGATGACAAAGGGCATAAACGAGCCCTTGGCAAGGTACTTGAGCAAGTATCCGATCACTAGGTAACCCGATACAAAAGCAGCCACGGTGGCAATCGCGATCGCCCAAATTTGGTCTTGATTTAGATCTGAAAGGTTGGTCACAAACTCAAACAGACCACTGGCTATGACCGCTGGAATTGCGAGTAGGAACGAATATCGGGCGGCGGCTTCTCGGGTATAGCCAAGCGCCAAGCCAACGCTGATTGTTCCGCCAGACCTAGATACACCTGGAATAACGGCCAATGCCTGACCGATTCCAAAAGCGATGCCGTGGGCGGTGGTAAGTTCAGTGATTGGCTTCGAGTTCTTAGCAAATCTGTCGATGACACCCAAGGCGATGCCAAATATGATCAGGGTCCAAGCGATTACAGCGAGTGAACGCAAACCATTCTCGATTGCGTCTTTGAACACCAGTCCGACAACGACCACGGGCAGGCTGCCAATGATCACGAGCCAGCCGAGTTTTGCATCGAATGAGATTGGTGTGCCACTGGCCCGTCTAAAGGAAGCAAACCAAGCTTTCACAATTCGCACTATGTCGCGCCAGAAAAAGATCAGAACCGCTGCTTCGGTGCCAAGTTGGATGGTGGCAATGAACGCGGTGAGCT
The DNA here is from genome assembly GCA_041175645.1 of Actinomycetota bacterium. Classification (GTDB taxonomy): domain Bacteria; phylum Actinomycetota; class Actinomycetes; order Actinomycetales; family Microbacteriaceae; genus Rhodoluna. The sequence goes on along the minus strand of JBEDEQ010000020.1, from coordinate 187 downwards.
CTGGTTTCGTCAGGCTCACATTGAGGCCTAGAAGCTCAGACGCGATTTGAACGTGTGCGCTAGAAGAAATAGGTAGGAACTCGGTTAGGCCTTGAACTAGGCCCAGAAGGATTGCTGAGAAAAAATCCAACGATCAGTGCTTACTGTTCGCTGTCTTCGGCTTCTTCGAAGGGCAACCACTCGCCGT
>JBEDEQ010000019.1:0-16379 GCA_041175645.1 Actinomycetota bacterium | reverse complement strand
GCCTCGATGCCGTTGTCCTTCACTAGAATCTGAAGCCCCTCGGCAGTCCAGTAGAAATCGACTGTGACATCGGCACCAATGACCGCGTTCTTCTTCACATTCTCGAGCGCTTCGAACACAATTCGATAAATACAAAGCTGAGCGCCCTCGTTGATCGCGAAGGGTTCCCCGTCGACGCTAATGTTGGCGTTGTAACCGAGTTCACGCATAAGAACCATTAGCTGGCCAAGATCTTCGATGTTCGGTGGAGCAGCCGAAAGGTCTGCTCCTTTTTGAAGAAGGTCATAAAGTTTGCGAAGCTCGCTCTGCGCCGACTGTGCAGATGATTCGATTCGGTCTAGTGACCGAATTGCAGAATCAGGGTCTTTTTTAGAGGCAAACTTGGCTCCCTCTGCCAAACTGACCACCGCAGAGATGCGTTGAATAAGAAGATCGGTTAGATCACCGACAATCGAGAGCCGCTCTTTTGCGGTTGCGACGTCGAGTGAAAGTTTGGCCTGAGTGTGAGTGATGATTGCTCGATCTAGCGGCGTGCCGACATAGGTGTCTCTCGTGATTAGAAATCGGCCGAGAATCCAACTGAGACTGTTCACCGAAACTACGGCGGTCGAACCTAGCAAAAAGGTTAGCCAAGTGGCATTCTCACCAGTCAAGGAAATACCAAATTCGCGCAGCACAGAGGTCGCACCAAAGGTCGACTGCCACACCACGATGATTCCGAGGATGTTGGAGACAATAACGGCGCTGCAACCAGCAGAAGCGAAAGAGCACTTGCAGCGCCCGACACCAATGGAGCGGCCACGCTGTTTAGCTGCCAGATTGTTCCAGCGGTAACCAAGGCGGTTCCAACATAAGGCCAACGTCGGCTAAAGAAGAGGCTAGAGGCGATGAGAGCGGCTGGGCCGACTGCGACGGGCCCCTGAAAAAGAAAGTCGATTGAGACGAACACAATAAGAGCGGCTGAGCCGACTACTGAAACTGAGAGCCATTCTCGCTGCAGAAACCACTTAATCACGTGGCCTCCTTAAAAACCGCTTGCGGTGTTTAGAAAAGAACTGGCTCCCCGGCTTGGACTCGAACCAAGAACCTATCGGTTAACAGCCGATTGCTCTGCCAATTGAGCTACCGAGGAATGAACAACGCGTCTAACAATACCAAAGAAATGTGGCACATGAAACTTCAGGCAGATATTCGACTTGAAGATTGTTTTGGTTCTCAGTAACCAAGTTTTTTGTCTACCAGACCGACCATTTCGCCGCCGGTGCAAAAAGCTTTGACGTTCACCAGTATTCGATCTGCGAGCATGCGGGTTACCTGCGCAGGAGTGTCGGCGGTGTGCGGCGTGATGAGGCAGTTGCTGAGATTCCATAGCGGATGCCCGTCAGGAAGTGGCTCCGGATCGGTTACGTCAAGGGCTGCGGCGGCGATTTGCCCATTGGTCAGAGCCTCGATTAGGTCTCGAGTAACCACATGCTTTCCTCTTGCGATATTCACTAAATAAGCAGTTGGCTTCATGAGTGCGAAACGGTGAGCATCGAAAAGACCTTCGGTCTGCGGGGTGAGGGCTGCTGCCACAACGACGAAGTCGGCATCAGGCAGGTGGTCGTCTAGCTCTTCTAGACCGATGGTCAAGGATGCACCCGGCATTGGTTCACCCGAGTTTCGCACCACCGTTACCGGGCACGCAAAGGGTGCGAGCAACCGCAACAGCTCAGCGGTAATGCCTCCCCCACCGACGATGAGCACTTTCGACTCGTAGAGACTGACCGCGAACTTTTCGCCCCAACTGGTGGCGCGCACGCGCTCGGGAATCGTGCGACCTAGGGCGAGCATCAGGGCAAGCGCGTGTTCAGCGACCGGCTGACTGTAAGACCCTTTGGCACAGGTGAACGTTGGCGGAGCATCCAAGATATCAACAAAAGCGTCGACGCCAGCGAATGGTAGCTGAACCCAAGTGAGTTGCGGGTTTTTGCTCAATACCTCGCGAAGCAGGTCTGGGCGGTGGTAGTCGGTCCAGACGAGTCCTTTTACGTCGGGCGAAAGCGGCGAAAGCTCAGCGCCTGCCGATTCGATCGCGTCGATGAACTGATCGGGCTGGGTCGGTTCTAAGGCAATCGAGGTCATCGTGACTTTCGAAGTGCGTGACCCTCAGCGTCGAGCGCAGCAATCTGGCGATCGATTTCATCGACTTTCGCATTGTCGCCCAAGGCGTCGGCCTGGCGACGCTCTTGCCTGAGCGTGTTCTTTTCGTACTCAATTGTTTTTTCTAGGGCACGGTTCAGAACACCGGTAGCAAATTTCTCCCGGCCATCTTCATCAGAAGCCGGAATCTGCGCCATCGCCACATCGCGGAAGGTGGCGTGCAACTTCGGTTCAAGGCGATCGAGAACGTTCTGCATGAGGTCTTGATCACCCACGGATGCTCTGACTTGGTAAACCGCACGTGCGATGGCTTTGTACCAAGGTGATGAGAAGTGGGTTTTTCCGATGCGGGCGAAGGTGACCATGTCGCAGGCCTGCGGAACCTGAGTAAGCGCGATAAGCAGCCAGCGCTCGGCATTGGTTACCGGATCGTTCAAGTTGAGTTCGACTTCTTGCTCTGCATCGACGCCGACCGGTTCTACCGGGTCAGAGGTGCGAAGCGCCGCCACGGCAGTCTTTCGTTGCGTCTTTGAGGCGTCGGCAAGCAGTGCAGCAATGTCTGAACGATCAAGCGAGGTGGAGTCTGCTACAAACTTTTCATAAACCGAACGCATGACCGGGTCTTGAATCTGAGCGAGCAAAACGGCCGCTGCACGGGCAGCGCCCACCTGCCCCTCGCGTGACGCTAGGTCAAATTTCGACATGCTTCGACCAATGGCGAACTCGAGAAGTGGCTTCTTGTTTGCAATCATTTCTACGACCGCGGCATCACCGCGCTGGGTTCGCAGGTCTGATGGGTCTAGGCCGTCAGGGCCAATCGCCATAAAGGTTTGAGCATTGAACTTGGATGCATCGTTGAAAGCTCGCATTGCAGCTTTCTGCCCAGCTTCGTCTGGGTCAAAGTTGAAAATCACCGCTGCAGGGTTTGCTGGGTCATCAGAAAGGATGCGATTGAGTTGCCTGATGTGTTCGTCGCCAAAAGCGGTGCCGCAGGTTGCAACGGCAGTTGTGACACCGGCCAGGTGACAAGCCATTACATCTGTGTAGCCCTCGACTACAACTACCTGCTGCTGCTTAGAAATCTCGCGCTTTGCAAGATCGATTCCGTAGAGAACTCGCGACTTGTGATAGACCGGCGTCTCAGAAGTGTTGAGGTATTTGGGGCCAGTGTCATCTTCAAAAATCTTGCGAGCGCCGAACCCAACCACGGCATTGGTGGCATCACGAATGGGCCAAATGACTCGGCCACGAAACTTGTCGAATAGTCCGCGGTCGCCCTTGGTGGCAAGGCCGGCCAAGACCTGTTCATCGTCGGTGAATCCAAGTGTTTTTAGGTGATTTGTCAGTGCAGACCACCCTTTGGGTGCCCAGCCGATAGCGAATGGCTCACAAGCTGCATCGTCGAAACCACGGCTTGCCAACAACTCTCGACCCGGCGCTGCGTCTGGAGTCGAAAACTGCGCTCGATAGAAATCGGCTGCTGCCTTGTTGGCCTCAAGCACCCTCGCTCGGGAGTTGTGCTCGGCATTGCCGGCACCACCGGCTTCGTAAGTCAGAGTCATACCGAGCCTTGAGGCTAGGCGTTCAACGACCTCGGGAAAACCGATTGATTCGATAGCGGCCACAAAGTCGAAAAGGTTGCCACCAACCTTGCAACCGAAGCAGTGGTAAAAACCTTTAGTGGCAGAGACGGTGAATGAAGGTGACTTTTCATCGTGAAACGGGCAACGCCCCTTGAATTCACCTGAACCGGCTGACTTGAGCTGAACATATTCGCCAACGACATCGACCATGTTGGTTCTAGCGCGAACCTCTTCGATGTCTTTCTGCGAAATCTTGCCGGCCATAGTCAAATCCTAGAGTCCGCGGGTGACAAGTTTGTCATGCATGGCTAGAGCACTCTGGTCGGTCAGTAGCGCAACTTGGTCAACGATGACGCGCTTTCGTTCGATATCGGTTTGCGCGAGCATCCAAGTCGATTGGCAAACCTGGTCGAGACCAACGCCCTCGCGGTTCAACAGTGCGTCGGCAAGCTCTTTCAAAATCGCGCGCTGCCATTCGTAGAACGGGCGGCGCGACTCGTGTGACATCAGGAACACCGAAACCAAACCCTTTAGCACCGATATCTCAGCCAAGACCTCGGGGGTTTCGACAACATTCGCGCGGTATCGAGTCAGCTTGACGCTGCTAGCGTTCGACAGGGTTGCATCGGTAACTCGCCCCACGAAAGCCCCGATCATCGCGCTGGTGAGATTCTTTAGGCTGGCAAGCGCGCGGGTTGAACCATCGAACTCCCTCGGCCAATACTGCGAGGACTGCAAACGCGATAGGGCCTGATCGAGTTGCTCAACCGACAGGTCATCGCCTGCCCAGGCTTTGATTTGCGAAAGCAGGTAGCTGCGCTGGCTCGGTGCGGCAACCTCTTCAAGCTTGATGAAGCCAGAGACAATGGCATCTTCGAAATCGTGCACCGAGTAGGCGACATCGTCGGCGAAATCCATAATCTGGGCTTCGATGCACTTCTTACCCTCAGGTGCGCCGGCGCGCATCCACTCGAAGACAGCAAGGTCGTCGCGATAGACCCCGAACTTGGATGAACGGTCAGCGCCGCTATCGACAACCGCACGTTCTGCAGGCCAAGGGTATTTGCAGGTCGCGTCAAGAGCTGCTCTAGTCAGGTTCAATCCGGCTGGAAGCCCGTCGTCTGAGAAAACTTTTGGCTCGAGCCTGGTCAGCAAACGAAGGGTTTGCGCATTTCCCTCGAAGCCACCAATGTCGCTCGCCCACTCATTTAGAGCGCGTTCACCATTGTGACCAAATGGCGGGTGACCTAGGTCGTGTGCCAGGCAGGCCATGTCTACTACATCGGGGCTTACACCCAGCTCTGAGGCCATTTCGCGACCCACCTGCGCTACTTCAAGCGAGTGGGTTAGGCGAGTTCTGGCGAAGTCTCCCCCGGCCGGTTCAAGCACCTGTGTTTTTGCACCTAGGCGGCGCAATGCAGAGCTGTGAAGAACGCGGGCGCGGTCACGCGCAAATTCGGTGCGCCGTTCGAAACCAGATCTGCTCTCTGCCACAAAACGTTCTTGGTCAGCCGCCTCGTAAGCGCCGTCGATAAAATCGGTCATCCGCCAGACACCCCGATTTCGGCATCGGCTAGCATTTTGCGCTGGTCGCCGACTAGCTCACGCGAGCCAAGCCAGTTTTCTGGCAGCGCGCATAACTTTGCTCCGCCGAGACGGCCGCGTGGGCCTTCGGCTTCTTCACCAGGGTATGGCTGGCTGCGGTCAAGCCTGCCCAGAATTTCATCCATGTGGTCGAGACTTTCTACCTGAGCAAGCGCTGCTCTGAACTCGCCACCAACTGGGTAACCCTTGAAATACCAGGCGACGTGCTTGCGAATGTCGCGACAGGCGTGCTCTTCGCTCTCAAAGAACTCCACGAGCAATTCGGCATGGCGCTTGAACGCATCAGCAACTTCACCAAGGTTCGGCTGAATCGGGTCAATGGCAGCGTTTGAGTTTGGGTCGCGCAGATATTCGTCGAAGGCCGCTTGAAGGTCGCCGAACAGCCAAGGGCGGCCCAAGCATCCGCGCCCAACCACGACGCCGTCAACGCCGGTTTGACGCATCATGCGAATGGCGTCACCCGCCGACCAAATGTCGCCGTTTCCGAGCACCTGAACATCTGGGATGGCCTGACGCAGGTCTGCGATAGCGTTCCAGTCGGCCGTTCCGCTGTAATAGTCGGATGCTGTGCGTCCGTGGAGCGCAACTGCTGCGACTCCGGCATCTCTAGCCGCTTTACCGGCGTCAATGTAGGTGAGGTGGTCAGCGTCGATTCCCTTGCGCATCTTGACTGTGACCGGAACCTCGCCGGCCGCACGAACCGCAGCGTTGACGATCGAAGCAAAGAGGTCTTGCTTCCATGGCAAGGCAGCACCGCCGCCCTTGCGAGTTACCTTAGGAACTGGGCAGCCAAAGTTTAGGTCGATGTGGTCGGCACGATCTTCGGCCACAAGCATCGTTACGGCATCGGCGATGGTTTTTGGGTCAACGCCATAAAGCTGCACCGAGCGAATGTCTTCGCTTTCGTGGTGGCCAACTAGACGCAGCGACTCCTCGGTTCGCTCGACCAGAGCCCTCGAAGTAACCATTTCTGAAACGTACAGACCGCCACCAAATTCACGGCAAAGACGACGAAAAGCGGTGTTGGTGATTCCAGCCATGGGTGCTAGCACCACCGGGGTGGCGATCGAAATCTTGCCGTACTGCAACGCCGGCTTAGCGGCCTCGATCACGGTTATCCGATTAGACGCTCTGCTAGGTAACCGCGCAGGTTCGAAAGCGAAACGCGCTCTTGAGCCATAGTGTCGCGCTCACGAACCGTAACAGCCTGGTCTTCGAGTGATTCGAAGTCAACGGTGATACAGAACGGGGTTCCGATTTCGTCTTGGCGGCGGTAACGGCGACCGATGGCACCAGAGTCATCGAAGTCGATGTTCCAGTAACCACGAAGCTCTTGAGCCAGGTTGCGAGCAACCGGAGATAGGTCTTCGTTGCGCGATAGCGGCAAGACAGCAGCCTTTACCGGTGCAAGGCGGTAGTCGAGTCGAAGCACGGTGCGAACATCCACGCCGCCCTTAGTGTTCGGGGCTTCGTCTTCAGCGTAGGCATCAACCAAGAACGCCATCAACGAGCGGGTCAAACCAGCGGCTGGCTCGATGACGTATGGCACCCAACGCTCGCCCTTGGCCTGGTCGAAGTAAGACAGGTCAACGCCAGACTCTTTCGAGTGGGTCGACAGGTCGAAGTCGGTGCGGTTGGCGATACCCTCGAGCTCGCCAAACTCGCTGCCCTGAAAACCGAAACGGTATTCGATGTCAACGGTGCGCTTCGAGTAGTGCGAAAGCTTCTCTTTCGGGTGCTCGAAGAGGCGAAGGTTATCTGGGTTGATACCGAGATCGGTATACCAAGCCATACGCTGCTCGATCCAGTAGTCGTGCCACTGCTCGTCGGTGCCTGGCTCGACGAAGAACTCCATCTCCATCTGCTCGAACTCGCGAGTTCTAAAGATGAAGTTACCCGGGGTGATTTCGTTACGGAACGACTTTCCGATCTGACCGATTCCAAACGGAGGTTTCATGCGCGAAGTACCAAGCACATTGGCAAAGTTCACAAAGATTCCCTGTGCGGTTTCAGGTCGAAGAAAGTGCATTCCACTCTCGTCTTCAACTGGGCCAAGGTAGGTCTTGAGAAGGCCGTTGAACATCTTCGGCTCGGTCCAAGATTCTTTAGTGCCACAGTTCGGGCAAGCAACTTCATTCAAAGACTGCGGTGCGCGACCCTTCTTCTCTTCGAAGGCTTCTTCTAGGTGGTCGGCACGAAAGCGCTTGTGGCAAGAGGTGCACTCGATTAGCGGGTCAACGAACTCGCGAACGTGGCCAGAAGCCTCCCAAACCCTGCGAGGAAGGATGACCGACGAGTCTAGGCCGACCACGTCTTCGCGGCTGGCAACAACCGTGCGCCACCACTGGCGCTTGATGTTCTCTTTGAGTTCAACACCCAAGGGTCCGTAATCCCAAGCCGAACGGGTTCCGCCGTAGATTTCTCCGGCTGGAAATACGAATCCGCGGCGCTTTGCCAGCGAGATAACTGAATCGAGACGATTTGGGTTGGCCACTTTGAACTCCATGTTTCTAGCGTCTAGCTGGCTGCTAAGACGACTCTGTGGGAAGTTATCAGTCTACTTGGCAGGCTTGTCTACTGCGCCACCAAATCGACGATCACGATTAGTGAATGCCACGATCGCGTTCCAGAGTGACTTGCGGTCGAAATCGGGCCAAGGCGTGTCGTCGAAGACGAGTTCGGCATAAGCGCTTTGCCAAAGCAAGAAGTTCGAAATGCGCTGCTCCCCCGAGCTTCTGATGAATAGGTCGACATCTGGCAAGAAACCTGAGTTGAGGTATTTGCTCAAGGTTTTCTCGGTGACCGAGCCGGGTTTCAAAACGCCGGATGCGACATCCGCGCTCATGGCATTGATGGCGTCGAGCATCTCAACCCGTGAGCCGTAGTTCACGCACATGGTGAGCGTGAGGGTTTTGTTCTTGGCGGTGAGTGCTTCGGCCGCTTCGAGTTCGCGAATCACGCTCGACCATAGCTTGGGGCGACGACCTGCCCAACGCACGCGCACTCCCCAGGCATTGAGCTGGTCACGACGACGACGCAGCACCTCGACGTTGTAGCCCATCAAGAAACGCACCTCTTCGGGTGAGCGCTTCCAGTTTTCGGTCGAGAAGGCGAAGACGGTCAGGTTTTTGACGCCAGCTTCGATCGCACCGGCGACGACGTCTAGAAGGGCCACCTCACCCGCCTTGTGACCTTCGACTCGGGTTAGCCCTCGGGCATTCGCCCAACGGCCGTTGCCGTCCATGACGATTGCTACGTGTGCTGGAACGGGTAGTGAGCCGAACTTAGGCGGCTTCACTCCGGGCTTGGCTACCGGTTGCAGTTGGGTCATTCTCGCTCCACGTGTTGTAGCGATTTTAGCCCGCGTTCGATGTGCCACTGGCTGTAGGCGGCGACGATGCCGGCCGCAGCGGTGCGTGACCGCTGTGAACTCGAATCGGCGACATCCCATTCGCCACTTAGCAGTGCGCCAAGCAAATTTGCGGTTTCGTCGTCGATAACGGCAGCTCCGGCAGGTTTGCAATCGGGGCAAACCACTCCTCCGAGTTGCAGCACAAAAGCTCGATGCGGGCCAGCTGCGTTGCAACGCGAACAATCGGCAAAGTTCGGAGCCCAGCCAGCAACCGATAGCGCCCGCAAGAGATACGAGTCGAGAATCAGCGAAGGGTCGTGGTCGGCATTTGCCAGCGACCGCAAGCCGCCGAGTAGCAGCAGGTACTGCTGAGGGGTCGAGACGTCTCCGGTTAGCTTTTCGGCCGTCTCAACCATGGCGCTTGCCGAGGTGTAGGCGGCGTAGTTTTCGATGATGGAAGCGCCATAAGACGCAAGGGTTTCAACCTGGCTAACGGTGTCGAGGTTCTTGCCCTCAAACAACTGCACATCGACCACCATGAACGGCTCGAGCCTTGATCCGAACTTGGATGCTGTTCGCCGAACTCCCTTGGCTACCGCCCTAACTTGACCGTGGTTTTTGCTGAGCATTGTGACGATGCGGTCGGCTTCGCCAAGCTTGTGGGTTCGCAAAACCACGGCTTCATCACGATATAGGGGCACGCCTCAAGTATGCCTAACCGAGAGGTGAAACTTCGGCAGACTAGCCGCGAATGGCGCGGTTGACGCCCGAGATAATGGCCTTCAGCGAAGCGGTAGCAATGTCACCGTCGATGCCGACACCCCAGAGCGTTTTACCGTTGACATCGAGCTCGGTGTATGCGGCGGCTTGCGCCGAAGCACCGGCCGAAAGGGTGTGCTCTACGTAGTCGCGAACGGTCACTTCAACGCCAGCCTTGGCCAACACGTCAATGAAAGCGCTGATTGGGCCGTTGCCGGTTCCGCTAGATTCCACCTCGGCTGCAACATCCCTGAGAACTACATCAAGGTTCACGACACCGTCCATGTCTGAAGCGGTGCGAACTTTCTTGAGTTCGAATCGACCCCACTTGTTCGAGACATCGGCGGCAGGAAGGTATTCGTCGGTGAAGATGTCCCAAAGCATTGCACTTGAGACCTCGCCACCCTGTGCATCCGTCTTGTTTTGAACAACACGTGAGAACTCGATTTGAAGTTTGCGCGGAAGGTCGAGGGCGTGGTCTGCCTTGAGTAGATAAGCCACGCCACCCTTGCCAGACTGCGAGTTCACGCGAATCACTGCCTCGTATGAACGACCGACATCTTTAGGGTCGATGGGTAGGTATGGAACTGCCCAAACCATTTCTTCGACATCTTTACCTTGCTCGGCAGCCTCTTTCGACATGCGCTCGAAGCCTTTTTTGATCGCATCTTGATGCGAACCACTGAAAGCGGTGTAGACCAGATCGCCACCGTAGGGGCTGCGCTCGTGCACCGGCATTTGGTTGCAGTATTCGACTGTGCGACGAATCTCGTCGATGTCACCGAAGTTAATGTGCGGGTCAATCCCCTGGGTGAACAGGTTGAGACCCAGAGTGACTAGGTCGACGTTTCCGGTGCGCTCACCGTTACCAAATAGGCAACCCTCGATGCGGTCGGCCCCAGCAAGATAACCAAGTTCGGCGGCAGCAACCGCGGTTCCTCTGTCATTGTGTGGGTGTAGCGAGATCAGCACGCTGTCGCGACGATCGATGTTTCGCGACATCCACTCAATCGAATCGGCGTAGACGTTTGGCGTCGTCATTTCGATGGTTGCCGGCAGGTTGATTACCAACTTGCGCTCGGGGGTCGGGTTGATGGCCGCGATTACCGCGTTACATACCTCGAGCGCATACTCAAGTTCGGTTCCGGTGTAAGACTCTGGCGAGTACTCATAGAAAACGTCGGTGTCGGGGATGCTCGACTCAAGGCTTAGGCACTTGTGAGCTGCATCGACCGCAATCTTCTTGATCGCATCCATGTCGGCATTGAAAACCACGCGTCTCTGCAACACCGAAGTGGAGTTGTAGAAATGCACGATGGCACGTTTTGCCCCGCTCAAAGATTCGTAGGTGCGCTCGATGAGGTGGTCGCGGGCCTGGGTCAGAACCTGAATGGTCACATCTTCGGGAATGTGATTTTCTTCGATTAGCAGACGAACGAAGTCGAAGTCGGTTTGGCTAGCGCTCGGAAAGCCAACCTCAATCTCTTTGTAGCCCATGCGAACAAGCAACTGGAACATTTTGAGTTTGCGCTCGGGGCTCATTGGGTCAATAAGAGCCTGGTTACCGTCTCGAAGGTCTACCGCGCACCAACGAGGAGCCTGCTCGATTAGCTTGCTCGGCCAAGTGCGGTCTGGCAACGAGAAAGGCAACTGCTCGTGAAACGGGCGATATTTGTGCACCGGCATTGCCGATGGTTTTTGACGATTAAGCATTTGGGGGTTCTCCTTTGGTGCCGGCGAAGATTTTGCCGAAAGTTTCTATGGGGTCAGCCGTGCACGAGGCTCCGCGACGAGGAGGGCCGAGTTAGGCCTCGTCGCGGCCGCTAAGTAGGAGACCGAAGAACACGAGTTCAGGTTAGCCCTTCTGCTGACTAAAAGCCAAGTCGCCCAAGTTGCTTCGGGTCGCGTTGCCAATCTGGAGCAACCTTTACTCGAATGTTCAAGAACACCTTCTGGCCGATTAGTTTTTCGATTTCGATGCGCGATTTGCTACCGACATCTTTGATTCGATCTCCGCCACGCCCAACGATGATGCCTTTTTGGCTGTCTCGCTCAACCCACACGTTTGCGTGAATGTCGACCATGTTTTTGCCTTCGCGCTGGTTCATTTCATCGATGGTCACCGCAAGTGAGTGAGGCAATTCATCATGAACACCCTCGAGTGCCGCCTCGCGAATTAGCTCGCAGATGCGCGACTCGATGGTTTCGTCGGTAACGGCATCAGACGGGTACAGCGCGGGCCCGGTTGGGAGTAACCCGATTAGCACATCGGTTAGAACGTCGAGTTGATCGTCACCGAGCGCCGAAACGGGAACAATGTCTGCCCATTCGCGAAGTTCAGATACAGCCTGCAACTGATCGGCGAGGGCGGTCTTGCTCACGAGTTCACACTTGGTGACCACGGCAACGAGTTTCGCGCGTCTAAATTCGCCAAGCTGCTCGTTGATGAAGTTATCGCCAGGGCCAATCTTTTCGTTGGCCGGAATACAGAAACCAATCACATCGACGCCGCTGAGAGTGGTGTCGACCAAATCGTTCAATCTCTTGCCCAGCAAAGTGCGAGGACGGTGAAGACCTGGTGTGTCGACGACGATGATTTGACCGTGATCGCGGTGAACAATGCCACGGATGGCGCGACGAGTGGTCTGTGGCTTAGCGCTTGTGATGGCGATTTTTTCACCCACGAGAGCGTTGGTGAGGGTCGATTTGCCTACGTTAGGTCGCCCAACGAAAGAGACGAATCCCGATCTATGCTCGGTCATCTAGTTTTCTCCTTCGAAGGCAGCTCTTGCCTCTAGCAATTCTTGGTTTGGTTCAACCAACACCGTGATCAATCGCTTCGGGCGACCTTCAAGTCGATCGGCCTTCAAGGTCAATCCTGAGAAAGAGGCCGAGTCATCTTTGGCGGGAAGCTTGCCGAGCAACTTGCTCAACATTCCTCCGACGGTATCGACATCTTCGTCTTCAAGCTCGAGGCCGAAGCGCTCACCTAGGTCGAATAGCGAGAACTTGGCCGAAACGCGCAGTTGGCCATCCGCTAACTCTTCTACCTCTGGAATCTCGCGGTCGTACTCGTCTGCGATGTCACCGACGATTTCTTCGATCACGTCTTCCATGGTCACTAGACCAGCAACGCCACCGTATTCGTCGATCACGATGGCGATATGAGTGGCGCTCTTCTGCATTTGCCGCAGAAGGTCGTCTACAGGCATCGATTCAGGAACAAAGGTCGGCTTGCGGCTTTTTGCCGAAACAGTGATGGTCTCAAGCGACGCTGGGTCTTTAGAAAGAATTCTTGCTACGTCTTTTAGGTACAAAACACCAACGATGTCGTCGACATTTTTGCCAATAATCGGCAAACGCGAATAGCCGCTCGATAAGAAAGTTTCTAGGGCGGTCGACAGAGGCACATCGGCGAGCACAGTAGCCATGTCGATTCGAGGAACCATGACCTCGCGAACAATCGTTTCGCCAAACTCGTCCACCGACTCGAGAAGCTCTTGCTCAAACTCGTCTGGCTGCTCCTGTCTTGGCATCGCTAGCGGAGTGAACAGCAAGTCGAGTGACTTCAGCGGCTTTGAAAAAGCCTTAGCCAAAGCTTGACCGAAGCGTGAGTGCCCCAAAAAGCGGGCGGCGAGTTGCGAGCCCAAGAGAAGAGCTGCCATGAGCAGTGACGTGATAATCGCAGTCCACCACCAGGTCGGCGTCGCGGGTGCAATCGCGGCACCGATGACAGCACCGAAAAGGGTGAGCCTCAGAAACGAGATCGACTCGTTTCCCTGGTCGATGAGTTCGTCGCGTTCGATGGCCGCTGCCAGCACTGCTGTCAGAACCGAAGACACGGCAAGAAGGACCGCTACCCAAATGGCTACGGTGACCACTTAGCCCCGTTCCGCGACGTAGAAGCTTTCAAGAATCTCGCGCTGAAGGCCGAACATTTCTTTCTCTTCGTCTGGTTCGGCGTGATCGAAACCTAGCAGGTGCAAGATGCCGTGTGTAGTCAGCAGAAGAATCTCATTGATGGTTTCGTGCCCCGCCGTTACCGCCTGGCGCGCTGCAACCGTCGGGCAAACCACGATGTCGCCAAGTAGACCAGCTGGCGTCATGTCTTCTGGAGTGCCAGGTCTAAGTTCATCCATTGGAAACGATAGAACGTCGGTTGGTCCTGGTTCATCCATGAACTCGATGTGCAACTTCTCCATTGTTGCCTCGTCGGTGAACGAGATTGCCAAGTCTGCATCTGGGTGGATGTTCATGTAATCGAGTGCGTAGGTGGCAAGTGCCAGCACTCGAGGCTGGTCTACCTCAACACCCGATTCATTGTTGAGTTCGACGCTCATCGCTTACTCCTTGCGGCGCTTGCCAGGTTCTTTTGTTCAAACTTTGTGTAAGCATCCACGATTCTAGCCACCAGAGAGTGACGCACTACATCGGCGCTGGTCAGGGTGGCAAAGTGCATGTCGTCGATGTTCTGCAGCACGGCTTCGGCGGTCTTCAGGCCCGAGACTCCAGCTGGAAGGTCTACCTGCGTGATGTCACCCGTGATAACCATTTTGGAATTGAAGCCCAAGCGAGTTAGAAACATTTTCATTTGTTCTGGAGTGGTGTTCTGAGCCTCATCGAGAATCACGAAACAGTCGTTCAACGTTCTACCGCGCATGTAGGCAAGCGGGGCAACCTCAATGGTTCCTGCCGCCATGAGCTTCGGCACGGCATCCGCTTCTAGCATTTCGCCGAGGGCGTCGAAAAGAGGGCGAAGGTAAGGGTCGATCTTGTCATTGAGCGTGCCAGGTAAGAAACCCAAACGCTCCCCCGCTTCAACCGCAGGTCTGGTCAAAATGATTCGGCTGACCTCTTTGCGTTGCAGGGCCTGCACGGCCTTTGCCATGGCGAGATAGGTTTTACCGGTTCCCGCTGGGCCGATACCAAAAACGATGGTGTGCTGGTCAATCGCGTCAACGTAGCTCTTTTGACCCTCGGTTTTTGGGCGAATGGTTTTGCCACGAGACGAGAGGATGCTCTGACTCAGAACCTCGGCGGCCTTCGCCCCAGAGTTAGTTTTGAGCATGGCGACAACTCGATTTACATCTTCGGCGGTTGGTATTCGACCATTGGCAACCATTGTGGCGAGTTCATCGATTGCGCGCCTAGAAGTGGCAACCGAAACGGTTGAACCTTCGAGCTTTATCTTGTTGCCTCGGGCAGAGATTCGCAGCTCAGGAAAAATTGACTCGAGTTCGCGAACCAGTTGGTCGCCAGGCCCAAAAACCGAGGCTAGGTCGCTGACCGCCAATTCAAACTGTTCGCTAACGGTTTCTTTTTTGCTAGCTGGCACTGGCTGCCTTCGGCGTAGTGCTGGTGATGTGTCCGTGGGCGTGGAATACGGTTTGCCCAGCGGCTTCGCCAGTGTTGAAGGTTAGACGGAACGACCCGGTTGAGAGCTGCTCTGCCACGCGACATCCGAGAGCAACAAGATCGGCAAGTGCTACTGGGTTCGCTCCCGACAGTTCTGAAACATCTCGGTGGTGTTCTCTCGGAACAACGAGCACGTGAATCGGTTTGCGAGGTGAAATGTCTTTGAACGCAATGGCGTGCTCAGACTCGGCAATCAATTCGGTGCCAAACTCACCGGCCACGATTTTGCAAAAAATGCAGTTGTCCAAACTTTCCTCCTCAACCAATCTAATCCCAGTAGCCAGACTTGGCTGCGAGCACTGATATGGCAGCCATTCCTGCTGTTGACGTTCTCAAGATTCCTGTGCCGAGGTGAACGCGCTTAGCACCGGCTGCTTCGAATAGTGAAAGTTCGGCTTCGGTGATGCCACCTTCTGGGCCAACGATCAGAGCGACCTCGCCCGACGTGGTTGGTTCGACCTGGCTCAACGAAACAGTCGAAGTCGGGTCTAGCACCAAATAGCTGGCACCTGCAGACGAGATTTGCATGGCGAGCGATTTTGATGATTGCACCTGAGCGACCTCTGGAAACCAAGGTCGCAGTGCCTGCTTGGCTGCTTCATCAACAATTTGCTGCCAACGCTCGCGGTTTTTCTCTTCTTTGCCATCCCATTTCGAAATTGAACGATCGGCCTGCCACGGAATCACTTTGATTGCGCCAAGCTCGGTAGCTGCTTGAATGGCTAACTCGTCACGGTCACCTTTGGCAACGGCCTGAATCAGGCTGAACGTGACCGCAGGCAATGCAACCGTCTCGACAGAATGAATTGCGACGGTTAGTTGCTTAGGCGCAACCGCCCTGACTACTCCCCTGGCTTTTAGGCCTCGACCGTCGGTCAATGCGATGGCCTCGCCAACTCGCATACGTCGAACTGCAGCGGCGTGATGGCCCTCAGGGCCGGTCAACTGAACATCTTGCCCAGCAACAAGCGACTCGGAATAGCGAAAAAGGGGCTCAACCATTAGCGCTTCGACCTGAAGGTGCCCTGTTTGTGGCGCACCAACTTAGGCTCATCGTTTTTGCGCAGCTTTTGCAACTGGCGGAACAGCTCTTTTTGCTTGTTGTCGAGCTTGGTTGGAGTGACCACCTGCAGCGTGACCTTTAGGTCGCCGCGGCCTGCCGAACGAAGGTGGCTAACACCCTTGCCCTTGAGGGTGACCACGTCGCCGGTTTGAAAACCTGGCTCAATGTCGACCTTTTCGTCACCATCGAAGGTTTCGATGTTGATCATGGCGCCGAGAACCGCATCGTGCAGCGGAACCTCGAGGGTGCAGTGCAAATCGTCGCCCTGCCGGCTGAAAACTTCATCGGTGCGCACCGATATGTCGACATAAATGTCACCGTTCGGTCCGCCCGCTTGGCCCACTTCGCC
This sequence comes from Actinomycetota bacterium, assembly GCA_041175645.1. Lineage (GTDB taxonomy): Bacteria > Actinomycetota > Actinomycetes > Actinomycetales > Microbacteriaceae > Rhodoluna. The sequence continues at coordinate 111 of JBEDEQ010000019.1, read as the reverse complement.
CTGGCCGGCAAGTTGCAGACGTAATCCGTCTTCAACACCACCGGGGATGTTCAGATCGAGTGTTCTGCGTGAACGCACGCGACCCTGCCCGCGGCAGTCGACGCAAGGTGA
>JBEDEQ010000018.1:0-12773 GCA_041175645.1 Actinomycetota bacterium | reverse complement strand
CATCGACTGGCACGGCAGCTTTGAAGTTTATGCGGCGACTAAGGGAAAGATTTACCAGAACACCGTGACGGCGGCTGTCTATAACCGCAGGGATGCTCGCACTCAAGACCTGCTCGAAAACGCTGAAGTTGTCGAAGGTTGCCGTGCCATCGGATTCACCGTGGGCGTTCCCGGGCCGAGCGACATCGGCTACAGCGAAGACATTCTGTGTGACCGCGCTTTTCTAGATAACCGCTATCACGAGGCCCTAGAAGTGGCAACTTTCGACGACATCGCCGAAATCGGAGTAGTCACACCGCATCTACTAGCGAACGTTGCCGCCGCGACCGCTCTCGCGCGAGCATGCGGAATTGCCCCAGAAGACATTCGGGTGGGCATCCGCTCATTCAAGCTCGATAAACACCGCATCGAACTAGTCGCGGTTCACAACGGAATCAGCTGGATTGACGATTCGAAGGCGACAAACCCACACGCCACCAGCGCGTCTTTGGAGTCATTCGAGCATGTGGTTTGGATAGTCGGAGGATTGCTCAAGGGTGTCGACATTGCACCTCTCGTCGAGAGTCACGCCGCGCGACTTCGCGGTGCAGTTGTTATCGGTGCAGAACGACAGGCCGTTTTAGATGCGCTGGCCGCTCATGCCGCTGGTGTTCCTGTAATCGAGATTTCTGTTGAAGATAACTCGCAGGTTATGACTCAAGCCGTGCTAGCCGCCTCAAACCTTGCGGGCGAAGGTGACACGGTATTGCTAGCCCCTTCGTCGGCATCGATGGACCAATTCAAAGATTACGCAGACCGTGGTAACCAGTTTGCGACAGCCGTGCACACACTAATCGGGGAGAACTGATGGCCACCAAAACAGCAACTAGAAAGACAGCTGCGGCGAAAACTAAGACCGCCGGCCCGTCGCTCGGGAAACTGAGTTTGGCTACCCAAGACTGGTTTGGTCGAGTGTTCAAAGCACAATCGAAGGAGTTTTACCAACTTCTTTCGCTAATCGTTTTTCTAACCGGTTTTGGCTTGGTCATGGTGTTGTCGGCATCGTTCGTAGATGCTCTGAAAGACGGCGAAAATGGTTTCTCGATCTTCATAAGGCAGGCACTCTCGGCAATCATTGGCCTTTTTGGCTTAGCTGTAATCAGCACGCTGCGAGTCACCACAATTCGAAACCTAATTGGCCCAATTTTGGCAGTCGGCGCCGTGGCTCAGTTGCTGGTTTTGTTTACCGGCTTTGGTGCATCCGGAAACGGTAACCGAAACTGGCTAAACCTCGGTGGTTTCACCATTCAGCCGTCTGAGTTTCTAAAGATCGCCATGATTTTGTTTACGGCCCAACTGCTGTTCAAGCGCGAAGACGAATTCGACGACCCCAAGCGCGTCTGGTGGCGAGCCATGATCAACGGTGGGGTTGTCATGTTCTTAGTCGTTCTGGGTAGCGACGTTGGAACCGTAATCGTTATGGCGGTAATTCTCATCGGAATGCTGATCATGGCCGGCATGCCACGTCGTCTTATCACTGTGGTTGCCGGCGCTGCGGTGGTGTTCGTGCCAATCATCATGATGAGTAGCGCTTCTCGCCGTGGCCGCATCTTGGCCTGGCTTGACCCAACTGCTCCAGACCCAAACGGCTACACCTGGCAATCGACGCATGGCATCTGGGCATTTGCTTCGGGTGGCATAACCGGTGTCGGTTTGGGTCAGTCCAAACTCAAGTGGTCATGGATTCCCGAGGCTGAGAACGACTTCATCTTTGCCATCATCGGTGAAGAAATGGGGCTAATCGGCGCCCTAGTGGTCATCGTTCTTTTCGTGGCAACCGCCATGGTCATGATTCGAATTGCAGCAAAGTGCACAAACCTTTATTCACGTATGGTCGTTCTCGGCGTCATGCTCTGGATCACTTTGCAGGCACTGATCAACATCGCTGTTGTGCTCACACTGCTACCAGTGCTCGGTGTTCCATTACCCCTGATATCGCAGGGTGGTTCGTCAATCATTGCCATCTTGGCTGGCCTCGGCATTGTTCTAGGCATCGAACGTGAAAACCACCTCAACCCAGGTCGCACCACGAAAGCTCGTCGATGACCAACTACTTGCTTGCCGGCGGGGGCACAGCCGGGCACGTCAACCCACTGCTGGCGTTGGCTGACTACATCCGTGCAAATGAACCGGATGCAGGCATCTTTGCCCTCGGAACCGCCGAAGGCCTCGAAGCCAGGCTCGTGCCTGAACGCGGCTATGAGCTCGAAATCATCGAACGTTTGCCGTTTCCTCGACGTCCGAACCTTTATGCAATCAAATTTCCGCTGAAGTTCTTGAAAGCAACATCGCAAGTTCAAGACATCATCAAACGGCGCAAAATCGATGTCGTGGTTGGTTTTGGCGGGTACGCTAGCGCGCCGGCCTATGAAGCAGCCCGAAAGAGTCAAACCGCGCTCGTGATTCATGAGGCGAATGCTTTGCCAGGAATGGCAAACCGTCGTGCAGCTAAATACGCAAACGCCGTGGGTGTCGCGTTCGAAACGGCCTTGAGCCTGCCGCACTCTCAGTTCACGGGAATGCCTTTGAGACCTGAGATCGAGAGCATCATTCGCAAGCCGGCTAAGCAGGTGGCGCGAATCAGCTTTGGACTAGACCCAAACACTCCAACACTTCTCGTAACTGGCGGCTCGCTTGGTGCAAAACGCATCAACGACGCCGTCGTAGCGTCGAAGACCGCTCTGATTGCCGCCGGTATTCAGGTTTTGCATGTCGCCGGACCTCGAAGCGACCTCGAGCCAGAAGTTGATCGCATCTACCACCGAATTGGCTACTGCGACCAAATGCAGTTGGCAATCGCGGCAGCCGATTTTGCGATATCTCGAGCGGGGGCATCCACGGTTTCAGAATTTGCCGCAGTCGGTCTGCCAGCAGTTTACGTGCCATACGCGGTCGGTAACGGAGAACAAGAACTCAACGCCCGCAACCTTGTGGCTGCCGGTGGGGGAGTCTTGGTGAAAGATTCCGATTTTGATGCCGAGTGGATTCGACGCGAGCTGATTCCACTGGTTTCAAATGCCAAGTCGATGGTGAAAATGGCCGCTGCTGCTAAATCGGTGGGTGTGGCTGACGGAACCAAACGACTGTTTGATTTGGTTCAAGGCGTGTTGGCAGCAGCCAAACGCTGACCCTGCCCTAATCTTCAAAGAGATAACCATGATCAAGCCAGACTATTCACAGCCAGTACCAGCCGATTTAGGCGTGGTGCACTTTATCGGCATCGGCGGTTCTGGCATGAGCGGCATCGCCCGCATTCTCATCGGTATGGGCCACAAAGTAACCGGCAGTGACCTGCGTGACACGTCGAACGTTGCTGCCCTGCGCGAACTGGGTGCCGAGATTTACATTGGTCACGACGCGGCTCACCTAGGAAACCCAGACACGGTCGTGGTGACTTCGGCACTTTGGCCGACTAACCCCGAGTATGTGCTTGCCAAAGAGCGCGGCATCCCGGTTATTCACCGCTCCCAAGCGTTGGCCTACTTGACCACCAAAAAGCGCCTCGTTGCTGTCGCGGGTGCCCACGGCAAAACGACCAGCACCGGCATGATCATTACCGCGTTACTCGAACTCGGGGTTGACCCGTCATTCGTAAACGGTGGAGTGATCGCAGCCTTGGGCGCTTCTTCTGGTGCCGGCAAAGACAATCTGTTCGTTATCGAAGCCGACGAGTCAGACGGCTCTTTTTTGCACTACGACACTGCTATTGCGTTGATTACAAACGTCGACCCAGACCACCTTGACCACTACGGCAGCCTTGAGGCTTTTGAGCAAGAGTTTGCCAAGTTTGCCAGAGGTGCGAGCGAGTTCGTTGCCATCAGTTCAGACGACCCTGGTGCGGTGCGCGTCGGTGCCATGTTGCCCGAGAAAAAGCTCATCACGTTCGGGCAAGCCGAAAACGCGGATGTTCGCCTGGCTACTGTTGATGCTTCCGGTGCTCAAGTGGCCTTCACCGTTACCGCGAATGGGCAGAACTTGGATGCTCGCCTGCGCGTTCCTGGCTTACACAACGCAATCAACGCGGCGGGTGCCCTTGCCGTTTTGATTGGGCTTGGTTTTGAGCCCGAGCCTGCACTTCGCGCCATTGAAACCTTCGGTGGCACCGAACGTCGTTTCGAACTTCACGGTGAACGTCGCGGGGTCAAGGTTTATGACGATTTCGCTCACCACCCGACCGAGGTTGCCGCAGCGCTGTCAGCCGCACGCGCCGTGGTCGGTGACGGCAAACTGATCACAGTGTTTCAACCGCACCTCTATTCGCGCACTCGTCTGATGCACAAAGAGTTCGCAACTGCGCTTAGCGTTAGCGACCAGGTTGTCGTTCTCGACATCTATGCCGCTCGCGAAGATCCAGAACCAGGCATCACCGGCGCGATGGTCAGTGACTCATTCGAAAACCAAGCCCAGGTTCACTACGTGCCGCTTTGGGACGACGCACCAGCTGTGGCAGCAGGTCTAGCCCGCGAAGGTGACTTCATCATCACGATGGGCTGTGGCGACGTCTACCGCATGGTTCCTGCGCTGTTATCCGCACTGGAGAGCTAGTTTGAAACGCCCGCCTTCGCGAGCCTCGAGGCCAGGGCGAGTGCCAGTTGGTACTGCGCCACAAAAGCCTGCAGCCAAGCCAGTCGAAAAAAAGAGCGCGGATGTTCGCAAGCTGCTTCGCGCCGAGGGCTCTCGCACCGCATCCGCCGCCAAACAGGCCAAGCGTGTTCAGCGCCAGGCTAGAGCGCAGTTGCTTGGCGAGCGCGATGGTTCGCTCACCAAGAAAGTTTGGAGCTGGGCAGCAGTCTCGTCGTTCATTGTTTTGATTGCCCTCATATTGGCTGCCGTTTATTCGCCTCTGCTCGCGATTGAGCGTCTTTCGGTACGAGGCGAGAAGCTGGTTTCTGAAAAAGAAATCAAGGCCGCACTAAAGGGTCAGATCGGCAAACCGCTTCCGCAGGTAAGCGACGAAGAAATCGCTAAAGCGCTCAAACGCTTTCCGTTGATCGAGTCATTTTCGGTTATCAGCGCTCCACCCAACACTCTGATTGTGAAGGTGACCGAACGCACGCCGATTGCAGTGGTTTGGGTAGATGGTTATGGCTACGCGTTCTTTGACCCAGCCGGTGTGCGCGTTGGCCGCGCCGAGAACCGCTCGAATCTACCGACTTTAGAAATTAGCGGAACCCCGGGTAAGAGCCCGAGTTTCAAAGCTGCAATTGAGGTTTTGCTCGCTCTTCCAGCCGAACTATTGCCGAGAATTTCGACCGTGACGGCCAAGAGCAAAGATGACGTGAGTTTTACGCTTCGCGGTTACGCAGGTCAAAAGATTATCTGGGGAGACCCAAGTCAGGCCGTTTTGAAGTCGAAGGTTTTGGCTGCCCTGATCAAGAATCAGTCGAAAAACGACCGCGTTACCTACGACGTTTCGTCGCCTCAAACGCCAGTCGTTCGTTACTAGGCAAATACACAAGCAACACGCCCGAGCGCTTACCCGAGTTTGCGCTGTTCTTCATCTACTTTTTTGGCGCGGACTACAAAAACGGTAAGCAGTTAAGCCTCAGCCAGAGGTTTAGGGTTTCCCAACCGCACGAATTTTTATAAGGAGCATCATGGCAAGCCTGAGCAACAACTACCTCGCAGTCATCAAAGTCGTCGGCGTCGGAGGCGGTGGCGTCAACGCCATCAACCGTATGGTCGAGGCTGGTTTGCGCGGCGTCGAGTTCATTGCCATCAACACCGACTCGCAAGCGCTGCTGCTTAGCCCAGCCGACGTCAAGATTGACATTGGCCGCGAGCTAACCCGCGGTCTCGGTGCCGGTGCCGACCCAGAAATCGGTCGCCGCGCTGCAGAAGACCACGCTGACGAGATCGAAGCAGTATTGCGTGGGGCAGACATGGTGTTCGTTACCGCCGGTGAAGGTGGTGGCACCGGAACCGGAGCTGCCCCGGTAGTTGCCCGCATCGCCAAGCAGACCGGTGCTCTAACCGTAGGTGTCGTAACTCGCCCGTTCTCTTTCGAAGGCGCTCGTCGCGCAGACCAGGCAAACGCCGGTATCGAAGTACTTCGCTCAGAAGTTGACACACTCATCGTGGTTCCAAACCAGCGACTTCTCGAGATCGAAAACCGTTCGGTTTCGTTCGTCGACGCGTTCATGATTGCCGACGACGTTCTTCGCTCGGGTGTTCAGGGCATCACCGACCTAATCGCCGTGCCTGGCCTAATCAACGTTGACTTTGCCGACGTTCGTTCGGTGATGCAGGGTGCCGGTAGCGCTCTCATGGGAATCGGAAGCGCCAAGGGTGAAGACCGAGCCATTCGTGCCGCAGAAGCCGCTATTTCGAGCCCAATGCTTGAGACCAGCATCGATGGTGCACATGGCGTTCTTCTATCGTTCCAAGGTGCATCGAACATCGGCCTTCACGAGATCGACGAGGCCGCTCGATTGGTTCAAGAAGCAGTGAACCCACAGGCCAACGTCATCTTCGGTTGCACCATCGACGATAGCCTCGGCGACGAGATTCGAATCACCGTTATTGCAGCTGGCTTTGAAGGCGTAAACCAGGTCAAGCGTCCTGCGCGACCAATCTACGCACCAGCAACGGCGGCAGCCCCCGTAGCCGCGGCCGCAGCTCCTGCAGCGTTTGCAGCGGCTGCAACCACTGGCTCGATTCCGGTGGTTGATGAGCCAGCAGCAGAGCCAACCAGATCTTGGTTTGACGATGCTGAAGCGGCAGCACCTGCTTCGAGCTCAAAGTCTTACCTCGATGACCTGGTTGACGAATCTGCGCCTACCACTCGTGCCATCAACACTGTCGATGAGACTCCACAGTCTGAAGACGGCACCTTTGGCGATGACCTCGACATTCCAGACTTTCTTCGCTAGACGATGACTCTCGAACAACGGTTAAATGCCGTTGAAGGGCAAATTCGCAGCACGCTGCAAAGGCTTGGCAGAGGTCGCGATGAGGTCACTCTCGTTGTAGTGACCAAGAACCATCCGGTCGATTTAGCCGTTGAGCTTTATGGGCTCGGCATTCGAGATTTCGGCGAAAATCGCGATCAAGAAGCTGCGCCCAAGGCGGCCGAACTCGCTCAATTAGTTTCTGGGTCAAAGCCGACCTGGCACTTCGTTGGTCAGCTGCAGAGCAATAAAGCCAAGAGTGTTGCCGCTTATGCCGATGTTGTGCACTCGGTAGACCGCGAGTCACTTTTGATCGCGTTAGAAAAGGCGACGGCCGAGAGACCTAGTCCACTTGACGTGTTTCTACAGATAAATCTGACTTCAGACCCAGGTCGCGGCGGCGTAAACCCCGCCGAACTGGAGCCTTTTGCAGAGCGCGTGGCCGGTGCATCCGGCCTAAATCTGCTGGGAATCATGGCCGTTGCAGCACTCGATGAACCTCTCGAAAGCGAGTTTGCGAAAATCGCCAACCTAAGCCAGAAACTCATGGCTGTTGCGCCGCAGGCGAAGTTCATTTCGGCTGGCATGTCACAAGACTTCGAGACCGCGCTCGCCTACGGTGCGACACACTTGCGCATTGGCACAGCAATAACGGGCAAACGAAACTACTAGCCATATTCTTAGAACGAAAAGTTCACTAGGAGGACTCTGATGGGCCTGTTTTCAAAAGTTACTGGTTACCTTGGCATCGGCGATGACGAGCAGCCAACTACTACTACCGCAGCCAGCGCACCTCGTGCAGCTCGACCTGCAGTGACTCGCCGTCGTTCTTCGGGAGACATCTCAGAGATTCAAACCTTTGACCCGGTTAGCTACGCAGAAGCGCGTTCAATTGCCGAGGTTTACAGAGTTGGCGTTCCAGTAATCGTGAACATGGCGCAAATGTCAGAAGCGGATGCTCGCAAGCTTGTCGACTTCATGTGTGGCCTCAAAGAAGGTCTAGAGGGGCACATCAAGCGTGTGACCGCAAAGGTTTACCTACTCACTCCGAACAGCGTTGAAGTCAACGATGAAGACGAGAGTGAACTAGACGGCAGCGACGACCTCGTCAAGCCGTAATGGGCATTCTCTTTATCGCCCTTGATTGGGCGTTACGAATTTTGACCTATGCAATGATCGGTCGTCTGATTTTCGAACTGATCAGAAGCGCGAACCCAGCATGGAGACCAAAGGGTCTACTCATCGCTGTGGCTGAAATTTGCTACACGGCAACCGACTGGCTGGTGAACAGCATCCGCCGCTTCATTCCGACTGTTCGAGTCGGGATGCTCGGACTCGACTTCGGCTGGACCATCGGTATGGTGCTGATCTTTGTGGCCCAAAATGTGCTCAGGGTGTTAGCAGCCACTCTCTAGCCGACCAGAGTGAGGTAACCTTACCTCTGATAAGTGCTGTCAACGAATTGAGGACTGAAATGCCTTTGACTCCAGAAGATGTGGTCAATAAGAGATTTCAACCAACGAAGTTTCGTGAGGGTTACGACCAAGACGAGGTCGATGACTTTCTAGATGAACTCGTTGTTGAGCTTCGTCGACTAAACCAAGAAAACGAAGATCTTCGTCAGCGTTTACTAGCTTCTGAGGCACGACTAGCCGAGCTTCAACGCGGTGCCGCCGGCATGGCGAACCAGTTAGTTAGTTCGCTTCCTGCTCCTACTCCGACCCAAATCGTTGACCCAACCAGCGCTTTTCCAGAGGCCGTTGCAGACCCGTCTTCACTTGATGGCAACAACACCAACAACCTGCTTCAGTTGGCCCGCAAACTTCACGACGAGCACGTTCGCGAGGGTATTGCCAAGCGCGACGCACTTATCGCCGAAGGTCACGCGACCGCGGCTCGCATTGTTCGCGAGGCCGAGGCTAAGCAAAAGTCTGAAGAGAACCGTTTTGAACAAGAAAAGGCTCTCATCGAGCACACCATTTCAGAACTGCGCGCCTACGAGCGTGAATACCGCCTTCGTCTAAAGCAATTCATCGAGGCGCAGCTCAGCGAAATTGACAACAACCGTGTGTCACCTTCGCCTTCGATTCAGACCGGCCCAACGGTCATCCCAACCAACCCTGCTGCTTCGATCACCGAGTACTAGGAATTGCGCGAGCTCACGCTAAAGCCGGCACTGCGAACGGTTTCTGTTGCAGTGATTGCTCTTGCCCTCGTTTTAGTTGACCAGTTCACTAAGTGGCTAGCGCTTGAAAATCTAGAGCCGGGGCGAATCGTGCCAGTGCTTGGTGACGTTCTGGCCTGGCGACTTACCTTCAATGACTCAGCCGGTTTCAGTCTTGGTTTCGGCGTTACCTGGTTCTTCACGCTTCTTTCGACAGCTGCATTCTCGATTCTCATTCTTCGTGCGCACAAGGTGCACAACAGGCTCTGGCTTGTTCTGGCCGGAGTGCTCGGTGGTGGCATCCTAGGAAACCTGATCGACCGTTTGGTTCGTGAGCCAGGCTTCGCCAACGGTCACGTAGTTGATTTCATTCAAATACCGTTCAACTTTCCGATTTTCAACTTCGCCGACATTTGCATTTCTGTAGGCATGACCTTGGTCGCATGGAGAATCATCGCTGGCGACAAAATCGGTGGCGCTAAGGATGTCTGACAATCGTTATCTACCCGTTCCTGACGGGCTCGGTGGTGAGCGTGCCGACGCGGGCGTTGCCAAACTTCTTGGGCTAAGCCGCTCGGCCAGCGCTGACATCATCGAGGCCGGGGGAGTAACCCTGTCTGGCAAGGTGCTTTCAAAGAGCGACCGTCTGGTTGGCGGCGAGATGCTCGAGATCGTTTTACCCGAGCCCAAGAACCCGCTCGAAATAGTGCCCGTGGTGGTCGACGACTTTCGCATTGTTTACGAAGACGACGACATCGTGGTTATCGACAAGCCGGCTGGTATGGCTGCGCATCCATCGGTTGGTTGGTCAGGGCCAACCGTAGTCGGCGCGTTGGTTGCCGCCGGTGTGAAGATCACCACATCTGGTGCGAGCGAGCGCCAGGGCATTGTGCAGCGCCTCGACGTCGGTACCACCGGCTTGATGACCATCGCAAAATCTGAACTCGCCTATTCGAGACTCAAGCAGGCCTTTCGTGACCGCACCGTGCACAAGGTTTACCACGCCATTGTTCAAGGCCACCCCGACCCGTCGAGTGGCACCATCGACGCCCCGATTGGCCGACACCCCAAGGCCGAGTTCAAGTTCACCGTCGCCAATGACGGCAAACCTTCGGTCACTCATTACGAGACGCTCGAGGCTTTCCCGTCGGCATCGTTGCTTGAAATCGTGCTCGAGACCGGTCGCACGCACCAAATTCGTGTTCACTTCTCAGTGTTCAAGCATCCGCTGCTTGGCGACACCATGTATGGCGCTGACCCAAAGCTCGCGGCAAAAATGGGCATCGAGCACCAGTGGTTGCACGCGACGAGACTCAGCTTCGAGCATCCGATTAGTGCAATGAAGGTCGAGTTCGAGAGCCCTTACCCGGCCGAGCTTGAGATTGTGCTTGAGCGCCTGCGCAACCAGCACTAGAAACACTCGGATGTCGCGGCGAAGCCCATAAGACACGTCTTTTGCCATGGGCGAACACCACCGAGAAATGCCTCGGCACCAAAGTATCGTTTGAGTTGCAGTAACTATCTATCAAGGAGTTCGTCACAATGGCAGAACACAGCCCATGGCCTAACAGCACTTTCGATCGTCTTTTGAAAGACCGCATCATCTGGCTCGGAGAAGACGTTCGCGATGACAACGCCAACGAAATTTGCGCCAAGATGCTTTTGTTGGCTGCCGAAGACTCCAAAAAAGACATTTACCTTTACATCAACTCACCGGGTGGTTCGATTACCGCCGGTATGGCAATCTACGACACCATGCAGTACGTGCCAAACGACATCGTGACCGTCGGCATCGGCATGTGTGCTTCGATGGGGCAGTTCTTGCTTTCGTCTGGTACCAAGGGCAAGCGCTACGCAACCCCGAACACCCGCGTTCTACTTCACCAGCCACACGGTGGCTTTGGCGGAACCGCAAGCGACATTCAAACCCAGGCCCAACTGATTCTTTCGATGAAGCGCCAGCTGGCTAGTCTCACCGCCGAGCAAACCGGCAAAACCGTCGAGCAGGTAATGGCCGATGGTGACCGCGACCGTTGGTTCACGGCCGAAGAAGCTCTTGCCTACGGTTTCATCGATCACATTCAAAAATTCGCTGGCTCTGCCACCGGCGTCGGTAGCAAGTAAGGCACAAGGAGAACACAGTGACCGATTCAAACTTTCTAAGCCCACAGGCTCGCTACATTCTGCCGAGCTTTACCGAGCGCACCTCATACGGTTACCGCGAGCAGAACCCTTACAACAAGCTTTTCGAAGACCGCATCGTATTTCTTGGTGTTCAGGTTGACGACGCATCTGCAGATGACATCATGGCGCAGCTGCTGGTTCTTGAGTCTCAAGACCCAGACCGCGACATCACCATGTACATCAACTCTCCAGGTGGTTCGTTCACCGCGATGACCGCGATCTACGACACCATGCAGTACATCCGCCCGCAGATTCAGACCGTTTGCCTCGGGCAGGCAGCTTCGGCTGCTGCGGTGCTTTTGGCTGCAGGTGCGCCAGGCAAGCGTCTCGCATTGCCGAACGCGCGCATCCTGATTCACCAGCCAGCCAGTGGCGGCGACCGTGGTCAGGCCTCAGACATCGAGATTCAGGCTCGCGAAATGATGCGCCTGCGCGAGTGGCTAGAAGAGACCATCTCGAAGCACTCAAAGCGCACTGTTGAAGAAGTCAAGAAAGACATCGATCGCGACAACATCTTAACCTCAGAAGAGGCTCTGACCTACGGTCTCATCGACCAGGTTCTAACCTCGCGCAAGAACAAGTAATAGCTTTTAGACCAAAGCGGGTGAGCGTTGCTCGCCCGCTTTGTCTTTGCCTGCCTATAGGGTTTTATCTATGAGTACCCTGACCGAATCTGGCGACATGCTGAAGTGCTCTTTCTGCGGAAAGAGTCAGAAGCAGGTTCGCAAGCTAATTGCCGGACCAGGTGTTTACATTTGCGACGAGTGCATCGGCCTCTGCAACGAAATCATCGAAGAAGAACTCGGTGAAGCGGTTGCCACAAAAACCTTCGACGAAACCGAACTGCCGAAGCCAAAAGAGATTTTTGCCGCTCTAGATGAATACGTGATCGGTCAAGAGCAAGCCAAGCGCGCGCTTTCGGTAGCCGTTTACAACCACTACAAGCGCATTCGTTCGCGTGGAACTCTAACCACTGCGGGTAAAGAACACGACGAAATCGAAATTGCCAAGTCGAACATCTTGATGATCGGTCCAACCGGATGCGGCAAGACCTACCTCGCTCAGACCCTGGCTAAAAAGCTAAACGTTCCCTTCGCAGTTGCCGATGCCACCGCGCTAACCGAAGCCGGTTACGTTGGTGAAGATGTCGAGAACATCTTGCTCAAATTACTGCAGGCGGCAGATGGCGATGTAAAGCGTGCCGAGACTGGAATCATCTATATCGACGAAATCGACAAGATTTCTCGCAAGGCTGAGAACCCCTCAATCACCCGTGACGTTTCGGGCGAGGGCGTTCAGCAGGCCCTACTGAAGATTCTTGAGGGCACCGTCGCTTCGGTTCCGCCACAGGGTGGGCGCAAGCATCCACAGCAAGAATTCATTCAACTCGACACGACCAACGTCTTGTTCATCGTCGCCGGTGCATTCGCCGGCCTTGAAGAAATCATTTCGGCCCGTGCTGGCAAAAAGGGAATCGGCTTCGGCTCACCAATCGC
>JBEDEQ010000017.1:0-24313 GCA_041175645.1 Actinomycetota bacterium | reverse complement strand
AACGAGTCCACGAGGTTTCGAAGGTTTGGCTGATTGAAAAAATCGTTCAATTTATGGGGGCTCAGTCTCTTGATGTTTTGGCTGTGTGCACCAAACACAAGGCCACGCGAGGCCTCTTTATTCCCTGGACTTCAGGCGAGAGTCTTTAGTACTCGCCCTTGATCACAAAGTAAGAGCCACGAATTTCGCCCGCCAGCTTCGACTTTTGGCGCACAAACTTGAATTTGTCGGCGAGCTCGGGTGGAACATCCATGCCCATCGAAAGTTTGAAGCCAACTGCACGTTTGCCACCTGGTTCGAGAGTGTAGAGAACGTTTATCGCTAAGCCGCTCTCATAGAACACGTGTGTCCAGCGAATGCCATCGACTAAGAGTTCTGCTGCTTCAAGCGGCTTTGAACTTGGCACGATCTCGCGTTCGGCTAACACTCTCGAAACATATTCGACCAGTGTCTTGGCTTTTGCGGCTGGCTCGGTCACAAAAGTTGCGTCGTATTTGTTCTTGAAATAGCGGGCTTCGTTGGCTCGCAAACCGGCGAGCGTTTCGGCAACGGGCGAGCTTTCGAGCCCGACGGTTGAAACGTTTATGAAGTCCACAACGTAGGTCATGGGGTAAGCCTAGTGCTGGGTTTTCAGGTGTTTTGCAGAAAGTCGTGGCTAAATGACGCAGAGGGTTTAGTTTTGAAACAATCTCACTTGCAACAAGAGAGTAGTTAGGCAGCCATGGACAAGCTAAAGAAGTTTCTAAGCAAGTTGCCGCATCCGGTGCGCTTTGCAGTAACGATGACAATCGGCTTCATTCTTCTAATTCTCGGCCTCATCATGATGGTCACACCTGGCCCAGGTTTGCTGTTTATCTTTTTCGGACTAACGGTTTTGGCCCTCGAACTCGAGTGGGCGCGTGAACTTAACAAGCAGGGCATGCAGGGCCTCGAGATCATCGTGGCAAGAATAAAGTCGTTCTTTAAGCCGAAGAAAAAGTAACTCTCTAGGGCTTTGCCCAAGCAAGCGCTCGCAGAGCAAAGAAGGTAAGCCACTTTGACTCTTCGCCGACCGGTGTGTCGACATCGAACCAAACCTGGCCCGGAATGCGGTCGTTGGTGACCCAGTGCCCATTCTCGTTGGCCATGGCGGCAAGAGTTTCTGCCGCTTCGGCAATTCGTGGGTCTGGCTCTGTGCCCGCGAATACGGCGGAGTCTCTGAAATAGTTCAATGCCCGAATTATCGAATAGTTCCACCTGAACGGGTAAGCGAGGTCGTTCAACCATGGGCCAACGGGCTCGCCGGTTGACAGTCTGAACATGAGTCGGCGTTGCAAGAGGTATTCCTCGGCTCGCTTGCGAGCATCCGCGACTTTTTGGTTCTTGCCGGTGCGCAACTCGTAATCGAGCAGGCCGGCCAGTGAGTTCAGTGTCGAGTGAAACGATGAGCGAACGGCACCTTCGATCCAGTCGCAGTTCCAGCCACCGTCTTCGAGCTGGTGATCTAGAAACCACTGAACGTTGGCGCTCATGTCGCGACCCAGCCAAGCACCGTTCGAAAGGGTGAACGCATTGATGCAGCAATCGACTTCGCCGCCCCAATAAGGCAGGTCGTCATACTCCCATTTGCAGCCGGCATCGAGGCGATTGGCGGTGTCTGTGAGCGCGGATGCATCGACTCCCCACTCGCGTAGTGAGTTCAGAGTCCACGTGGTTGCGATGTATGGTTGACCCTTTTCGCCCTCAACATATGGCAGGGCTCGGGCGTCTTCGCGAGTTGGAAAGTATGCTCCACCAGCCCATTGGCCATCTTCGTCTTGTAGTGCAAGCAAGCGAGCGCCGATTCCCTCGGTGGCGGTGAGTGCGCGGGTTTTTTGCCATTCGCTCTCTGGCAAACCTAGGATGTCTCGCTCAACCTGCCACTTGAGCGCAGGGTCACTGTCGAGCATCCACTCGATGGTTTCTTGGGTCGGTTTCATGGCTAAAGCCTAGGCTTTGCAGCCCGCAGCCTGGCTAACATTTAGGCATGGCGAAGATACAGATGGTGGCAGCCTGTCACAAAATAGCCGAACACTCGACAGTTGCAGGAGTTTCAGACTTCGAAGTCGAGCAACTAGCCGACCTCATGGTCGATGCCTACCGAGGCACAACCGACTGGGAAGATGGCGACGACGAAATTGTTGCCGCGGCTGAAATTCGCGCCACTTCGGCTGGGCGTTACGGGCAGTTCAACGTTGCTGCGTCTGGTGTAATTACCGATAGCAATGGTTTGCCCGTCTCAGCTCTATTTGTCAGCCACCTTGACGGTTTGCCGACCATCCTCTTTGTTTACACGGCAAAATCTGCAGCCGGTGAGGGACATGCGACGACATTGATCAAACGTGCCGCCGCGGTTTTGGTCGAGCAGGGTCACGACGAGGTGGTGCTCTATGTTTCAGAAGAAAACCCGGCGCGGATGCTCTACCAAAAGCTCGGCTTTGAACGCGTTTAGCGAGAGAAAGTTTTGTTGCGCGAGTTGGTCTACTAGTTAGCCACAAACTTTTTTGTGGTAGACATGTGCTCAAACATGAAGGAGAGGTGCCTTGAATCTCAAGGTTGCATTATTCATCTATGAACCGATTATCGGAGATGCAAGCCGCGTATACCGAGCACTCAGAACGGCACATGAATTTATCAGCGCCGGCGATGAGGTTGCCATTGTTTTCGACGGTTCGGGAACCGAGGCCTTGGCAGAAATTATTCGGCCGGGCGGGAGCTTTCACTCTCAATACTTGCTTGTGAAGAGCAATATCGCTGGCGCCTGCAAAGTGTGCTCGAAGTCTCACAAGGTAGCTGATCCCATAGCTGAGGCTGGCATCGTCCTTCTCGATGAGTTTGAGGGTGAAGCTTCAGTTAGAAAATACGTAGCCTCTGGCTACACAGTTCTCAATTACTGATCAGCAGCTAGAAGGCGTTATTCCATAGAGCAAGTTGATTGAGGTGGCTCATCTAAGGGTTAAGGCTGAACGTTGTGCAGTCTCTCGAGGAGCGGTAGAACTAACCCATCCAGGGCTTTGACTTGTCCGAATACGATTGAACCAAGGCAGGAAAAACATGAAGACAATGATTCGCATCTCTCTAGCTGTAAACATCTTGGTTTTGATTCCGATTGTTTTTGGAATGGCAATTGGGTCACCAATCATCGACAGGGCCTGGGGTGAGTTTTCAGAATCCCGTGGAATCTTGGCCTCGATTTACTTCGCAATTCTTGCGCTTTCTAGCGTCCTACTCGTCAAGACGATTCCTGTTTTTGTGATCCCGTTACTTTCAACCCAAATTATATATAAGGTCACAACACCCTTCACTGTCGGTACCATCATGAACCCTGTTGTGATGAGCAATTTGGGAATAGCCGCGCTTCACCTGGTAACTCTTTGGGTGATTTTTAAAAATCGCGACCAACTGGCGATAAACAAAATCTAGGGCTCAACCACTCCAGAGAGCGAACCCAAGTTGTTGTGCGCAGAATGGCCCTAAATCGCTTCGCGAGTCAGGAACCAGCGAACGTTCGAATCCACCCCTTTAAACCCAGCAAAAAAGACCGCCCGAAAGGCTGTCGTTTTGTTTGCGGAGAATACGAGAAACGCACTCGTGCCTGCCTTTCTAGAATCGGTAGAGATAATGCGAGTCTCATGGAGTTTTTTACGACGTCTTTCTAGGCCTTTCTACGCCTTTTGCCGATGAACCGCAGTTATTGACCAATCGTTCACTTATTGCTATAGTTTTGGTATGGCAAGACCAAGAGCATTTGATGAGAGCATCGTTCTATCGCAAGCGCGCAGGCTGTTCTCGAACCAGGGCTACAACGGGACATCCATCGACGATCTAGTCAAGGCAACTGGTTTGCTCCGCGGCAGTCTTTACAAGGCGTTCGGATCCAAGCGAAACCTCTTTGAACTCCTTCTTGCCGAGGTGTCAGTCAACTTTGAGAAGAGTGTGGAAAATCTCGACCTTCTGACCGTTGCGTTGAAAGACCTCGCCACTGATGATGAGCAGATAAAGCGACTTTGTCTGAATATTGTTGGCCAGGAAAGTGGAGAGTTCTCAACTCTGCTTGGGTCAAACCTTTTGGCAAAAATGAAGGAGAAATAAAATGGCCAAAGTCACAATCAAAAACGAATGTCTCCATGTCTCTATTGGAGCCTTTGAAGCCGTGCAGGCTCTTCAGGGCACTTTTTCAGTCCCTCTAACGTGCGTTGTTGGCGCTACAGAGGATCCAAACTTCATTCGATCAGGAAGCCTAGGGATTAGGGCTCCTGGAACCGGTCTTCCCGGAGTAATCGCTAGGGGAACATTCTGGAAGTCGGGCGAAAGAACTCTTTCACTCTGGGGTAGAAATCAAGAAATCGCCGTGATTCAACTCATCAACCACAAATGGGGCCGGCTCGTTGTCGGCTGTGACGATGCCAAGTCGTTGGTGGCGTCGATCAATAGAGCGCTCACCAAATAGAAAAAGCCCCAGATTAATCAAGGTAGTTGCTGGCGGAGAATGGGGGATTCGAACTATCGCCCTCTTGCCCGCATAAATACTGAGGTCAACGAGTCCAGAAACACTTTCTACGCCATGTTTCTACGCCATTGAAGCCAGGGAAATCTTTGTCCGCAGTTTTCTTGTAGCTTTGAAACGTGAAACGAGTTGGGGCAGTCGAGCGAATTAGTCGAGCAACATTCTCCGCCAGTTACACACTTATGAGTTGAGAGGAGCACTCAAAAATTGAAGATTTTTCTTGCCACATTGGGCAGTAGAGGAGACTTTGAGCCATTTTTAAACTTTGCAATTCAGGCAAAGGAAAAAGGCCATCAGGTGTCTCTTGTAGCCACCTCTGAGTTTGTGGATCAGATTTCTTCAGCTGGTATTGAGCCTGTTGCGCTCTCAGGAAGCTTTTTGGACTTAATCCAAGATACTGGGGTATCGGTGATTCAGGCTATGAAGGACTTCAATACCAGAGTGAAGCCCGTGATGACTTCCGCTTTGAATAAAGTGGCGGATGTTATTTTGGAAACTAAACCGGATGCTGTGATTTACCACCCTAAAGTCCTTTCGGCACCAATAGCTGCGGAAAAGGTCGGGGCAATTTCTGTTGTTGTGGAGCTAGCTCCGCTGATTACACCAACTCGTGAGTTTGGAGCAGCTGGGTTGGGGTCTGGAAACCTCGGGCCTTTCAACAAGTTCAGCTACAAAATAGTCGCGCAGTCATCCTCCCTGTTTTCAAAAGAGCTCCTTGCTATCTCTAGACGAATCGGGGCTCCGGTTAGAGAAGCTGACTATTCGGTTTGTCTTGTTTCTCCAAGTCTGATCAGTAGACCAAAAGACTGGACTGAAAAGACTCAAATTGTGGGTCCCTGGGTCTCCCCCAAGAAAGAATCAAAAGAAGATCCGAAAGTTCTCGAATTTATCGAACGCGCACCTACTGCCTATTTCGGGTTTGGGTCTATGGCATCAGGCAATGCGAAGAGACGAACAGAAATTGCGATCGAGGCCGCGAAGAAAGCAGGACTGCAGGCCCTGATAGTCACTGGTTGGGGTGGTCTTGAACAGACCAAGGAGACCCCCGGGGTCTTGACAGTGCAATCGGTAAATCACGCTGAAGTGTTTTCTAGAGTGGTGGTGGCCGTCCATCACGGTGGAGCGGGGACAGTCCAGAGCGCCCTTCGTGCCGGGGTTCCTTCAGTCATTGTTCCATTTATAGCCGATCAACCCTGGTGGGGTGCGTTGCTTCATCGTCAAGGATTGGGACCTAAAGCTTTTTCTAGCAAAAAACTAACGGTCGATTCTTTATCCAACGCAATCAAAGAAGCTAAGAATCACCAGTCGGCAGTAGGAGCGCTTTCAAGCAAAATGCAGTCTGAGGATGGAATTACATCAACCTTAGAACTACTTGAGAAGTGGGTTGCGCTGAAGTAATTAATTGACGGGGTTGATGTAAAACTGGCGGAGAATGGGGGATTCGAACCCCCGAGAGCTTTCACTCAACGCGCTTTCCAAGCGCGCGCCATAGGCCACTAGGCGAATTCTCCTTGGTGCCCGCAATCGAAATCACCGACATCCTGAATCGAGTTTAGTCTGTCTGAAAAGGCGTAGAATTACCCGTGGACTCCCCGTGCGGCGTCACCTCAGCTAACTCCCCCAGGATCGAAAGATAGCAAGGGTAACTGGGCTCTGGCGGGTGTGCGGGGAGTCTTTTCACAACTGCCTGTTTTCAGGCGGCTCGATGTCGTATGAGGAGGTTAGGCTTCAACCGTGGTCACCGCTCTATACCGTCGCTATCGCCCCGAGACTTTCGCCGAACTCATCGGCCAGTCTCAAGTAACCGCGCCTCTAATGACCGCGCTTCGCGGCGATCGAGTCAACCACGCCTACCTCTTTTCTGGCCCTCGCGGTTGCGGTAAAACCACCTCGGCCCGCATCTTGGCACGCTGCCTTAACTGCGCCGAAGGCCCAACCGACACCCCTTGTGGCAAATGCCCGAGCTGCATCGAACTATCTCGCAACGGCGGTGGCAGCATGGATGTAGTCGAAATCGACGCCGCCAGCCACAACGGTGTTGACGATGCTCGCGATCTTCGTGAACGAGCAGCTTTTGCTCCGGCCCGCGACCGCTACAAAATTTTTATTCTCGACGAGGCTCACATGGTGACCGCGGCAGGCTTCAACGCCCTGCTAAAGATCGTTGAAGAGCCACCAGCCCACGTCAAGTTCATCTTTGCAACCACAGAGCCAGAGAAGGTCATTTCGACCATCCGCTCACGCACCCACCACTACCCGTTCAGGCTCGTGCCACCTGCCCTAATGCTCGACTACCTTGAGCAGCTCTGCACCAGCGAGGGCGTCGAGGTTGCGCCGGGTGTTTTGTCTCTCGTGGTTCGTTCAGGTGGCGGCTCGGTTCGCGATTCACTCTCACTTCTCGACCAGTTGATTGCTGGCTCTGAGGGTTCGAAAGTTGAATACGAGCGTGCGGTGGCACTACTCGGATACACTCCCGACACTCTTCTCGACGAAGCCGTCGAGGCACTCTCGCTGCACGACTCATCGGCCGCTTTTGCCGCCGTAGATCGCGTGATTCAAACCGGTCAAGACCCACGACAGTTTGTCGAAGATATTCTCGAGCGCTTGCGCGACCTCATTTTGGTTGCTGCTGCCGGCCACGATGCCAAGGCCGTATTGCGCGGTGTGAGCGACGACCAGCTCGAGAAGATGCGCATGCAGGCCGAGCAGTTTGGTCCGTCAGAGTTGGCACATGCAGCCGACATCGTCAACGATTCGCTGACCGCAATGTCTGGCGCAACCAGCCCGAAGCTTCACCTAGAGCTCATGATTGCTCGCGTTCTCGTTCCGGCAGCCGACACCTCTGAGGTTGGCTCGCTGGCACGCATCGAGCGTCTTGAACGACGAATCGGCTTGGCAAGCGACGGTGCCGCCCCGGCGGCGCCTGCAGCCAAGGCTGCCGCCCCTGCCGCCGAGGCCGAGCCAACCAAACCCGCAACCGCACCAGCGGCGCAAGCCCCCTCAACGCCAGCGTCACAAACCCAAGCGGCACCAGCCGCAACACCGCCTGCTAGCGCGGCCGCGGTCAGCATCCCTGAGCTCACCACCGAAGCATTCAGAGATTCTTGGCAGGCCATTTTGAGTCGCGTCGAAAAAGCATCGAAGAGTGCGTGGATTGTCGCCTACACACTCAAGGTCGTCGAGTTTGCCGAAGGCGTGCTAACCCTTCGCTTCATGAGCCAGAGTGATCTCGAAACTTTCAAGACTTCGGGTCAAGCGCCAGATGTTCTTCGCAAGGCCATCACCGACGAACTCGGCGTGACCGTCAAGTTCAAGCCACTAGTCGAAGTCTTTGCAACAGTTGTCGAGGCGCCTGTTGCGGCCGAGCCGGTTGCCTCAGCGCCCGTCGTCGAAGTGCCTGCAACTGCCGCCGAAACGCCAACCACTCCGATTGAGGTTCAAGCCGAGCCAGAGGTCGAACCTGACGCCGAACCAGTAGCCGAAGAAAAGCCAGCCAAGGCCACCAAGTCTCGCAAGGCAGATGTTCCTGACGCCGAGCGTTACGGAGAATCGATCTTGCGTGAATTCGGCGCAAAGCCACTCGATAACCCAAGCGGCGGCCGCTGATGTATGAAGGCGTAGTTCAAGAACTCATCGACGAGCTGAGCCGATTGCCGGGCGTCGGCCCAAAGTCGGCACAGCGAATCGCTTTTCACCTGCTGCAAACCGAAGATGACCAAGCCAAGCGCCTGGCTCAGGTGCTACTTGAGGTCAAAGAACGCGTACGATTCTGCGAAATTTGCGGCAATGTGGCCGAAGACGTGCAGTGCAACATTTGCCGCGACCCTAGGCGCACCAGAACAGCCATCTGCGTCGTCGAAGAAAGCAAAGATGTTCAGGCCATCGAGCGAACCCGCGAATTTAGAGGCACCTACCACGTGCTCGGTGGCGCGATCAGCCCAATCGAAGGCATTGGCCCAGACAACCTGCGCATCAAAGAGCTAATGGCTCGACTCGGCAACCCAGAAATTCAAGAAATCATCATCGCGACCGACCCGAACCTCGAAGGCGAGGCCACGGCAACCTACCTAACCCGCATGTTGAGCCCGCTCGGAATCACAATTTCACGCCTCGCATCGGGTCTACCGGTCGGCGGAGACCTCGAATATGCAGACGAAGTCACGTTGGGTCGCGCCTTTGAGGGTCGCCGACAAGTCAACTAGACTTATAAGCAGTCTTCGAGTCTCGAAAATCACTGATTCACCGTCGAATCCCACCCCCCAAAAATCAAGTTGTTCGACAATTTTCAGGAGCAGAGCTTTGGCCCTAATCGTGCAAAAGTATGGCGGATCGTCTGTAGGCGACGCCAACAAAATCAAGCACGTCGCAAAGCGCGTTATTGCTGCCCAAAAAGCCGGAAACCAAGTCGTAGTAGTCGTCTCGGCGATGGGTGACACCACCGACGAACTGCTCGATCTAGCCCACCAGGTCACCGACAGCCCCAGCCCTCGCGAACTCGACATGCTGCTCACCTCAGGCGAACGAATCTCGATGGCGCTGCTTTCACTCGCTATCAACTCACTTGGCGCAAAATCGCGTTCATTCACGGGTTCTCAGGCCGGAATCATCACCGACGAAGTGCACGGAAACGCTCGCATCGCCGAGGTGACCCCTGGCCGCATCCGTGAAGCACTCGATGCCGGTGACATCGCCATCGTGGCAGGCTTTCAGGGCTTCAACCGTGAGTCAAAAGACATCACCACACTCGGTCGCGGAGGATCAGACACCACAGCCGTGGCGCTAGCGGCAGCTCTCGACGCAGATCTTTGTGAAATCTACTCGGATGTCGACGGCGTCTACACTGCCGACCCTCGAGTGATTCCTACCGCCCGCAAGCTAGATGCAATCGACGTCGAGTCGATGCTCGAACTTGCAGCTGCGGGAGCCAAGATTTTGCACATCCGTGCCGTCGAATTTGCTCGACGTCACAATGTAGACCTTCGCGTGCGCTCGACGTTTAGCGAAGATCCAGGCACCATCGTTTATGCAACGAACAACGGAGAAAACATGGAAGAGTCAGTCGTTTCAGGCGTAGCAACCGACAAAGGCCAGTCCAAGATTTTGGTTGAAGGTATTCCAGACCAGCCGGGCAAGGCAGCCGAGGTGTTCACCCTAGTGGCCGAAGCCGGTGCCAACATCGACATGATCGTTCAGAACACTGCAACTGGAACCGATGTCGAGGCCAAGATCAGCGATATTTCGTTCACGCTTCCAAAACCTGACCGCGCCAAGGTAGTTGCAGCACTCGAGGCAGCCCAAGGCTCAATCGGCTTTAAACGCCTCGAGTTCGATGACGAAATCGGCAAGCTTTCGGTAGTTGGTGCAGGCATGCGCACCCACTCTGGCGTATCAGCCATCTTGTTCGGCGCCTTAGCTAAGGCCGGCATAAACATCGAGATGATTTCGACTTCAGAGATTCGTATTTCGGTGGTTACCGACATCGCCCAACTAGACGATGCTGCTCGTGCCGTGCACACCGCATTCGAGCTAGACACCGACGTCGAGGCCACGGTTTACGCCGGCACCGGCCGCTAAACATAGCGCGAGCATCCGAGATTTTTAACCAACAGGCATAGGAGAAACCGATGAGCCGCAAACCAAACCTCGCACTAGTAGGCGCAACGGGCGCAGTTGGCACCGTGATGATCGACATCATCAACAACCGCCCAAACATCTGGGGCGAGATTCGACTCATTGCATCGCCACGCTCAGCGGGCAAGAAGATCACCGTTCACGGTGAAGAACTCACCGTTGTGGCCCTGTCGCCAGAAGCGTTTGACGGCATCGACATTGCCATGTTCGACGTGCCAGATGAGGTTTCAGAGGTGTGGGCACCGATCGCTGCTGAGCGCGGCGCGGTTGCCGTTGACAACTCGGGTGCGTTCCGCATGAACCCAGACGTTCCGCTCGTTGTGCCAGAAGTGAACCCAGAGCAGGCGAAGATTCGCCCACTCGGAATCATCTCAAACCCGAACTGCACGACCCTAACCATGATGGCCGCGATGGGTGCACTGCACCGCAAGTGGACCCTGAAAGAACTAGTCGTCTCGTCTTACCAGGCCGTATCGGGTGCCGGCGCTGCTGGCATCGAGCGCCTAGCCGATGAGCTTGCAGTGGTTGGCGGTCAACGTGAGCTCGGCCTAGTCAGCGACAATGTTTCGGCTGCGCTCGCCGCCGGTGGAGCACCACAGTCTGAGTCACCGTGGCCAGTACCAATCGCCCTCAACGTGATTCCATTCGCGGGTTCGCTGAAGGCCGGCGGTCACACCAGCGAAGAGATGAAGGTTCGCGACGAGTCGCGCAAGATTCTAGGCATTCCAACCCTCAAGGTTGCCGCTAGCTGCGTGCGTGTGCCGGTTCAGGTCAGCCACTCGCTCACCGTTCACGCGACTTTCGAAAATAACCTCACCCCCGAGCAGGTTCGCGAAGTGCTTGAGGCTCAGCCGACCATCCGAGTCATGGATGACCCAGCCAACGGCGTCTACCCGACACCGGCTCACGTCGCAGGCCAAGACCCAACCTTTGTTGGTCGCATTCGTCAAGCACTCGACTTCGACAACACCATCGACTTTTTCGTGGTCGGCGACAACCTGCGCAAGGGTGCCGCTTTGAACACTTACGAAATCGCCGAGCTGGTAGCGGCAGAGTTCTAAGCTCGACCTACCTAAACCTGCGTCAGCACTGGGCAACACGCCCGCAAGTTTGTACTCAGGCCTCCATCTAACTGCTGTTCCAAAAAGGTATGTTGAACATATGCGCCGCGCAAAACTAGCTCTAGTCTCACTAGCGCTCATCACTTTACTCAGCGGCTGCGGGGGAACTTCGGTTGCTGATCCAACAGCAAACCCTTCCGGGCAGCCGACCATTGACCCTGCCTTGATTCCAGACGCCGCTCCGGCCGACGCAACCCTGGTTGATGCCACGCAGTTTGACATGGGCTTCGGCGAATACACCTTTAGAGCGGGCAACGGCTCGGTTTGGTGCACCATCAACTTTGAAAACAACTACGCAGTCTGTGAGCAGAACGAGGCAAACGCTCTCTACACTCCTCTAAACGTGCCTGACACCTGCGAATTCTCTTATGGCTACCAGGTTCGTCTTTGGGCTACTGCGCCATCGGGCTTGCCGGTTGTCGACATGCCTTGCTCGGGCGGAACCTACGCCGACCCGAAGGGCGCTTTGACCCTCAACTCGGGTGAAAAGATTTCGGTCAACGGAATCACCTGTTGGGTTGATGAAACTAACGCCCGCTGCGATAACGAGCGCGGCAACTACATTGCGCTCGGCCCCGAAATCTGGGCCCTCAAGTAGCACTTAGGGCAGCAGCGTAACTAGCCGAACCTCTGGGCGGCAAAATAACCTCACCGGTGCAAAAATCGACGTTCCCAAGCCTGCGCAGACATTCAGAATCGCGCTCTTGCCGCCGAAGCTCCAGGCACTCAGACCCCTTGCATGACGAGGAGGAAGGTCGCAGTTAGTGACCAGCGCGCGATTGCCCGGCAGACAAACTTGACCGCCGTGTGTGTGCCCCGCGAAAATCACCGTCGCGTCGGCCTCGGTGAACTGTTCGATCAGTCGCAGGTAAGGCGCGTGGGTCACCGCGATGCGCAGATCAACAGCCGTTTGGCTACTGACCTGAGCGGGGATGCTCGCCACATCGTCTTTGCCGTCGTGCGCGTCATCCAAGCCAATAAAACCAATGCGCAACCCAGAAACCGTTAGCTCGCCGCCTCGGTTATTCAGGTTCAGCCAGCCACCCGACTCGAAAGCCTTGATCATGCGCTCTGTTTCGAGCGGATGCCCGTGTTGCGGTTTTGACGGGCTCAACAGGTAACTCAGCGGATTGCGCAGGCTGGGCGCTTCATAGTCGTTCGAACCGTGGGCAAAGACACCGGGGTAACGCATCAATGGAGTCAGTGACTCGACCAACGGGTCGATAGCGTCGCGGTGACCGAGGTTGTCGCCGGTGTTGACGACTAGGTCTGGGTTCAGGTTTGCGAGTTCGGCGATGAAGCGTTGCTTGCGTTTTTGCCAAGGGGCGAGGTGAAAATCGCTGACATGAAGCACTCGAACGGGTTTTGAGCCGGTCGGCAAAACTCCAGCGATTTCGGTCTGCCGAACCGTGTAGAGGTGGCGCTCAATGCCGATGCCCCAGATTGCGGCAAGCAGGCCAACGCCCACTAGAGCTAGCAGCCACTCCATTGGGTTACGGACCGGTTGAAATAATTAGCAGCACGGCGCCGGTTACTGCAGCGGATGTTCCAACCCCAGGTGCCGTGCCGACCACCTTACCCGCAGGAATCGTTGGGTGCGACACGAACGGTTACCGCTGGGAACCCGAGAGCCAACAGAGTGGCCTTCGCGGTTTCAACGGTTTCGCCGACAACTCCTGCACGAGGAATCTTGATCTTTCCGCCCGCGCTCACATAAATCTTGATCTGCGTTCCGCGAGGCACGACTTGGCCAGCCGAAGGCTTGGTGTAGGCCACGGTTCCCTTAGGTAGCGATGAAGCCACACCCTTTGGCTGAATGGCTGCGTTTAGGTCGCTGATTTTGATGTTTTCAGCTGCTGACTCAGGCGACACGCCGGCAACCTTCGGCACCACAATCATGGTGGCGTCGATCATCTCTTGAGGTGGGTCTTGGAACGTCCCGGTCGGGTATTCCTTGTTCGCCACCTTCATGATCGAGCGCCAAATATCGTGACGAACTGTGTTTCCGGCTTTGCCATTCAAGCGGATGCGCGACAGCGAAGTGTTGCCAGAAACGTTACCGACCCAGGTGGCCGTCGCGACCGAGGTCGAGGTTCCGGTCATCCAAGTGTGTACGCCGGAGTCAGTGGTACCGGTTTTACCAGCGAGCATTACACCGTCCCCGGTGTTCGACGCTCCACCGGTTCCGCCCGACATTACTCGCTTCATCGCGTAAATCATGCCGTGGGCAACCTCAGGGGTAACCGCTTGCGAACACTTTGTTTTCGGAATCGACATATCGGTTTTGGTTGATCGAACAAAGACGCGGTCGATACCCACCGGCGTGCAGAAGGTTCCGTTGTTTGCGATGCCGGCGAGTGCTGCAGCCATTGTGATCGGTGCGATTTCGTTAACGCCAAGAATCGACGAAGGAACATACTGAAGTTCGGTGCCGTCGGCGCGGTGAACTCCGAATGCCATGGCGGTATCGCGAATGTCACAGAGGTCTAGTTGCGCAGCCATCGATGCGAAGGCGGTGTTTACCGACATCGAGGTGGCTGAGACAACACTCAGGTCTTCAGGTTCTTTGACGATGTTGTTTGGAGCCCAGGTTCCGACTAGGTTTCCACATCGAGCCCTGAAGTCTGAAGCGTTCCATTCGCGCACTCGACCGTCTACGTGGTCGTTAAGTTTGTAACCTGCGGTGAGCCAAGCTGCGAGAGTGAAAAGCTTGTAAGTCGAACCGGTCTGAAAGCCCGATGAGCCACCATATTCTTTGTCGGTCGAGTAGTTCACCGAGGTGCGACCCGGCTCGGTTGACCCAGTCTGGTCGTAGATGCGGTTCTGGGCCATCGAAAGAACGCGCCCGGTGCCTACTTCTACAGATACGGAGGCCGAACCGATCTGACTTTCGTCGGTAGGCGGCACCCACTTCTTTGTAGCTTCGTCAGCAGCCTTCTGCATGTCGATGTTCATCGAGGTGTAGATCTCGAGGCCACCGCGTCGAAGCAGGTTTTCGCGATCTTCAGCGGTTTGACCGAACTCAATGTTGTTTCGAATCGACCACACCACGTAGTCGCAGAAGAAGGCGTAGGTTTGGTTCGCCTCACAGCCACTCGGCGCGTCTTGAGGCGTGACATCCACTGGCTCTGCTTTTGCATCGTCTGCCTCTGCTGAAGAGATGTAGCCAGCATCGCGCATGTTGTTTATCACATAGTCGCGACGACTCTTGGCGCGGTTCGAGTTCTCAGCGATGTCTGGTCGGTAGTCATTGGGCGCTTTAAGCATGGCGGCCAACATGGCGGCCTGGTGTAGCTTGAGCTCTTTCGCTGTAACACCGTAGTAGTAGTTGGCCGCTGCCTCAACACCGTTTAGCTGACCACCGAAAAACGATAGGTTCGAATAACCCGCAAAGATTTCTTTTTTGTTTGATTGCTGCTCGAGGGCTATCGCCAATCGCATTTCACGAAGTTTTCTGTCGATCGAACGAGCCTGAGCATCTGCAATGGCCTCTTCGTCACCAGCGATAGTTGCCGCTGCGATAAGGCTGTTCTTGACGTACTGCATGGTGATCGTTGAGCCACCGGGGCCCTGGCCTGCCGATGCGACGTTTGAGAACGAAGCGCGAGTAAACGAAATAATGTCTACGCCGGCGTGCTGCCAAAAGCGCGGGTCTTCGGTTGCGACTACACCGTTGACGAAGTACTCAGAGATGTCTTCGTAATCAACCGAGATTCTGTTTTCGTGATAGAAAGTTGCAACTTTGACGGGTTTGCCAGCATCATCTGTGGCAAAGAGGGTTGAAGACTGCGAGGCGTTGACCGGCTTCATGTAAGAAGGCAGGTTTTCGAAAACGCAGTACACCTGCTAGAGCAGAGAGCCCAGTGAATCTGAGCACACCTCCAGAGCCAGTTTTTTGGCGCTCGCGTCTAGACATAGACTCTAGGTTACCCGCAAAGTTTGAGAGGATGCTGAACGTGACCAGATGGGAATATGCCACTGTGCCGCTACTTTTGCACAAAGAAGCCCAGATTTTGAACTCCTGGGGAGTCGACGGGTGGGAACTCGTCTCTGTTGAGGCTGGCCCTGCAGGCGGTTTGATCGCTTTCATGAAGCGCGTGGTCGCCTAATGAGCCACATCGAAGAGCGTTTGGCCGAGCTAGGCTCGCCGTTACCCGAACTCGCTAAGCCCGTGGCCGCCTATGTTCCGGCTGTCGTCTCGGGCAATTTGGTATTCACTTCTGGTCAGTTGCCTTTCGTTGCCGGCGCGCTACCTGAGACCGGCAAGCTGGGAGCTACCGTTTCGCCAGAGAATGGCAAGGCCTATGCCCGTCAGTGTGCTCTAAATGCGCTCGCCGCGGTTAAGTCGGTCATCGGCGACCTCGACCGCGTTACTCGCGTTGTCAAGCTCGTTGGCTTCGTTGCATCCACGCCAGATTTCTCTGGGCAGCCTGGCGTCATCAACGGAGCATCCGAGTTCTTGGGTGAGGTTTTCGGCGATGCCGGTCAGCATGCCCGTTCGGCAGTTGGCGTGCCAGTGTTGCCGCTTGACTCGCCGGTTGAACTAGAACTTATAGTCGAGTTTAAGTAGTCGTTAGTCTTGCGCTCCAGCTGAAATCTTGCCGGCGATTGCGCCCATAACTCCGCTGTCGGCGAGAGTGGTTACATCGCCGATCGGCCGGTCTTCGGCAACATCGCGAAGTAGTCGTCGCATGATCTTGCCCGAACGCGTCTTCGGCAACTCAGAAACTACAAGAATCTGACGAGGCTTCGCAATCGGCCCAATCTCTTTGGCAACGTGCTCACGCAGCACTCGAGAGACATCGGCGTCTGCACCGGCCGCCTCGAGTTGGTCTTGGCGCAAGATTACGAATGCCACAACCGCTTGACCGGTAACTTCATCGCGAGCGCCAACCACTGCGGCCTCGGCAACCCACGGATGCGCTACCAACGCCGATTCGAGCTCGGTGGTTGATAGGCGGTGGCCCGAAACGTTCATCACGTCGTCGACTCGACCGAGAAGCCAGATGTCGCCGTCGGCATCCTTCTTTGCGCCGTCGCCAGCAAAGTACTGGCCATTGAAGCGAGACCAGTAGGTTTCGACGAACCGCTCGGGGTCGCCCCAAATGCCGCGCAACATTGAAGGCCATGGTTCGGCGAGGGTTAGATAGCCGCCGTGGTTGTTGTCAACCTCATGGCCGTGTTCGTCGACCACTAGTGCTGTGATTCCAGGCACAGGAACTTGAGCCGAGCCCGGCTTGGCGTGGGTTACGCCTGGCAGCGGGCTGATCATGATTGCGCCGGTTTCGGTTTGCCACCAGGTGTCAACGATCGGGCATCGGTTGCCTCCGATAACCTCGCGGTACCACATCCACGCTTCTGGGTTAATTGGTTCGCCAACCGAACCGAGCACGCGAAGACTGCTGAGATCGAACTGATCTGGAACACTGCGACCGAGTTTCATGAACGAGCGAATCGCGGTTGGCGCGGTGTAAAGAATGGTCACGCCGTATTTTTGAATGATTTCCCACCAGCGACCTGGGTGCGGGCTGTCGGGTGTGCCTTCATAGATAACCTGGGTTGCACCGTTGGCGAGCGGGCCGTAAGCCACGTAAGAGTGGCCAGTGATCCAGCCGACGTCGGCGGTGCACCAGTAAACATCGGTCTCAGGGTGAAGGTCGAACACGTTGCGGTGGGTGAACGAAGCCTGAGTTAGATAGCCGCCGGTGGTGTGCAGAATGCCCTTTGGTTTACCAGTGGTTCCCGAGGTGTAAAGAATGAAGAGTGGGTTTTCGGCCTCGAAACCCTGAGCCTCGTTTTCTGGGCTGGCTTCGGCCATGGCCTCGTGCCACCAAATGTCGGTGGTTTCAAACCACTCCACCGGTTGCTCGGTGCGCTTGACTACCAAAACGTGCTCGACGCTCGGGCAGTTGTTGGTGCCTAGAGCTTCGTCGACAGCGGGCTTTAGAGCCGACGGCTTTCCGCGACGGTATCCACCGTCTGCCGTGATAACGAGTTTTGCACCAGCATCTTGGATGCGCGTTGCTAACGAATCGGCACTGAAACCGCCGAACACCACGGAGTGAACTGCTCCAATTCGAGCACAGGCCAGCATTGAGATGATTGCCTCTGCAATATGTGGCAGATATATAGCGACGCGGTCACCCTTGGTCACGCCAAGACCCGTTAGAACGTTGGCTGCGCGCTTGACTGCTTCGGTTAGTTGAGCGTAGGTGTATGTCTTCGAATCACCTGGTTCGCCTTCGAAGTGAATTGCAACACGGTCGCCGCGACCCTCTAGCACGTGTCGGTCGAGGCAGTTGTATGCGACGTTAATTTCGCCATCTTCAAACCACTTAGCGAATGGGGCTTCGTTCCAGTTGAGAGTCTTAGTGAATGGCTTGTGCCAGTGAAGTCTGTTGGCCTGCTCGGCCCAGAAACCTAGTCGGTCTTGAGCGGCTTGTTCATAAATGGATGCTTGGGCCACGGCCTGTGCGCTGAATTCGGCACTTGGTGCGAATACGCGGTGTTCTTCGAACAGGTTCTCAATTGCGTCAGATTGCGACATCGTTGTCTTTCTCTAATGTTCGTGAACAGACTAGCGGTTTTGGTGAAGTCGTTTTTGGCTGGGAATCAACTGAAATGTATGAAATTGATAACGTTTTGGGTTTATAGTTATTTCGTCGAGCTTCGGCTCGACCCGCGGCACCGGTTCCCCCCAATGCGGTGCCGCCAGGCGGTAGTCCTTCCCCCAAGGGCTACCGCCCCCTTTTTTTTAACGTGATTTCGACAGGTTTCGTCAGCCAAATCGGCCATTTCGCCAGTTATTCACATTTCTAAGTTGACTGCTCCCGCCGGCACGCAACTCTGGCAGTTTCGTTTCATGCAGTTCGATCCAGCACTTCAGAATCTGATGAGTGACACGACGGTCACCGACATCGTTCTCAACGGCGTCAGAAGTGCCTTGGTGCGCAGCGCAGGTCGATGGTTCTCCGTCGAGTCGATATTCTCTGAAATCGCTGCCCTCCAAAACTTCGCTATCGATCTCGCCGATTCGGCAAATCAAGCACTCAACTTCAAAGAACCCTGCGCGAGCTTCGTTGTGGGCGACTGGCGAATAAGTGCGGTGTTGGCCTTTGGCATCTGCTCTGAAATCAACATCACATTCAGGCGAATCTCGAGCGATTCAACGGCTCGGGATATTGCCGATTTATACAAAGACCATCACTCACAATTCTTGCTGTCCAAAATTCAAACGCGCATGGATGCTCGGCAGTCGGTTCTTATCGCGGGGGCTGCCGGCTCTGGCAAAACTACGTTGCTCAGAGCTTTGCTCAGGCGTTACCCGGCCGAACGCATCATCACGATTGAAGATGTTGACGAACTGAACCTCGGTTTGCCCAACTCTGTCGGGCTTCTTTCAAGAGAGCCGAACGCTGAGGGGGTAGGTGCCGTGAGTTTGAGTGCGTTGCTCTCGCACGCGCTGCGCATGAGTCCCGACCGCATCGCGCTCGGTGAGGTTCGATCGGTAGAACTCGTCGCAATGCTCGACGCGCTGAACACCGGTCACTCTGGTGCTGGTGCCACGATTCACGCCAACTCGCTCGAAGACGTTGCCAGTCGAATTGAAGCCCTCGGCCTTCGGGCGGGGTTGCCGCTACCGGTGATCGCTCGTCTTGCACAGTCTGCGCTCGGCTTGGTGGTTTTCGTATCGGCGATTGGTGGTCACAAAATCGTTTCAGTCGGTGTTCCTCGCGCGACGTCTACCGGGTTGCAGGTGATTCCGCTTGAGTGATGCAACCACTAATCTCGAACAACTCATCATGAAGCTCGAATCTGGCGAGCGTATAGATTCAGGCACGTTTGCGTCTATGAACGGCGACACCGAAGTCGGCACGTTGTTGTCTGTTTGCCGAAAATCTGGTGCACCGATGCTCGAGGCTCTTCGGTCACTTCAGTCGGCCAGGGCACAGGCAGCAAATGTGGCGCAAGAATTGCTTGCCGAACTTGCTGGCCATTCTTGCGCAGGGTCTTGGTTTCGACATCCTCGGCGCTTTACTGACCAATCTGCTGGCCCAACTTTCGGTGCTAGCCGGAGTTGCATTGCTTGTCGTGGCAAGTCGTTGGTCAAACCGAATGGTGCGGGCGGCAACTCCCAGCCCTAATGATCCAGCGGCCGGCCTCAATCTTTTCATCGCGCTGCTCAAAGCAGGGCAGCCGTTGTCGTTAGCTCGGCAGTCGGTCGATGAAGAAAATCTCGCCATCGGCAACTTGCTCGCAACGGCCAGAGCAACCGGCGCCCCGCTGGTTGATCTCTTGGATGCACGTGCGCGCGTACTTCGCGAACAACACGCAACCCGCGCCAAACAGGCCCTTCGGCAACTCTCGGTTCGTCTAACCATTCCTCTTGGCGCTGCCGTTCTCCCAGCAATGGTGTGCCTAGTTGTGATTCCGCTCTTCATCTCGCTCACTTCGACTAGCGAAGCGTTCTAACTAACCGAACAAATCGAAAAGAAAGGCAATAACTTTGAGAGCCATCAGAGGCAAGCTATGTAGCGACGACGGAGCGGCCACCGCCGAATATGCAATAGCCACCATGGCGGCGGTGGCATTCGCCGGATTGTTGGTGGTGATTATGCGTAGCCCTGAAGTCAAGGCGATTTTGCTCGGGCTGGTCAAAACAGCACTGACCCCGCAAGGCTAGGTATCGTTGAAGTGTTAGTCACACACACTTTTGAAAAGGAACATCATGGCTTTTTGCGCGAGCTGCGGCACCGATTACGGCCAGGCGTCAAGCTGCCCGAACTGCGGCACACCACAGGGTTATTCGGCAACACCCGCTGCAGGCCCAAACTCGAACACGCTGGCAATGTGGGCCCACCTCGGCCCACTGGTGGTTGGCCTAGTCGGAAGCTTCGCGATCGTTCCAGCTCTACTCACCTGGCTGCCTCCGCTGATCATCAAGCAGATTCGCCCGAACGACGAGTTTCTCAAGCGCCACGCCAACGAGTCACTGAACTTTCAGCTTCAGTGGATCATCATTTCGGTGCCTTTGGCCTTGGTTTTGACCCTGTTCACCGTGCTGACCCTTGGCTTTGGGGCTCTGCTCGTGGTTCCGGTGGTCGCAGTGCTAGGCATCGTGCTTATGATCATGATGATTTTGGCTGCTGTTGCTGCTTCAAACGGCAAAGAGCACAAGTACCCATTCATGCTCTTCCGCTTGGTCAAGAACTAAACAACGGGTTTCGCCAACTTAGCGTCGGTGAACGAGGAGCGGTCAGCGCTGAGTTCGCGGTTGCGCTTCCAACTGTTTTGGCTGTGGTCGCGGTTCTGCTGGCAGGGTTCAAGATCGCGCAGACGGGGGCCGGCGACATCCGAGCACTAACTAGCTACGCCGTGGCCGCTGCGCGAGGCGAGAGCCAAACACTTCTCGATAATTGGGCAGCAAAGCACCTTGGCGATTTTCGAGTTACTTCCTATATAGAAGACTCCAGCTTGTGTGCCAAAGCGGTGGCAAAGACTGGGTTGGCAAGGGCGTTAAAGAGGTGTGTTTGGGTCGGCGATTATTAGCCCATGCCTGTGGGGGCGAACAAGGGTCGGGAACATTTCTGGCTTTGGCAACATTGGTGCTTGTTGTCGGGGCTGCCACGCCGTTGATAGTAGGAGCAAATCAGGCATTCGAAGATGAGCTACTCGACACTGCGGCAGAGCTGGCAGCAATGTCAGCAGCCGACTCGCTTAGCGGCTTCTTAACCGGGCATCCGTGTGAAGTTGCAGCAGAGGTGGCACGGCAAAATCGGGTCAACCTTGACGAGTGTCGTATTGTCGGATTCGACATCACGATTACGGTCAGCGCCAAAAGTATTGGTATGGTTCATTTCGCAAGTGCTACAGCGACAACATCGTGAAGCACAAGACGTCAGGAGAGTAATTGGCCACCAGCCAGAAGCTAGTCATCGTTGAGTCGCCTGCCAAGGCTAAAACAATCTCAAAGTACCTAGGTAGCGAATTCACAGTGCTCGCATCTGTGGGTCATATTCGTGAACTCGTTGAGCCTCGAGACCTTCCGGCCGACCTAAAAAAGGGTCCGTTTGGCAAATTCGCAATCAACATCGAGAACAACTTCGAGCCGTACTACGCGATTTCGCCGGGTAAGAGCAAGACAGTATCCGAGCTAAAAAAGGCTCTCACCAGCGCAGATGAGCTCTACCTCGCAACCGATGAAGACCGCGAAGGTGAAGCCATCGCCTGGCACCTGCTTCAGGTTTTAAAGCCAAAAGTTCCGGTAAAGCGAATGGTGTTTCACGAAATCACCAAAGAAGCCATCACCGCAGCTCTAGATCACACTCGAGAACTAGATAACGACTTGGTTCAGGCCCAAGAGACTCGCCGAATCGTTGACCGCTTGTTCGGTTACGAGATTTCGCCGGTGCTCTGGCGCAAAATCAACCGCGGTCTCAGCGCCGGTCGAGTTCAGTCACCGGCCGTTCGCCTAGTAGTCGAGCGCGAACGCGAGCGCATGGCTTTCGTTTCGGCTTCTTACTACGACGTCGCAGCAACTTTTAGCCCGGCCGGCAACGAGCCGTCATTCGAAGCCAAGCTATTGAGTGTTGATGGCAAGCGCATCGCAACCGGTCAGTCATTCGATGACAACGGCCGCATGACCGCAGATGTTCTTTTGCTAGATGAAGCCACCGCGAAAGCTTTGGCCAGCGGTGCAACCGACCCATCGGTGCAGGTGAGCGTTACTTCTGTCGAGGCAAAGCCAAGCACCAGACGCCCGGCGGCTCCGTTCACCACATCGACGCTTCAGCAAGAGGCATCGCGCAAGCTACGCATGTCGGCAAAACAGACCATGGACACCGCCCAGGGTCTGTACCAAGAAGGTTTCATCACCTACATGCGAACCGACTCGCCTTCGCTGTCGCAGCAGGCCATCAACGCTGCTCGCAGCCAGGCCGCTTCGATGTTCGGTCAAGACCTAGTCGCCGACAAGCCACGTCTTTACTCGGGTAAGTCGAAAAATGCCCAAGAGGCCCACGAAGCTATTCGCCCTGCCGGTGAAGTGTTTAGAACCCCGGCCGAGGTTTCGTCGCAACTTTCGGGCCGCGCACTAGACCTCTATGAACTGATATGGAAGCGCACGGTTGCCTCGCAGATGGCAGACGCCAAGGTGTCGACCACCACTGCACGAATCGCCGTCGCACCAGTTGCCGGCAGTGCGCTCGAGTTCACCGCATCCGGCACCGTAGTCACCTACAGGGGTTTCTTGGCTGCCTATGAAGAGGGCCACGACGAGTCTCGCAACGAAAACGACAATGAAGAGCGTGAGTCGAAGCTGCCAAACCTAACCGTTGGCCAAGCGCTCGCGATTTCAGATGTAGTTGCCAAAGACCACATCACCAACCCGCCACCGCGTTACACCGAAGCGAGTTTGGTGAAGGCACTAGAAGAAGACGGCATTGGCCGCCCATCGACCTACGCCAACATCATGTCGACCATCTTGAACAAGGGTTACGTGACCAAGCGTGGCCAGGCTCTGGTTCCAGAGTGGATCGCCTTCACCGTGACCCGCTTTCTCGAAGAAAACTTCGGCAAGCTGATCGATTACGAATTCACCGCGGCGATGGAAGAAGACCTTGACCGCATCGCTGATGGAGAGCTGAACTACCTAGAGTGGCTCAAGCACTTCTACTTCGGTGGCGAGGACATCGATGGCCTGCTTCACACCGCAACGCACATTCTCGATCAAGACCCGAAAGCCATCAACTCGATCGCGATTTCAGACGAAATCACCCTTCGCACCGGTCAATACGGGCCTTACCTCGAGGTTTACACCGACCCGAGCACGCCAGGCGCTGATGAAAACGGTCGCCGAATTGTGAACATCCCAGAAGGTCTTGCACCAGACGAGCTGACCCCGGCCAAGGCGCAAGAACTAGTGGATGCTCCTGTGGCGGTTGACCGAGTGCTTGGTCTCGACCCAGAATCGGGCAACGAGATTTTATTCAAAGACGGTCGCTTCGGGCCTTACGTGCTGATCAACGACGAAAAGGCTGCCAAGCCTAAGACCGCCTCGCTGTTCAAGAGCATGGACCCGCTGAACATCGACCTCGACACCGCGCTCATGCTGCTTTCGCTACCGCGCGTGGTCGGAATCGATCCTGAGACCGGCAACCAGGTGACCGCTCAGAACGGAAAGTTCGGGCCTTACCTCAAAAAGGGCACCGATTCACGTTCGCTAACCAGTGAAGACGAGATTTTCTCGATCACCCTCGAGCAGGCGCTGGCGATCTATGCCCTGCCAAAGTACGGCGCTCGCCGCACGGCGGCCACACCGCTTCGCGAGTTTGGTGAAGACCCAGAGAGCAAGGGTGCGGTAACCATAAAGACAGGTCAGTTCGGGCCTTATGTAACCGACACCTTCGTGAACGCCACTGTGCCAAGCGATGACAACATCGAAGACATGACGGCCGAGCGCGCGTTCGAGCTTCTGGCCATTCGCCGTGAAAAACTAGGTCTTGAGCCTGGTCAGGCCCCGGCCAAAACCTCTCGCTCGAAAAAGGCAGCTCCGGCCCGCACTGTGAAGCGCGGAACCACCCGAAAGAAGAAGTAACGCTTGTTCATCTCGTTTGAAGGAATCGACGGGGTTGGTAAATCAACCCAGGCAGATTTGCTCGAAGCATATCTGGTCGGTCTTTCGCGCGAGGTTGTTCGCACACTTGAGCCGGGTGGCAGTGAACTCGGTCGCGACATTCGCAAACTTCTGCTTCACAGTGGGCACGTGGATGCTCGGGCCGAAGCCCTGCTCTATGCCGCCGATCGCGCCCACCACGTGGCAACCGTCATACGCCCAGCGCTCGCCGATGGCAAAGTCGTGATCACCGACCGCTACCTAGACTCCTCGGTTGCCTACCAGGGTGCCGGTCGAATTCTCGGGGCCACCGAGGTGCGCGAGCTCTCAATGTGGGCGATTCAAGGGCTCTTGCCTGCGCTCACCGTTTTGCTCGACCTCGACGCAGCCAGCGCAGTGGCTCGCCGCGCCAAGACCGGTGAT
>JBEDEQ010000016.1:4381-18879 GCA_041175645.1 Actinomycetota bacterium | reverse complement strand
CCGAAGTCTTCTGCGCCCGCGATTGGGTGCGGCCACTCCATCCACGCTTCTTCACCAAAGGCCTCACGAACAACCTTGCGAACGCGCTCGGTGGCGGCAGGGTCGTTCATGACAACCTCGGTTGCATACTGGCCCCAGTCGATGTCGACCGAAACGCCAAACGCAGCGGCGGTTGATTCTAGGTAGGTGGTCACATGCTTCTTGAGGTTGTCGAGCATT
Organism: Actinomycetota bacterium; assembly: GCA_041175645.1. Classification (GTDB taxonomy): domain Bacteria; phylum Actinomycetota; class Actinomycetes; order Actinomycetales; family Microbacteriaceae; genus Rhodoluna. The sequence goes on along the minus strand of JBEDEQ010000016.1, from coordinate 18,660 downwards.
CCCGGCGAGAAGGTGCGAATCGTGGCGCCGAAAGACGATTGCTCGGGAATCACGTTTGTGGTGTGGTCGTCGCCAGCCTTGAGCCAACCGATGTTCACAACCACTGGGTCGAAGACGTTGAACTGCTTGTTGATCATGGTCTGCAGCCCAGCCATGGCGTCGGTCATTGCCGAAATCGGGTCTTTGGCCATCCAAGGGCTAGAGCCGTGCCCGCCGCGACCGGTGAAGGTGACAATCAGGTCGCTTGCCGAAGCCATGAGTGCTCCAGCCTTTCCGCCGAAGGTGCGAGGTGGTTGCCAAGACGAAGTCACGTGAATGCCGTATGCGGCAATCGGCTTGCTGCCCGTGATCATGTGCATGTTCTCTTCGAGCATGATGTCGGCACCGCCGTGGCCTTCTTCACCCGGCTGGAACCAAACCAGAACATCACCCTTGAGGTCGGCTTTGTGGGTGGCAAGTAGGTGAGCGGCACCGATACCAATTGCCATATGAAGGTCGTGGCCACAGGCGTGCATGTAGCCATTGGTCGAGGCATACTCGAGTTCGGTGTTTTCTTCAACGGCTAGTGCATCCATGTCGGCTCGCAACAGCACCGTTGGGCCAGGCTGACCGCCCTTGATGTGCAGCACGATGCTAGAAAGTTTGTCGCTCAGGTGAATGTCACCGAGGCCGTGAATCGAAGCCAGGATGCGCTCAGGTCGCGGCGAATGCCTTGCACAACCTCTAGATAACGTTCGGCTTCTTCGGCCAGCTCGCGGTAGAACATCGGGTCTCCTTCGTTGGATACTCGCCAGACTAACACTTTTGAGCCTTAACCTAGAGAGCATGTTCTTCGAGCAGATGCATGATTCTTGGCAGTTAGCGCTGGCCGACCAACGACCCCTGCTCGAACGCATCGAGCTCGATTTGCGTCCTGTCTTTTCGCACATTGCGCCCGCGCCCGAGTTAGTGTGCCGCGCGTTCGAAATGCCACTCGATGACGTGCGTGTTCTTTTACTTGGGCAAGACCCCTACCCGACCGAAGGTGATGCCGTTGGGCTCGCCTTCGCCATCGCTCCGGGTCGAGCCCAGGCGCGAAGTCTGCGCAATATCATGACCGAACTAGCCAGCGATCTACCGAATGCCACCAATTCCGGCGACCTCTCTCGCTGGGTCGACCAAGGCGTAATGCTGCTGAACCGCCACCTGACCACCAACCTCGGCAGCGCGGGTTCACACATCGGTCTCGGTTGGCAAGAATTCACGGATGCCGCGGTGCGGGCCCTGGCCCAGCACCACGGTCGCGACATAGTGGCCGTTCTTTGGGGCAACCAAGCACGCACGGCGCAGCAGCTACTCGGGGCGGCGCAAATCGTCTCGAGCGCGCATCCGAGCCCGCTTTCGGCCCACCGCGGATTCTTCGGCTCGAGGCCATTTTCACAAGTGAACGAAGCGTTAGAAAAGGTCGGTCGCGAGCCGATAGATTGGTCTTGTTAGGAGAAAGATGCCCCTAGATTCTGAGTCGCGTTGGCGTTTAGTTCGCCGTAACAAGCAGAAGCCCGCAGCCACCGAAGTGGGCGAGGTTTCCATCAGGCGCGTGACCGCCGAGGACTTGGGCCAAATCTCTGAAATCTACAACTACTACGTGCGCAATTCGGTGGTGACGTTCGATCTCGAGCCTCTCACCCTGGCCGACTGGCAAAGCAAGTTTGATTATCTAAAGCAACTTGAGCTGCCATTTATAGCGGCTATCAGCACTGGTGGGCAACTGCTTGGTTTTGCCTACGTTGCGCCCTGGCGTCAAAAAGCCGCCTACCGCAGAACCGTTGAAGACAGCATTTACCTTCGTCCAGCTGCCACAGGCAAGCGTGCTGGTACCAAACTCCTCGAGACTCTGATTGCCGAGTCTAAGGCTGCTGGGGTCAAAGAAATCGTTGCAGTGATTAGCGACAAGGGTGCCGAAGCATCGATCGCGTTGCACGAACGTTTCGGTTTCAAACACCAGGGGCATCTCGGTAAGGTCGGATTCAAATTCGGCCGATGGCTCGGTACCGTGTTGATGCAAAAGAGTCTCTAGCGTGCAGATCGTGAAACGGTTCTTCGTTCCCACAGTGTTGACGATTTCGATGATCGTCGCACTTTTTGCTGGCGTGCCAAGCGTTGCGAACGCGACCGTTCGCCCGGTGAACCCCGAAATCTCAGCCAAGTCGGTTGGTGTCATTGTCACGTACAAACCTGGTTTTGAACCGATCGCCCCTAATGGCGAAACAACCGGAGAAAACTTTTCCGGCGTCGAACTGGCCGCGCCTCGCGATCTTGGCAGGGGTTACAAGGCACTCAAATTCGAAACTTCGCTCACGAACGCTCAGGCACAGAAGGTGCTTCTTGGGTTGCAACATGACCCGAGAATCGAGACCGTGCAACTGGATGCTCAACTGCAGTTCAGCGCGGCTTCTGCCGGTGCATCCACGCGCGATTCTGCGACCGCAGCGAGCATCATTCGCCCATTCGAGGCGCTGAAGCCGGCGAGCGCTCCAACCGCAGTCAAGGGAATCAACTACTTCGATTCGAAAGCCCCGCGCTCTCCTCGAATTCGCCTCAGTTGGAAAGCGCCGACCACACTAAACAAGGCAAAAATAACCGGTTACCGAATCGAACAAAGTTCAGACAAGAAGGTCTGGAAGTCGCTGATCATTAATACCGGCAAGACCTCGACCGCTGTGTCGATAACTTCGGGAATTACCATCGGCAAAAGCGCCTACTACCGTGTGCGTGCGCTGACCGCGCTGGGTGCATCGAGGGCTGCCTCTGCGGCATCGACGGCGGTATCGGTCACTCCGAAGGTTGCGCCTGCAGCACCATTTCTGGTGAACACTGTCGTCGCAAAAGGCCAAGCGCCGACTTGGGAAGAGCAGAGTTTGGTTCAGCGCGGTGGGCTAACTGTGACGTATGAAGCGGTTGCCACTTCTGATGGTCAAGAGGTTGACTCATGCACCACGGCGGCGACGAGCTGCCAATTCAGCAAGTTGCAGGCGGGTTACCACTACACGGTTCACGTGATTGCTCGAAACTCGCTCGGTCAGGCTAGCTCAGTGTTTGTGCCTGATCCTTACTTCAGTTCGCAGTGGCATCTCTATACCGAGTATTCGATTCATGCTGACTATGCCTGGCGTTACACCAAAGGAAAATCGAGTGTGGTTGTGGCGGTGCTTGATGGCGGCATAACAGCGCATCCAGATCTAAATGCCAACATTGTCGACGGCTATGACTTCATTTCTGACCCTGCCTATTCACGCGATGGCGATGGGTGGGATGCAAACCCACAAGATGAGGGCGACCACACCAACAATGCAGCATCAACCTGGCATGGAACTCACGTCGCCGGAATCATTGGCGCTAGGTCAAACTCAATCGGAGGAGTGGGAGTTGCCCCCGGAGTGAAAATTCAGCCGATTCGTGTGCTTGGCACAAATGGCGGCTCGAGCTCTGACTTGATCGCGGCAATTCACTGGGCTGCGGGTATCAAAGTCGCCGGGGTTCCTGCCAACCCAACCCCTGCTCGAGTAATCAACTTGTCTATCGGCACGAGCACCCCAACCTCATGTGATGCAGGCACCCAGGCAGCCGTGAGGGCGGCTTGGGACAGAGGTGTCACCCCAATCACAGCAGCCGGCAATTCGGCCTTTGAGGCGTCTGGCTCATACCCAGGCAACTGCTACCCAACCATCAATGTGACGGCAACCGGCATCACGGGCGACATTGCGCCATATGCCAATTTTGGTGACGGCGTCGATTTCTCAGCTCCAGGTGGCGACGCCGAACTTTCTGCACTATCTCCGGATGGCTCAGAGGGGATGATCGTCTCGACCTTCAACCTTGGCGAAACCACCGAGGGCGAGCCGTCTTACGGACTGCAAGAGGGCACTTCGATGGCTGCGCCAGTGGTTGCTGGAGTGGTCGCGCTGATTTACTCGGTTCGGCCTGACCTTGGTTCGCTCGATGTTTACAAGATATTGCTCGCGACAGTGGGCGATTTCAAAGAGGGTTCTTACTGTGCCATAACGGCGACTCCCAGAACCGAGCAAGATCCAAGACCGAGCTACTGCGGCAAGGGCATCGTTGATGCCGGGCGCGCCGTGCAGTACGCGGTGAGCTACAAGAAATCTGGGTAAAAAAAGAGACCGATTTCTCGGTCTCTTTGTGCGGAAGGTGGGACTTGAACCCACACGCCTATTAAGCGCTAGAACCTAAATCTAGTGCGTCTGCCAATTTCGCCACTCCCGCGTGACTTGAATAGTTTAGCGGTATTTTTTTGACCGCGCATCACAACTTCTGGTGTGGATAACTTCTGCAAAAATCTGGCTAACTTGCGACCATAGCCCTGCCGAAAGGAGGGCGTGTGAACCAAACGACCAATTCGATTGCTCAACAGGAACGAGGCCACGCCCTTCTTTCGACACCACTTTTGACGGCAAGCTCGTTCGGTTTTCTGCAAGACCTGATGGCAGATGCCTCGGTCGAAGAAATTTGGATCAACCGCCCGGGGCAAGTTTGTTTCGCCGATTCGAAGGGTCATCATCGGCTCCAACTTGACTTTTCAAGTCAAGGTTTGATGCGGCTAATCGAACAACTGTTACGCGCCTCTGGTCGTCGGCTCGATACATCCAAACCATTTGTTGACGCCATGCTTTTCGAGGGCTCGCGATTACACGTGGTGATACCGAATGTGGTGCGCGAGCATCCGAGTTTGAATATTCGCAAGTTTCAAAAGAGGCGACTGTCTATCGACTCGCTAGTCTCGGGCAATGCATTGAACGCAGAGCAAGGAACAAAGCTGAAAGCCGCAATTCGCGATCGAAAAAGCATTGTGATTTCGGGTGCGACGCACTCGGGTAAGACAACGCTTCTCACGGCGTGTCTAAATGAGTTCGATGAGCAAGAGAGATTGATCTCGGTTGAAGACACCTTTGAGTTGCATTGTCAGGTTGAAGATTGGGTGGCGCTGCAAACGCGTGAAGACCCGGCAGTCGGTGGTGCATTGGTCGATCTGCGACGGTTGATTCGCGAATCGCTTCGTATGAGGCCCACGCGCTTGGCCGTCGGTGAAGTGCGAGGTGCCGAGGCTGCCGAACTCTTAGTGGCATTGAACTCAGGCGTACCCGCCTATCTGACCATCCACGCCAACTCCGCATCGTCTGCATTTGAAAAGCTTGTCGCGCTTTCGCTCAATGCCGGAGAAAACATTTCGGAGCGGTTTGCCCGAGCAACTTTTGCATCGAGCATCGGTTTATCTGTTCACTGCGAGCGCACTGGCTCAAGCCGCAAAGTCACAGAATTGCTCGAACATGGTTAGTTTTGCCTCGCGAGCCACGCAGGCAGCAGCCGCGGCCAGCGATTTTGAAGTGTTTCGTTCGGCTCTGCGTGCGGGGCTAGATGTTGAACAATGCGCGGCGGTCACAGCGGCGAATGCGTCTGCTTCGCATTCAGAAACGTGGATGCTCTTTGCAAATCGTCTCGAGCGGGGAACCGACCTCTACACCTCCGTTTTCGACCTACGCAGGGTGGCAAACTCTTTCATCTTTGACGACTTGGCCGAATTGTTGCTCTTGGCAAGGTCGCACAACTGGCCGGGGCTCGAGAGTCTTTTGTCGCTAAGGTCACGCTTTTTGAGGGGCTGGGCACGTGATCAACTGCAGGCAGCAAGTCGCATCCGGGCGGCAGCTTCGGTTGGCTGGTTGGCAGCAGCGGCTCCATGGGTGCTTGTTTTACTGCTTTTGGCAAGGCCTGAGAATCGTGACCTTTTTGTTTCGGTGCTTGGGTTAGCAATTCTTTTCTTCGGGGCTGCGCTTACCGCGGTATCGCTTGTTATCTCGGCCAGAATCGCTCGGCCGAAGGTAGTCTCGAGAGTAGATGTACCGCACCACAGAGATGTCGTTCTGCATCTCGCGGGTCGAGTCGAAGTTCTCTCATTTTTGCTGAATGCCGGGGTTCCGTTGCGTCTGGCCGTCGAGCGAGCTCTCGCTGAAGGCGATTGGGCTAAATCGTTGCAGCTCGAGAGATTCAGTGAATTCATCGCTTCAGGTAGCTCTTTGCAAGAAGCCGCCTGGGTAGCCCGATCCGACTCAAAGAATGACCGTTTGAAAGAACTCTTCACCAAGCTGGCAATCTCAGACCAACTTGGAATGGTCGACGCGACCGAGTTCTATGAACTAGGGCAAGCGCTTCGTGAAGAATGGCTAATCCAACAATCGGCCGCTGCCGCCTCCATTGAAACCAAGTTGCTTTTGCCGCAGGTGATTTTGTCGTTACCGCTCACCGTGCTGTTTGCTCTGTATCCCAGCCTGAGCCTGCTGTCATCTTCGTTGCTCTAAAAGAAAGGAAAAGAGATTGAACATTGTGAAGTCGATCAAACGCCGACTTGCCGAAGAGGGCGGAGATGTGCCCGGATGGGTCTTGATTACGCTCATGACGGCTGGGTTAGTGGTGGGAGTTTGGTCAGTTGCAGCGCCCGCGCTTTCAAACCTTATGGATGATTCGCTTTCTCGAATCAGCGTCATCTAGAGCGTTGATTTCACGACTTGCGCAAGAGCACGGCAGCGCCGTGGTCGATTTCGTGTTGACAGCGATTCCCGTCTTTGCGACGTTGCAGTTCATGCTGGGCTTTATAGTTCTGCACGGCATCTCATTTGCCGCTGCGAGAGAGACAATTTTCGAATCAGGGCAACTTGCCTTTGCCGACCGAGACAACCGAGGCAGCGTCGGCTTTGCATTGGCGTGCGGCGGAGGAACGTTGGGCGTATTAACGCCAAGAACCTGCTGGCACTCTGTGCTCGAACCTACGTTGTGATTTCGGCCAGAGAATGTTGAAATTTCAACAGCCTTCGATTTCAGGCTCTGAATGCGGCTCGTCGCTGGTCGAGTTCACCATTCTGATGCCGTTGCTGATCAGCGTTTTCTCTACTGGGTTTAGTCAGGTTTTTGAAACGCAGATGCGAGAGCAAGCATTGACGTCCTTCACGTTCTCGTTGGCGCGAGCAGTTGAACTTGGAGTTACGCGAGATGAGTTAGCTGAGTTCGCAAGCCTGCTTCAAGCGGATGCGCGCTTCGAACATCCGCCCACACTCACGTTTGACTGCCCTGACGTTTTGCAGTTTTGCAGTGTGACGGCCAATTACCGCGATGCAAACCACACGAGTTTGTTTGATGGTCGCTTGGTTCACGATTCGCTTCGTTCAGATTTTGCGGCAATCGATCTAGGCATGATTCGATGACGCGCCTGCAATGCGAGCGCGGCTCTAGCCTGCCACTTCTGGTGTTCATCGCTGCTTTCGCGCTTGTCGCCGGAATGTTGTTAGTGAATGTTCAACAGGGGGCCATTGGAGACATGCGGGTTGCCGACTATGCGCGATCGTTGGCACTGGTTGTCGCACGAAGTGGCATCGATGCGACGTCAGCTGGCGAGCAGGCTATTGAGTCGAACCAGGGCGTAGAGCTGGAGGTGTCGGTCGAAGCTGTTGACGCAAAAACCTTCGCAGCCACGGTTTGCGTCACTCAACATCTGGTCTTCGAGTTATTCGAACTCCGCGAACAACAAGTGTGCGAACGCGCGTTGGCGCGTTGGCTCAGCGGGTAACGGCCGCGCTCTTAGGAATCAAAACCGGAATGTATCGCCACATCAGCAAGCCACCGGCGATACCGATGACGCCAAAGACGGCCATGCCGGTTGCCAGCGAAGTTGCAGCGGTGATTGCTGCCAAAGCCGGCGACGCTGCAGCGACACCAAGGTCGGTAATTAGGCGATACGAGGCAAGGTACTCGTGTCGTGCATCCGCGGGGGCAAGGTCGGCGCCCATCGTCAGAATTATTCCGCTGCCCAGCCCGTTAGCCAATGCCATAGCGCAGGCGAGCGTCAGAAACGAAAGGCCGTCGGTTGCACTGAAAACAAACAGGTGCAATACGCCTAGGCCAATAGTCGGGGGCACGGCCGCCCAGAACCTGCCGTACTTGTCCATGATCTGCCCCGAAGTGTAGAACAGGGCGAAGTCGAGAATGCCGGCGAGCGCAATGTAAAAGCTGGTTTCGGCTGGGTCAAGGCCGATGAAGATTGCCCAAAGCGGTAGGCCAATCTGCCTTGTGGTTCGAATGGCACCGAGGATGCTCGCGCCGACGCCGAGCGTTGCCAAAGACTTAGCCTCGCGCTTAGCAATCTTCCAGACAGTCGAAGTGCCAGCCTCGGTTGCGGGTTTGATCACATCTTTTGGCGATCGCAGCAACACGATGGCCGATGCTGCGCAGACTATGCCAGCGAACCAATAGACGCCGTGAACATCGAACAGATAGATGATGCCCGAGCCGATCAGTGGGCCGATGAAAGCACCAGCTCTGAACGTGCCACCGAGCATAGAAAGTGCCCTGGCTCGATAGGCCAAAGGAATGTGTTCGGCAAAGAACGCGTGACGTGCCAGCGCAAAAATCGCTACTCCGATACCGAGAAGAAAAACCCCAATGCCCATGAGCCAAAGGCTGTGGCCGACAGCAACTAGCAGAACGCCAGTTGCACCCAGCCCCGAACCAAAGATCATCGAGCGACGTTCACCGATTCGTTCAACTAGGCGACCAGCCGGTAGGTCAGCAACCAAAATGCCAACCATCAGTAGCCCTGCAATCAAGCCGGCCGTAGCGAGGTCTGCCCCGAGCAAGCTTGCGCTGGCTGGAATAACTGGAAGAAGTGAGTATTCAGCGATTGACATCAAAACCGATGGAACGAACACGGGTACCACCAACGGCCTCAGGGTTTGCTGAAGGCTCGGGGTGTTGGTCACTAGACCATTATGGTCTAGGGCTGACCTAGACTAGAGGCGCAATGGCAGAACTCGACCTCTCAACAGATATCCGCGCCTTACGCGAAACATTCGCGTCGGTTCGCCAGGTGGTTGACGTGAGCCGTCTAGCGGCCGAAATCGAGCAACTCAAGGTCGAGGCATCCGACCCAAATATCTGGGATGACGCGGCAAGAGCCCAAACGGTAACCTCAAAACTTTCCCGGTCTCAATCGCAACTCTCCAAACTCACCGACGTCGAAGCACGTCTAGACGACCTCGAAGTTCTCATCGAAATGGCCAATGCCGAGGCTGACGCTGGTGTGCAGGCAGAGGCTAAACAAGAACTCGCCAAACTCTCGACTGAAATTGGTGAACTAGAGGTTCAAACGCTGCTTAACGGCGAGTATGACTCGCGTGCGGCAGTAATCACCATCAGAGCTGGGGCCGGAGGCGATGACGCTACCGACTTTGCCGAAATGCTGATGCGCATGTATTTGCGTTATGCCGAGAAGCACAAAATGCCTGCCTCTGTTCTCGACATTTCTTATTCAGAAGGTGCGGGCATCAAGTCGGCGACCTTCGAGATCGACTATCCGTTTGCTTTTGGAACCTTGTCGGTTGAAGCTGGCACCCACCGCCTCGTGCGCATGAGCCCATTCAACTCGGCCGGCAAGCGCCAGACTTCATTTGCGGCCGTCGAGGTTGTGCCGCTGATCGAGCAAACCGATGTGATAGAGATACCTGACAGCGACATTCGCATCGACGTCTTCAGGTCTTCTGGCCCTGGCGGTCAGTCGGTGAACACCACCGACTCCGCTGTGCGCATCACACACTTGCCAACCGGCATCGTGGTTTCTTGTCAGAACGAGAAGAGCCAGATTCAGAACAAGGCCGCCGCACTCAGAGTGTTGCAAAGCCGCTTGCTTGAGCAACGCCGCCGCGAAGAAGAAGCTACGAAGAAACAGATGGCAGGTGACGTCAAGGCTTCTTGGGGAGAGCAGATGCGTTCATACGTTATGGCTCCCTACCAAATGGTCAAAGACCTGCGCACCGACTATGAAGTGAACAATCCGGGCGCTGTTTTTGACGGTGACATTGACGGTTTTATAACCGCCGGTATTCGCTGGCGCAAGCAGCTCTAACACCGCCACGCCTCCCGACTTTTCGGGCGACTCACGCCTAGTCTTTTAGCAACATGATCTCGATTTCAAATGTCACCAAGTCGCACAAGGGCTCACCACGCCCAGCGCTAGACAACGTGTCGCTCGAAATCGAAAAGGGCGACTTCGTCTTTCTGGTTGGCGCATCTGGCTCGGGTAAATCGACGCTCTTGCGCCTCATCCTTCGCGAAGATGTTCCGAGCAAGGGCTCGATTCACGTTCTTGGCGAAAACCTCGTCGCCATTCCAAGCCGACGCGTGCCGCACTTTCGCCGCAAAATCGGCGTTGTCTTTCAAGACTTTCGCCTTCTGCCTGGCAAGACCGTTTTTCAAAACGTGGCTTTCAGCCTTGAAGTCATCGGCAAGTCTTCTGCTTTCATAGCGGATGCTGTGCCCGAGGTTCTCAAACTTGTCGGTCTCGCAGAGAAGGCCGACCGCCTGCCGGGTGAACTCTCTGGTGGAGAGCAGCAGCGCGTTGCTTTGGCCCGCGCCATCGTCAACAAGCCGGCAATCTTGCTCGCTGATGAGCCAACCGGAAACCTCGACCCAAACACCAGCGCCGATATTGTCAATCTGCTAGAAAAGATCAGCCAATCGGGCACCACAATCGTTATGGCGACCCACGACGTGGGAATCGTGAACCGACTCAAGCGTCGCGTTATCGAGCTCAAGCACGGCGTAATTGTTCGTGACGACAAAAAGTCAGGCTACGAAACCGCGCTGCCAAACACCGACCAGGTTCAAACTATTGAGCCAGTGGGGGAGGAGCAGGCATGAGATTCGGATTCGTTCTGAGTGAAATCGGCCAGGGCCTTCGCCGCAACGTGAGCATGGTTGTTTCGATCATCCTCGTCACTTTCTTGTCGCTCACCTTTGTTGGCACTGCGGGGCTTCTGCAGGCTCAAATCGGCCAGATGAAGAACTACTGGTATGACCGCGCTCAGGTTGCGATTTACCTCTGCACCGAAACCAGCCCCGGCGATGCCTGCCCACAGGGTGAGGCCTCGGCAGATGTAAAGACCACTGTTGAAGCCAGCCTGAAAGACCCTGCTTTGGCTGCGTTCGTCGACAAGTTCTACTTCGAAGACCACCAAGCCGCCTTCGAAAAGTTCCAGGAGCAGTTTGCTGGCAACTCGGTGGCCAAGTACGTCAAGGCCGAGCAGCTGAACGAAACCTTCTGGGTCAAAGTCAAAGACCCTGAGAAGAGCGCGGTAATCGTCGAATCGTTCACTGGCGTTGCCGGCGTCGAAGAGGTTCGCGACCAGAGGTCATATCTCGACCAAATCTTCAACATTTTGAATGCGGCTTCGATCGCCGCCGTTGGCATTGCATCGATCATGTTGGCGTCTTCGGTGCTACTGATTTCGACCACAATTCGCCTCAGCGCGTTCTCTCGCCGTCGAGAGATCGGCATCATGCGCCTGGTTGGTGCCAGCAACTTCTACATTCAACTGCCGTTCATCCTCGAGGGTGTTGTTGCAGCAACCGTCGGCAGCCTATTAGCTGGCGGCGCGGTTATCGCAATCGTGCAGTTCTTTGTTCAGGGTTACCTCGCGACATCGATGCCGTTGACGTCATTTGTTGGCCTCGAGGATGCCCTGCTGCTAGCCCCCGCACTGCTAGTGGCTGGCGTGGTGCTTGCCGCAATTGCTTCGGGCTTCGCCATTCGCCGCTACCTCAAGATCTAGTTGGCAAGAAGGTCTAGACCCGATGTCGCATGCTCTTGGTAGACTTTGGGGCTGACCAACTCGGTCAAAACAAATCTTTTTCAGGAGTGCATCGTGCCTAGAGAACGTGGCCAAAAAGTGGTGGCCACCAATCGCAAAGCCCGTCACGACTATCACATCGAAGATGTCTTAGAAGCAGGTATCGTGCTTCGCGGAACAGAGGTGAAGTCGTTGCGGGCTGGTCGTGCATCCCTGGTAGATGGCTTTGCCAGCATCGAGGGTGGCGAGGTTTGGCTCGAAAACGTGCACATTCCTGAATATGACCAAGGCACTTGGACCAACCACTCAACTCGTCGCCGCCGCAAACTTCTTCTGAACCGACTAGAGATCGACAAGCTGTCAGGCAAAGTCCGCGAGAGTGGTTTTACGCTCATCCCGCTGTCGCTATATTTCAAGGATGGCAACGCCAAGGTTGAGCTTGCTCTGGCCAAAGGTAAGCGCGAATACGACAAGCGCCAGACACTTCGCGAACAGCAAGACAAACGCGAAGCCGCCAGAGCCATGTCGACCAAAGGTAAAGAGTGGTAGAGATTCGCAGGCTCACGCCGGCCGAGCTCGATAACTTTCTGAAGTTCATGGAAGGCCCAGCCTTCGAAACTAACCCGCAGTGGTCTGGCTGCTACTGCCAGTTCTATCTGAACACCGAGGCCGAAAATAACGAGACTCGCGACCAAAACCGCCAGCGCGCTTGTGACCGCATCAACTCGGGAACCATGAACGGATACCTCGCGTTCGAGGGTGAAGAGGTAATCGGTTGGGTTGCGGCCAATAAGGCGAACAACTTTGTCGTCTTGCCGCCGACCAGCGAAGACGCCGCACGTGTGATCTGTTTCATCGTCGAACAAGAGCATCAGGGCAAAGGCGTTGCAACCGAGTTGCTGAACTTTGCCATCAATGACCTTCGCGAACTAGGTTTCACCTCGCTAGAGGCAGCCCCTATGGCGAGCGATGAGTTCGCCTCGTGGGGTTACCGAGGCAAGTTGAGCACCTATCTGAAAGCCGGATTTGAACAAGGCCCAATGGTCGACGAAAAGCACGTGCTGGTTCACATCGACCTCACAGCCTAAATGTCATCGGCAGGGGTTATCCTTATCTAGCCCAGAGATGGGTTTTGATAATTCAATAATGGGGATGATCGGTTTCGACAGTGCTTTTGTGACTGGATGAAGCGGGTCGTGAATGTAGCGTCAACACGTAAATGTCCGCTGCAAACTATAGGTGCCAAATCTAACCGCACCGACTTCGCCCTAGCTGCCTAAGCGCAACTAGCCTGAAGTCCGTCAGGCCGTATTTGATTTCGTTACGGTTCTTGGCGTCATTTAGAAATCTTGCTGCGTAGTTACGCCTTAGGGCTATGCGGGACTCAAACTCAGGCTGGGTTTGTTGGTCGACTCGCTTCAGGGTATGGCCAGAACCGAGTAAAGCGATACTGAAGCTACACCCGTAGAAGACCCAAGAACTTTGTTCTGGACGGGGGTTCAATTCCCCCCATCTCCACAATTGGTATGACCGTGACCGACGGCACGCCGAAAGACTAAAGCCTCCAGCAATGGGGGCTTTTTCTTTTTGCGTGTTCGAGTTTTAGACGTCAGCGCTGCACGGCACGAGCTGTGCAACTCGCTGCGGGGTGACCCCCAGAACGACGGCGATGTCGCGCAATGTGAGGCCCTCGCCGCGCATCCGGTAAACGGCATCGCGAATCTCGGCCGAAGCCTCTTCTTGGAGTTTGCTTGCGAGTTTCATCTTTTCTTGGGCCTGCTCTAAGTCGCAGATGATGCCGGGCAACTTGGCGTCAACCTTGATGATCAACTCGCAGTCGGTGCCTAGGTTTCGAGCCTTCGCGATCTCGCGAATCTGCCCGTCAACCTTGTCAAGGCGCTTGGCTGTGGTGGTGTAACCGTCGAGCTCAGGCACCTCGACCGACCATCCGGTTGCTGTTTTATTGCAAATGACATTGAGTTCCACGACACACCTCCAAAAATAGTAAAGGGCTACTTGACTAAATAAGTAAAGCCGTGCTTTACTACTTCAAGGTTAAACCCTCACATCTGTAAAACACAACAGCAGCGACATTCATGCCGCGCAAAACTTTAGGAGAAAACATGATTTACGCAAGCATTCTGCTCGGACTACCTTTGGCCTTCATTTTCTGGGGCGCCGGCTTCAACAAGTTAACCAAATCAATCGACGACCTAGCCGCAGCCGGCATGGGCTGGACCAAAGAAATTCCAGCTTGGGTTGTTCGTCTAATCGCTCTGCTCGAAATCGCTGGTGCAATCGGTGTCGTCGCTGGCCCAGTTGCCGGTCTGGCTTTCGGCTGGACCTGGGCTACCTTCCTAGGTGCACTAGCCGGCGCTGGTCTTGCCGCCACCATGCTTGTCGCTGCCATCATGCACATCGCTCGCGGCGAGTTCAAATACACCTACAAGATGAACATCGGCTTCTTGCTATTGGCGACCGCCCACTCGGTAGTCACCTTCTTGAGCTAAACAACTCGGATGCTCGCCTAGAGCCTCTCGATACCAGCCCTGGTTGCCACCCTTCGCAAGGTGGCGAGCAGGGCTGGTGCCGTTAACAGCAACAGCACCGAAG
>JBEDEQ010000016.1:0-4357 GCA_041175645.1 Actinomycetota bacterium | reverse complement strand
ACCTAAGTCCCAAAGCAAGCCGCCAGTGACCACTTCGTATTGCAAGAAGCGCACCAGATTGTCGAGTAGCGGCGCGCCAGCCGAGTAGGCGAGCGGGCCTGCGTTGCCAGCCAAGAACGGCCAACTCCACATGGTCATCAGACCGCCATAAACAAAGGCTGCGAAAACCGCGTATGCGATGAGCGTGAGTCTCTGCATCCACGCGCCGTTTGCCTTGGGCAGAAGACCTGCGCCGATGCCGATTAGACCGGCAGCCATCATTTGAAACGGTAGCCACGGGCCGATTCCGCCGACGAGCAAGGCCGAAACCAGCAGTGAGCCAGCCCCGAGAATGAACCCGAAGCCCGCACCGAAGACAAAGCCGCCGAGAATGATGATGAAAAAGGCGGTTTCGATTCCCGCGGTTCCGGCACCGAGAATGCGTACCACCGCGTTTAGCGCGATTAGCACACCGAGCACTGCGAGTTGTTTTGCTTCGATATGGCCGCTCGAAAACTCGATCACTATGAGTGCGAGCAGCGCTGGCATGAGCGCAATGAAAACACCCTGCGCGAGAGTTGCCTGCGAAGCGCCTTCTGCCGAAATTAGCAGCGGCCAAATGAAAACGAGGATGCTCGCAGCAGCTGTGGCTGCAATCGTTATGCGGCTGGCGATTTTCATCGGGCACCTCGAATCTGTTCGAGGCTGATGATTCCGGGTTGACCTAGAGCCACCGAAACCTGCGATGGCAGTAGGCCATCGACTCCCAGAATCTCAACAGGTGCTCCTTGCGCCTTGATGCGCCCCTTCTCGAGCACAACAACCTTGGTTGCCACTTGGGCAACGAATTCGATGTCGTGCGATGCAAGCACAATTGCGTGGCCCTGAGTTCTCAGTTCGCCGATGATTCGCGCGAGGGCGCGCTTGGCCTCATAGTCGAGACCGCGAGTTGGCTCATCGAGCAAAACCACGCCGGCTCCCTTGACCAGCTGAATCGCTAGCACTAGCGCTAGCTGTTGACCGGCCGACAAATCACGCGGATGCACGGCAGGGTCGACTCGGCCCGCGAAACGTGCGAACAGGGTCGCTGTGCTAGTTGGCTTGGCCTGAGCAAACCGGTCGCTATCTTCGAGTTCTGCTGAAACGCTCGAAAGAAAGAGTAGGTCACTGGCACGTTGCGGAACCATAGTCACTACGCAGAGTCGCTCTTCTGGCGACAGTTTTTGGGTTTCACCCCAGTTGCTCAAAACCTCGCCACTGGCACGCTCGCCACTGCCTTGAATGGCCCAAAGCAAGCTTGACTTTCCCGATCCGTTTTCACCCATCAGGGTCAGAACCTCGCCGCGCTCGACGCTCAAGTCAATCGAGTCAACCGCAAGGTTCTCACCGTAGGCAACCGACAGGCCGCGAACCTCGAGGGCGTTCAGGCCGGCAAACTCGGCGGGCTGAGTTGGTAGCGCCGCGGCATCCGTGCTGATGTTTTTAATCAGGTTCGGTTGGGCTTTGATTTTGGCACGCAGTTCATCTGGCTCTAGGGCAAATTCACTTAAGCCCAACTCGGCCGAGAGTTCAACCACGGGCGGCACTAGGCGGTTTTCGCGAAGCGCGTCGGTTGGAGCAAGTTTCGAAACCGAGCCATCGCCGTGCACGACGATCACAGAATCAACCAACGGGAGTGCGCGTTCGAGGCGGTGCTCAGACAGCAGAACGGTGATGCCGAGGTCTTTGGTGAGTTTTGCCAAACTAGCGATGATCTCGTGCGCGGCCTCGGGGTCTAGCGCCGAAGTTGGTTCGTCGAGAATCAAGATTTGCTGCCCGGCAGATAGGGCGGCGGCGATTGCAACACGTTGCTGCTGGCCACCCGAAAGTGAGGTCAGTGGAGAGGCTAGAAGTTCGGTGATTCCAAGGGCCGCCGCAAGGCGGGCGATTTCGGTAGCCATCTCACTTGGATGCCTGCCAAGCTGCTCCATCGCATAAGCCAATTCATCTTCAACCGTGTCGGCAACAAATGCGCCCTCAGGCTGCTGATTCACAAAGCCAACAAGGTCGGCCAACTCGTGAGGCTTGGTACCAGTTCGGTCGATCGAGTCGAGTTCGATGCGACCACGAAGGTTACCGCCGGTGAAGTGTGGGCTCAGCCCGTTGATTATTCGAAGCAGGGTCGATTTGCCGCTGCCGGTTGGGCCACAGACCAGAACGAATTCGCCTGCTGAAACCTCGAAGTTAGCTCGCGTCATAACGGGTGATTCGACCCCGCGATAGTTGAATGAAACGTCGGTTAGTTTGATCACGAGCGCAGCACCTGCTCGAAGACAGTCGCGAATGTGGTCGCCCACAAGACGATCGCGATGGCAGTGACCACGAGGCCCCAGTCGACCAGCCCAAACGAGAGTTTGCGATAACTGGTGCGAACGCTCTGTCGCGAAGTTACGCGAATGACAACTGCAATGGCAACCAAACTGGCCGCGATTAGAGCCGTGGCAAGAACTCCAGACTCGGATGCTGCGACCAGCAGATATGCGCCGATGGCAAGCGTCACCGCTGCGCTAAAGCTCAGAGCCCGCACCAAGCGCAACGTGCCGAGCGACAGATTGCCGCGTCGGCCGAAGCCGCGTGCATCCATGCTTGCAGCGAGTGCGAGCGAGCGATCCATGGTGTCTTCGAGAGCCGGAATCACGATGCTTGCGAAAACGCCAATTCCTTTGTTGCGACCTCGCAAACCTCGCGAGCGACGAACTCTCTGAATGCTTTCGATGAGCTGAGGGGCGAGGTTGATTGCCACCGAGATTGCGGTCGCAACCTCATAGAGCGCACCGGGAGTGTTTTTCAGCAACTTGCGCGGGTTCGCCAAAGTGTTCGCCATCGCGACCGACAAGATAATCGCCGACAGTCGAAGACCATCGAGGGTTGCAGCGCCAAGGGTCGCCGCGCTTATGTCACCGAACAAGTTCAAGGCTGGGCCGAAACCCAGCGAAATGCTGAGGGTCGGAAGACTGAAGATGATGTCGGTGCCACCGAGTTGCCCATTGAAGATGACTCTGAAAATCACTCGGGTCAGCAGCACAAAGGCGGCTAGCCCAAGATAAAAACGCGCCGACTGCGCCCAAGGTGCAGCTGTTCGAAAGGTGAGCATCAACGTCAGTGCGATTGCTATGACCGCGCCTACCGAAACGAAACTGTTTGCCTGACCCGCCGCAACAGCGAGCGCTAGGCCAAGCACCCACCAGGCACCCGGGTGTGCGTTCTGCACCTTAGCTCGGGCTATTTTGAGCATTCAAAAACCGTCGGTTGCGTGGTTGGTTTGGTTGCTTCTGGTTGATTTGAACCAGAGAAAACCCAAGCCTCGGATGTTCCACAGGCCGGCTTGCGCATGGCCGACCCTGCGCCGCTGAACGCCCACCCTTCGGTGTCAGCGTCGGCATAGAAGTAAACCCATGAGCCTTCGGCGTAGGTCGGGGTGTCAGCGCAATCCTGAGTCGCGCTAGTTGGATAGCCGTCAATGCGGCAGGCGAAACCGGTGGGGTAGTTGAGCGTTCCCTGAACGTCGTGCGCGCCGTCGAGCAGCTCCCAACCCGAGCCGGTGAAGTTAGGGGTGCAGGTGATCGCTGGCGCAGCATCCGCGCGTTCGATAACCAAAGTCACGCCCGGGGTGCCAGTGCTGCAGGCACCCTTGAGGGCATTCGAAGTCGAGTTCACTTTCGAGCCGGGGTTCGCCGAGAGTGCGCCGCCGAGCGCGATTAGCCCAACCAGCACTACGAGCACGATTTTTAGCGAATTTCGCATGCTCACCTCTCGATTGGGCAGAGGTGCAGTTGCGAAGGCGAACGGGCGATTGCCCTATCAACTCCACCGCAGACCTCGACGGTTTATTTGAGTCATCACTCAGCGATTGGGCATTCCGACTTCTGAAGAATCAGTTACGGCTGCGGGTCAGCGTCGGATTTTCACCGACTTTCCCCAACTGCGAAGAGATTGCTTGCTGCAAGCAGCTTGCCTGCCAAGATTAGCAGTTTCGTTAATGTATTCTTTAGCCAATAACTGAATAGCCGTTCGACCCAAGGCGGGAGAGCAGTTTAAGTACTGCACCGAAGGAGCAATCCTCCCCGAAAATCTCTCAGGTGATAAAACCGCCATGGATAGGCAACTCTGAAAAGTAGGTTTCATAACCTCGCCCAAGGTGAAAGTTGACTCGGTTCTCGAGTTCGCGAAGCTCTCAGGCTCAATCGACAGAGGGGGAGTTCTGGTCGCCGACACCCGTCGGTGACGTTTAGGAGAACTCCGTGAACGACGCTCAGCTCAAGACCACACCTCTTTTTGAAGAGCACGTTGCGCTCGGCGCAGCATTCACAGATTTTGGCGGCTGGAACATGCCGGTGCG
>JBEDEQ010000015.1:0-17400 GCA_041175645.1 Actinomycetota bacterium | reverse complement strand
TGCTGCAGCTGGCTCTGGCTTGTCGGCAACGACAGCCTCGGTGGTCAAGAACAGTCCTGCGATAGATGCTGCGTTCTGAAGTGCCGAACGAGTCACCTTTACAGGGTCGTTGATGCCGGCCTTGAGCATGTCAACATACTCTCCTGTAGCGGCGTTTAGACCCTCACCTGAAGGTAGCGAAGCCACCTTCTCGGCGACAACGCCTGGCTCTAGGCCGGCGTTGATAGCGATCTGCTTTAGAGGAGCCGAGATAGCAACACGAACGATGTTTGCACCGGTCGCCTCGTCACCAGTTAGCTGTAGCTTCTCGAACGCAGCCTTGCCAGCCTGAATTAGAGCAACGCCACCACCGGCGACGATACCTTCTTCAACTGCAGCCTTAGCGTTACGCACTGCATCTTCGATGCGGTGCTTGCGCTCTTTGAGCTCAACCTCGGTTGCTGCACCAGCCTTGATGACTGCAACACCGCCGGCAAGTTTTGCCAAGCGCTCCTGTAGCTTCTCGCGGTCGTAGTCGCTGTCGGTGTTGTCGATTTCTTTGCGAATCTGGTCGACGCGGCCCTTGATGGCTAGCTCGTCGCCAGCACCCTCAACAATGGTGGTCTCATCTTTGGTGATGACTACCTTGCGGGCGCGGCCGAGTAGGTCGAGGGTTGCGGTCTCTAGGCGAAGGCCGATCTCTTCAGAGATAACCTGACCGCCGGTGAGAATCGCGATGTCTTGCAGCATCGCCTTGCGACGGTCGCCGAAGCCTGGGGCCTTGACTGCTACAGACTTGAAGATTCCGCGAATCTTGTTGAGCACCAAAGTGGTTAGCGCTTCGCCTTCGATGTCTTCACCGATGATTAGCAATGGCTTGCCGGTCTGAATAACCTTCTCAACGATTGGAAGAAGGTCTTTCATAGCCGAAACCTTTGAGTTCACGATCAGCACGTAGGCGTCTTCGAGAACTGCTTCTTGACGGTCTGGGTCGGTTACGAAGTAAGCCGAGATGTAACCCTTGTCAAAACGCATACCTTCGGTGAGCTGAAGCTCGATGCCAAAGGTGTTCGACTCTTCAACGGTTACGACGCCTTCGCGACCGACCTTGTCGATTGCTTCTGCAATTAGGTCACCGATCTGGGTGTCGCCTGCCGAGATAGATGCCGTTGCCGCAATCTGCTCTTTCGAGTCAACTGGCTTAGCCTGCGCGAAAAGCTGCTCGATGACGGCTGCAACAGCCTTGTCGATGCCACGCTTTAGCGAGATTGGGTCTGCGCCGGCTGCTACGTTGCGAAGACCTTCGCGAACAAGAGCCTGGGCTAGAACGGTTGCGGTGGTGGTGCCGTCACCGGCGACGTCGTCGGTCTTCTTGGCTACCTCTTTGACGAGTTCTGCGCCAATGCGCTCAAACGGGTCTTCAAGCTCGATTTCTTTTGCAATCGAGACACCGTCGTTGGTGATGGTGGGGGCGCCCCACTTCTTTTCTAGAACGACGTTACGACCGCGTGGGCCAAGGGTGACCTTCACGGTGTCGGCGAGGATGTTCAATCCGCGCTCTAGGCCACGACGGGCCTCTTCGTTGAAACTAATGATCTTTGCCATTTTTGGTTTTTCTCCGATGGTTCAGAAATGGGTTGGTTAGCACTCTAGGGTTTTGAGTGCTAATCCATTATTAGCACTCTAGGCACCAGAGTGCAAGTGGAACACGGGCCCTGTGAATCGCCTTGGGCGAACATCCGGAAACAAAAATGCCGCCCTCTTTCGAGAGCGGCATCTGTGGTTACGAAACGATTAACCGAGAACGTTGACCTTGTCAGCCTGAGGACCCTTGTCGCCAGCCTTGATTTCGAATTCAACCTTTTGGTTTTCGCGAAGTTCTTTGTAGCCATCGCCCTGAATAGCGCTGAAGTGTACGAATACTTCTGCACCGCCATCCTCAGTGATGAATCCATAGCCCTTTTCGGCGTTGAACCACTTGACGGTTCCTGTTGCCATTGCATACTCCTGTTACCTAATTAATCGATCGTGGCAGCGCCACAACCGAGCCGCATAGAAACTACGAAGTTGCTATGTGAATCATCAAAGCGATAATTCTTAGTCGACTGCTCTAACCCTATTCGCATACGAGGGTAAAGTGCCAAGCCTTTTTAAAAAGAATTTTGCACGTTTATCAAGGTGTTATAACTCGCCTATTTGAAATCGGCACCCAAAATGACGGTTATCGGGTCGGAATAGCCGGCCGAAACTTGTATTTCGTACTCCCCCAAAGTCTTAAGCAAGCTCTTTGAAGCAGCTTCAAACTGCGGACTCGAAATGAGCACCTGAGTTTTTTCAGGCACGGATGCAGCTTCTAGGTTGTCGGCGGTGAGCACATTCCAACCAGCATCCAGCAACTCGTGTGCAACCTTTGAAGCCAGGCCAGCTTGCCCTGTTGCATCAAGAATGGTGACGCCCGTTGCCTTCACCGAAGAGGTGGATGCACTCGGCGAAGCCTGCACAAGCTCTGAAGGATCAATAACCACAGATCCATCGACGATTTTCAAACCGACGATTCCGCAGAGACCAACTACCGTAGCGACGACTAGAACTCGAACAAACTCTCTGACGCGGTCTCGCTTGGTTCGGCGCGCGCGGTGACGACCGCCGTGAACCGTAGCCGAGTCAAACTCGTCTTTCGGGAACTTTTGCGCCATGTGTTCAACTTATATCTCTAAGGGCCGCGACTGCGGCACTTAATATTGGCACGGGTGGTCGCAAAGTTAGACCACATCTATCAAAAGAGGTTTCGAAATGGGCTACGAAGTAGAGAAGACCGAAGAGCAGTGGCGCGCAGAACTCAGCGAGTTCGAGTACCACGTGCTGCGCGAGGCCGGCACCGAACGCGCCTACACCGGTGAACTGCTCGAAGAGGGTCGCGTTGGCATCTACTCATGCAAGGGATGCGGCACCGAACTGTTTCGTTCAAACGCCAAGTTTGACTCACACTGTGGTTGGCCATCGTTCTACGAACCCCAAGATGGCGATGCCGTCGAACTCATCGAAGACCGCAGTCATGGCATGGTTCGCACCGAGGTTCGCTGTTCGAAATGCGGCTGCCACCTGGGCCACGTTTTCGAAGACGCACCACAAACTCCAACCGGAGATCGCTTCTGTATTAACTCGGTGAGCATTACCTTCACTAGCACCGAGTAACCAATAGACTGCCAATATGTCTGAAGAAAACGCCAAATCAAAAAGCACCAACAACATCAACGTCGCTACCGGCAGCGCTGGCGGTTTCTATTTCATCGGATTCATCGGCGCGGCCGTCTACTTCGTGTCTACCGCCGTTGATTTCTGGGATGGCGCACTAGGCCTTCTGCAAGCAGCCCTGTGGCCAGGGTTCCTGGTTTACGAAGCACTTTCGATGCTGGGCGCTTAGCTCGAATTAGCTTTCGGCATCAGGTCAAAGTATCTGAGCCGACTATGGGACTCGAACCCACAACCCCCGCTTTACAAGAGCGGTGCGCTACCAATTGCGCCAAGTCGGCATGGCCTGAGTTGAACAAGCCAGACTAAATCTTACCTGCTGGCGGGCAACCGAGTAGAAACATCGAATGCACGGCTACTTGGGGGCTGGGGTCAACTTCATTTTTGTTGGGGTGGACTACTTCTTAGCCCAAACACTGGCAAAACCCACTGCTCAAAACGAGCTGGGTTAGCCATCTCTTCGGCTGAACCGCTGTAGCGCATACCGTTCAACACAACAAACGGTGTGCTGTCAACGATCAGGTCAGTGGTGCCAGGCGCCGGCGCACCCAGGGTGTCACTTGTGGTGTCACCGATCCACTTGTCGAAAGCCTTGTTCTTGATGCAGCTTCGAATCTTGTCAAGGTTAGAAACCCCGACCGATTCGGCAAAGGCAACGAGCTCGTTATCTTCAGGACCGGCCGTTGCCTCAGGTGGCTGGTTAGCGAAAATCTTGTTATTCATAGCCATGTATTGGTTTGGCGAGAACTCCCCGACACAAACGGCCGCGTTAGCCGCGCGAGATGAGAATTCGTTTGGCGAACCGCCACCATCCAAGAATGAAATTGGGTGGTACTCGACGATCCATTCACCGGCAGCGACTTTGCTCTCGATGAGTGGTGCGTTGAAGTTTTCGAAGTTTGCGCAGAATGGGCACTGGTAGTCGACGTAAATCGAAATGACCGGAACGTCTTCGGTGGTCGGCTTATTGGTGGCGGTAAACGCTTCGAGGTTTTTGCCGATACGAATGCCGTTGTCATAGGTCAGGTTGGTTGGCTTGGCAATCTCGGTCGGCCCAGCAGTAACCACTGCCCATCCGATTAGGCCACCAAGAATAAGAATTGCAGTGATGATTCCGCCCGCGAAGCCGATTTGGCGAGCCTTCTCTGCCTTCTTGTGCTGTTCACGAATTTCGCGAGCCTTTTCGCGTGCTGCGTCTCGCTGCTGTGACCGTGAAAGTTTGTCAGGTTTAGACATTGAAGAATCCTTGCGTGTAGGTCACAGTTATGTGACGTTCGAAGAGTTTTTAGTCTAAACCAGCGGGGGCAAATGCGATAATGAAACTACCTCAGACCGCCGGTTTGAGGGTTCCATCACTACGGATCGTCCGGCACGTACCTGCCGGTGAGGAGAAAAATCATGGCATCAGTGTCATTCAAGAAGGCAACCCGCCTTTACCCAGGCGGTACCCGCCCGGCCGTTGACCAAATCGAACTAGAAGTCGCCGATGGCGAATTCTTGGTTCTAGTTGGACCATCGGGTTGTGGAAAGTCAACCACCCTGCGCATGCTTGCAGGTCTTGAAGAGGTTAACGAAGGCGACATCTTTATCGGTGACCGCAACGTAACCGACGTTCCACCAAAAGACCGCGACATCGCAATGGTCTTCCAGAACTACGCTCTGTACCCACACATGACCGTGGCAGAGAACATGGGCTTCGCGCTCAAGATTGCTGGCGTAAGCAAAGAAGAGCGCGCCGAGCGCGTTCTCGAAGCAGCCAAGCTTCTTGACCTCGAACCATACCTAGCCCGCAAGCCAAAGGCCCTTTCAGGTGGTCAGCGTCAGCGTGTGGCCATGGGCCGCGCAATCGTTCGCAAGCCTCAGGTGTTCCTCATGGATGAGCCGCTATCGAACCTCGATGCAAAGCTTCGTGTTCAGACCCGCACCCAGATTGCTTCACTACAGCGTCGCCTCGGTGTAACCACCGTTTACGTTACCCACGACCAGATTGAAGCCATGACCATGGGTGACCGCGTTGCGGTTCTTAAAGACGGCGTGCTTCAGCAGGTAGACACTCCTCGCAACCTTTACGAGCGTCCAAAGAACGTATTCGTTGCAGGCTTCATCGGATCACCAGCCATGAACCTACTTCAGCTTCCAATCGTCGATGGCGGAGTTCGCTTCGGTAACACCGTTCTACCGGTTGACCGTGCGATTCTTGCCAAGACCAAGGCTGCTGAAATCACGGTTGGTCTTCGCCCTGAAGACCTAGTGATCAGCAAGGCTGGTCTAGAAGTTGAAGTTGACGTAGTTGAAGAGCTAGGCGCAGACGCTTACCTCTACACCCACGGCAACATTGGCAGCGGCGACGCCGAGCTAGTTGCTCGCGTTGACAGCGTCAACCACCCGAAGCCAGGCCAGAAGGTTCTTCTAGCCCCAGAAGGTGGCGTGACCCACTTGTTCGACGTTGAGTCGGGCGCTCGCCTTAACTAGTAGTTACCTAAGTAACCCCTAGTGGCTTCTGCACTAAACATCACGGCTGCCACGGTAGACCCAGCATTGCTGGATCTACCGTGGCATTTGCCTTTAGAGGCCTGGCCAGACGAAAACATCGCCGCACTGCCTAAGGGCCTATCGCGACACACCGTGCGCTTTGCGCACCTGAGCGGTCACGTTATCGCCATCAAAGAAACGCTCGCCGATCTTGCTAAGCGTGAATACGACATGCTGCGCAACCTCCAAAAACTAGATGTGCCATGCGTTGAACCTTTCGCCATCATCACCAACCGCAATGACGAAAATGGTGAAGAGCTACCTTCGGTTCTGATCACTCGCCACTTGAAGTTTTCACTCCCCTACCGCGCCATGTGGTCTCAAGGTCTGCGTCCAGAAACTGCCACAAGACTGGTTGACGCTCTCGCCCTGTTGTTGGTTCGACTGCACATTGCAGGTTTTTTCTGGGGAGACGTTTCACTCTCAAACACTCTCTTCAGACGCGACGCGGGCTCATTCGCTGCTTATCTGGTTGATGCCGAGACAGGTCACCTCTATGACTCTGGCCTGAGCAACGGCCAGCGCGAAAACGATCTTGAAATCGCCCGGGTGAACATCGCCGGCGAACTCATGGACCTTGTCGCCAGCGGAAACGCTGCACCAGGGGTTGACCCAGTCGCGACATCCGAGCGAATCATGACGAAATACCGTGAACTCTGGCAAGAACTAACCGGAGCCGAAACCTTCGAGGTCAAAGAAAAGTGGAAGATTAATCGTCGCATTGAGCGCTTGAACGAGCTCGGCTTTGACATCGACGAAATGACCATTAAGACCGATGAAAATGGCGCGCTTGTCAAGATTCAACCCAAGGTCGTCGACGCCGGTCACCACGCTCGTCGCCTAATTCGACTAACCGGTCTCGATGTCGAAGAAAACCAGGCCCGTCGCCTGCTAAATGACCTCGACGAATATCGCCGTGACCACGCTCGCCCTGGTGCCGACGAAGAGGTTTTGGCACATGAATGGCTGAGCAATGTTTTCGAGCCGGTGATTCTAGCCGTGCCTCGCGAGATGGCCGGTCGACTGGAGCCTGCCGAAGTTTTCCATCAGGTGCTCGAGCACCGTTGGTACCTTTCAGAAAATGCCAACGAGGATGTTCCGCTAAGCGCAGCAGTTGATTCTTACGTGAAGAATGTTCTGGTTCACCGACGTGACGAAGAGGCACTCATCGGCGCTACAACGGGTTCGATTACCTTGCCGACACCGGTGCCTTCAGGCACGATCACGGTGGCCGAAGATGACGAAGAGGCCGACTGGCGCGATTTGGTTTAGCGGCGGCCTCGGCGCTTAGAAACCTCGTACAAAGCAACAGATGCTGCGATGCCAGCGTTCAGCGATTCGGTATCGCTCGAGATCGGAATCGAAAGAATCGCATCACAGTTCTCTTGAACTAAGCGGCTAAGTCCCTTGCCTTCAGAACCGATGACCAAAACCAACGGCTCGGTGCCCAAATCGAAGGTTGGAAGCGAAAGCTCGCCGCCGCCATCTAGGCCAACAACAAAAATGCCACGCTTCTTGAATTCTTTGAGCGAGTTATTCAGGTTTGCGGCCAACGCAACCGGAATTCGTGCCGCTGCGCCCGCCGAGGTTTTCCAAGCCGAAGCAGTAACACCGGTCGAGCGACGCTGAGGCACGATTACACCCTGGCCACCAAAAGCTGCAACCGAGCGGATGATCGCACCGAGGTTGCGCGGATCGGTGATGCCGTCGAGCGCAACGAGCAGTGGCTTCTGGCCGCGCGAGATGATCTTGTCGAGCAGCTCCATTGGGTGTTGGTAGTTGTAAGGCGGAACGGCCAAGGCAATACCTTGGTGCACCGAGTCGAAGCCGGTTAGGCGATCGATTTCTGGGCGGGTAACTTCACTGACCGGAATGCCGCGGTGGTTCGCCAGAGTGATGGCCTCTTTTACGCGGTCATCCATCTCGATGCGGTTAGCAATGTAAAGGGCGGTTGCAGGAACCTTGGCGCGAAGCGCCTCGACTACTGAGTTGCGGCCCGAAAGAACTTCATTTGCGTCGGCAGCCTTGGCTACGCGCTGACCGTTGTTGCGGCTCGCTCCCGCGGTGCCAGCAGTCTTGGCCGCAGGTGCAAGAAACTCGCCCTTTCGGCCGGTGGTTACCGCAGCGCTAGACGTCGCGCGTCTGGCCGCGGCGTTCTTGTCGCGATAAGCTTTGTGACCCTTGCGGTCTTCGGCTTTTGGAGTTGGACCCTTGCCTTCGAGCGCCTGGCGTCCGTTACCGCCGGTGCCGACTCGGCCGCCCTTTTTCTTCGATGCGCCTGGGCGCCCTGGCTTAGCCATTTAAACTCCATGTCGTTTGAGTTGGTGTGTCTTCGATGGTGACACCCATCTGTTGCAATTCGTCTCTGATCTGATCTGCCAAAGCGAAGTCTTTGTTGTCGCGAGCAGCGCGACGTTGTTCAATGAGTGAGCCTACCCGAGCGGCCAACTCTTCGTCGACTACGACCGCCTCATCAACAGTGAGTCCAAGAACTTCTAACATGGCTAAAACCGATGCTAGGTGGGTGCTTGAGTCTCCCCCGGCATCTAGCGCCGCATTGCCGGAACGCACGCTGTCGTGAAGCGCTGCGAGAGCCGCCGGCACACCAAAGTCATTGTTCATCGCGTCAACGAATGACTGAGGCAGAGCATCCGCGTTGAATTCTGGGGTGGCCGAAGTTACCGCCGAGGCACGCTTTACAAAATTCTGGATGCGCGTCATCGCGCCGACCGCGTCGGCGATGTTCTCAGGCGAATAGTCGAGTGTAGTTCGATAGTGCGCCGAGCCGAGCCAGTAGCGAATGGCGTTTGGGCTGCCCTGTTCGAAGAGTTCTGCTACGCTCACGCCGTTGCCAAGGCTCTTTGACATTTTCTGCCCACCAACGGTGACAAGACCGTTGTGCATCCAGTAATTGGCAAACTCAAAACCGGCCGCGCGTGATTGAGCCAGCTCGTTTTCGTGGTGCGGAAAACGCAGATCGAGCCCGCCACCGTGAATGTCAAAGGTCTCGCCAAGAATCGCTCGAGTCATGGCAGAGCATTCGATGTGCCAACCTGGGCGACCCTTGCCCCAGGGCGATGGCCAAGCGGCCGTTTCAGGCTCATCTGCTTTGGCCGACTTCCAGAGTGCGAAGTCGTGAGGGTTTTTGCGCCCGTGCGACGCATCGGCCTCACCTTCGAGGTTTTCAAGCTTTTGGTTGGTGAGTTCGCCATAGGCTGGCCACGAACCGGCGTCGAAAAAAACGTTTCCGCTTGCATCGGTTGCAGCGTAGGCATGCCCGCGGCTAATCAATAGTTCGATCAGCTCGATCATGTCGGCAATGTGGTCGGTGGCGTGCGGACGCAACTCTACGCTCGCATTGATCGATTCATACACCCCGTTGAAAACCGCTTCGACCTCTCGCGCGAGCGCCTGCCAATCGACACCCTGCTCTGCAGCGTTCACCAAAATCTTGTCGTCGATGTCTGTAACGTTGCGCACCATGCGCACATCAAGGCCGTGCCCGAGCTTCAACCATCGCGCCACAATATCGAAAGCCACGGCACTTCGCAGGTGACCGACGTGGGGCGCAGATTGCACGGTCGGGCCGCACACGTAAAGTGACACCTTGCCCGCCTCTAAAGGCGAGAAAGCGCGGATGCTCTGCAATTTCGAATCGAAAATTTGAAGTGCCACGGGCTAAAGCCTAACTTTGCGTCGGCTAATCATCGCGGTGGCAACGGCCGCCACACCTTCGGCGTTTCCAAGAAAACCTAGGCCGTCGGTGGTGGTCGCCGAGAGGCTAACCGGAGCATCCAACAGCTCGGTCAAGGCAACCTGAACCAGGTGGCGCTTTGGCGCAACCTTCGGTCGGTCGCCAATCAGCTGGCACGAAACGTTTTCGATGCGATAGCCGACAGCTTCGAGCATCCGTTTGGTTTCGATCAAAAAGACTGAACCGTTCGCACTTGCAAACTCTGGGCGATCAACACCGAAGTTCGAGCCAATGTCACCGAGGCTAGCAGCCGAGAGAAGTGCGTCAACGATCGCGTGGCTGATGGCATCACCATCTGAGTGGCCCTCGAGACCAGGTTCGCCCTCCCAAACCACGGTGCCCAAGTAAAGCGGCACCTCTGGGTCGGCGCTGAAGCGGTGAGTGTCGGTTCCGATGCCGGTTCGATACTCGCGCTCAATCAACGATTCGGCTCTGCGCAGATCTTCGGGCGTGGTCACTTTGAAGGCGGCTGGGTCGCCGGCGATGTGAATCACGCTGCCACCGGCACTTTGGTAGAGCGCTGCATCGTCGGTGAATTCAGCCTCGGCATTGGCATAGACCGCGCGCAAACCTTGTGCCGGAAAACCCTGCGGGGTTTGCGCCGCACCCAAAACACTGCGGTCGACGGTGTCAGAAACCAGGCCATCTTTCAAAAGCTTGATGGTGTCAACGACTGGCATCACCGGAACAACGCCCGCGGCCGACTGCACAACTGCGTCGGCAACCCGCTCAAAGAGATCGGCAGGTGCAAGCGCCCGGGCAACGTCGTGAACGAGGATGCACTCTGTGAGCGCATCGCACACCGCAACCGCCTTGGCGATAGAGCCTTGACGGGTTTCGCCGCCAGCGACAATCTTTACCGGAATGAGCGAGGCAAGTCGCTCTGAAACCGACTGGATGATCGCGGCAAATTCTTCGAGATGGGCATCTGGCGCTGCAATCACAAGCTGCTCTAAGCCTTGAACTGCGAGAGCGCTTCGCACCGAGTGGGCTAAAAGACTTTCGCCTGACAAAGTCGCGAGAGCCTTTGGTACGCCAGCGCCAAGGCGCTCGCCTTGGCCAGCGGCCACGAGAATAATCGCAATAGAGGGTGTGGACATTACGCCACCAATCTTTAGGAGGCTAGAACCTCGTCGAGCAAGGCTGATGCCTTCTCTTCGTCGGTCTTTTTAGCCAGCGCTAGTTCCGAGACAAGAATTTGACGAGCCTTCACAAGCATGCGCTTCTCGCCTGCCGAGAGTCCGCGGTCTTGGTCGCGACGCCAAAGGTCACGAACGACCTCAGACACCTTAACCACATCGCCCGATGCGAGTTTTTCGAGATTCGCCTTGTAACGGCGGCTCCAGTTGGTTGGTTCTTCGATGAACTCGGCGCGCAGCACGCCAAAGACCTGCTCAACGCCCTTTTTGTCGATGACATCGCGAACGCCGACCATTTCGACGTTCTCGGCTGGTACCCAGATGGTCAGTTCACCCTGTGCAACCTTGAGTTGCAAGTAAGTCTTGGTTTCGCCACGCAGAGTCTTATCGGCAACTTCAACGATTTTTGCTGCTCCGTGGTGGGGATAAACGACGGTTTCGCCTACTACAAACTTCATATGGCTAAATCCCTTCAGAAACCACCAATTTACCACAGTTCTGCGTTTATCTAAAGGGATAAACTAGTATTGAGCATTCGCCTTCAGGAGGAAAATTGTCGTTACGCAAAGCCTTAGTAGCTTTAGCCCTCAGCGCCGCAGTACTAGGTGGAACCACCGGCTGCAGTCTTTCAAGCCACGTCGAGACCATGAGGCCTTACACCCCTAGCGACGGTTTCCAAGCCGACTACACCGAGAGTGAACTCAAGGTTCGCAACGTTCTATACGTAGCGATTGGAGACCGGTCGGCTCTTGTCGGTTCGATCGTCAACACAGGCGTGAACCCAGCTAGCGTTTCAATTCGCTACGTCGACGGTGTTACGGGTGAGGTCACTGAGAAAGACGTTGCCACTATTGCTGCCGGCAAGAAGTATGACATGGGCTTCAACGGAGCACCTAACCTTGACGTAACTCTGCCAGGCGTAGCCGGTGGGCTAACCGAGATTCAATTCTTGCTTGACGGCGCTGAAATCAAGGATGCCGAGGGCAACATTCAACGATTGACCATTCCAGTTGTTGACGGCACACTCGCTGAGTACCGAGCTCTACTAGAGCAGCCAACAGAGTAAACAAACATAAAGACAATTCCCGCTCTCGATCGAGGGCGGGAATTGTTGTTTAAAAGCTAAGGCTCTGGTCTAAACCTCGAACTTGTAGCCGAGGCCGCGAACGGTAACCAGGTGAACTGGGCGAGCTGGGTCATCCTCGATTTTTGAGCGGATGCGCTTGACATGCACATCGAGGGTTTTAGTGTCTCCGAAATAGTTTGAACCCCAAACTCGGTCGATGATTTGACCACGGGTGAGAACTCGATTTCGGTTCTCGAGCAAAAGCTCAAGTAGCTCAAATTCTTTCAGAGGCATGGCAACTTTTTGGCCATTTACAAAAACCATGTGGCGATCGATATCCATCGAAACCGGCCCACCTTCGAGAAGGCCATCGGTCACCGGCGTTGGCTCAGAGTTTCTTCGCAATACAGCTTTCATTCTGGCTAGAAGTTCACGCGTCGAATAGGGCTTGGTTACGTAGTCATCAGCCCCAATTTCAAGCCCAACAACCTTGTCAATCTCAGAGTCTTTTGCTGTCAGCATGATGACAGGAACGTTAGAAGTTTGACGAATCACGCGGCACACTTCGTTGCCGCTCATACCCGGCATCATCAGATCTAGAAGAACGATGTCGGGATTGTTCTCCCGAAAGAGATCTAATGCAGCATTACCGTCTGGTGCCTCGAGAACTTTGTATCCCTCTTTTTCAAGAAGGTAGACCAGCGGCTCACGCAGTGATTGTTCGTCTTCAACAACTAGAACTAGCGTCAAGGCTGACTCCCATCAGAATCTGATTCAATGACATTTTTATCGGCCAAAGGTATACGCAAGGTAAACGTAGAGCCAACGCCAGGCTTCGAGAAAAGTTTCACTTCACCGTTGTGTGTAGATGCAACGTGCTTAACAATTGCAAGCCCTAAGCCTGTTCCACCGGTAGCTCTAGATCTTGATGGGTCGACTCGGTAGAAACGTTCGAAGATTCTGGTCTGGTCTTCTAGGGGAATGCCGAGACCTGAATCGGTCACGGCGATTTCGGCAACCTCATCCACTTGCCTCAAGCCCACGCCGACCGGTGCGCCTTCATCTGAATACAGAATGGCGTTTTCAATCAGATTCTTTACGGCCACGGTCAGCATCTCAGGGTCTCCGATGACCTCAACCCCTTCGGGTGCGTCATAGGTGATTTTTACACTTCGTGTTTCGGCCCGATACGAGTTTCGATCGAGTGCTTCCATGACAACAGTCGAAAGGTCAACAACCTCGGCGTTTGCGACCACCTCTGCAGATTGAATGCGTGAAAGTTGAACTACGTCTTTGATGAGGTTAGTTAGGCGCTTTGCTTCTTTTCTTAGGCTCTTCGAGAACTTCTCGACAGCGACCGGGTCGTCGGATGCATCCACCAGCGCTTCGGACAAAAGGCTGATTGCACCAATTGGAGTTTTCAGTTCGTGCGAAATGTTTGTAATGAAATCGCGCCTGGTGTCATCCAAGCGTTTTGATTCGGAGTTGTCTTCGACCACTAGTAGCACATTTGAGTCAGAGAGCTTCACCGCTCTAGCGTGAAGCTCCACCTCATCAGATCGGAGTCCAACCACAACGTCTGATTCAAGCGCCTCAACGCTCGACGTCTGGGCTGCACTTAGAACTAAGGCCCTCAAACCGTCTTGCGACAAATCGCGATTTCTCACTAGGCCTAGAGCGATTGCACGTGGCGTTGCGCGAAGAACCTGGTTGTTGGGCGTGACTACCAGAGCGGTCAGAGAAAGAACCTCAAGCAGCTCTAATGCGCTGTCTGAAGAATTCTGTTCATCCGTGGCAGCTGCAGCATTCGCTCGGCGCTTGATGGTGGCAAGCAGAGATATGATCACGCCAATTGACGCTGCGAGACACAGTACCAAAACTATCTCTGAGATGATCACAAGGTTAAGATTAGGTGATGACGGCGTTGGCACCGTTCGCTAGATTGAGCTAGGTTTACGATTTTTCGACCGGTTTAGCCCGCGTTAGTCTGGCGTTAACCTTGTTAATACAAGATTTAGCAGTAACCCTAAGGAGCGAGAATGGCACGCGAAGTCTTTCAACAGGAACTAAAAGAAGTACAAGAGCGCCTTGTCGAGATTGCAAACGGCGTAAACCGCATTATGCAGAATGCCTCGCATGCGTTCACGAAATCAGATGTCTCGCTTGCAGATCAGGCCATTTCGCAGGCAGAGTCTATTGGCGAAAAGGCTCTAGCTCTCGACGAACTTGTGATTCGAATCCTCGCCCGCCAGTCACCAGTGGCCCGTGACCTGCGCATCCTAGTTTCAGCTCTTCGCATCAGCGCATCTCTAGAGCGCATGGGCGCTCTAGCCGGCCACATCGCTCAGATTGCTAGATTCAGATACCCTGGCTCAGCCATTCCTGAATCGCTTCGCGCCACGTTTGTTGAAATGGGCGTTCTAGACCTGGCTCTTGCTAACAAAATTGTGAAACTTCTAGGCGATCCAGACGTCGATGTTGCCCGTTCGATTCAGGCAGAAGACGAGAGAGTGGACGAGCTGCACAGACATGTTTTCGACACGGTTCTAGGCGATGACTGGAAAGAGAACGCAATGTTTACAGTCGACGTGACACTAGCCAGCCGTTACCACGAGCGTTTTGCCGACCACGTGGTTGACATCTCGTCAAAGCTGTCGTACCTCACCACCGGTGAGTGGAACGACCACGAGTAAAACCTACTTCTTACCCTGAGCTGCAACGGCAGCAGCTCCAGCGGCCGCGGCCTCTGGGTCTAGGTACTCTCCACCTGCCACTGTCGGCTTGAAGTTCGCATCCAATCGATAGACCAACGGAATTCCGGTTGGAATGTTCAACTCTGCGATGTCATCGTCAGAAAGCCCATCAAGATGCTTGACCAGCGCGCGCAACGAGTTGCCGTGTGCGGTGACCAGAACGGTCTTGCCAGCAACTAGATCTTGAGAAATTTCGTCATTCCAAAGCGGCAGCATGCGCACGAGCACGTCTTTGAGGCACTCGGTTTTTGGAATTTTCTCGCCCAGGTCTGCATAGCGCTCGTCATGTGCCTGCGAAAATTCGTTGGCGTCATCGATCGGCGGTGGTGGCACGTCGAATGATCTGCGCCAAATCTGAAACTGCTCTGGGCCATACTCGGCCAGGGTTTGAGCCTTGTCTTTGCCCTGCAGAGCACCGTAGTGACGCTCGTTAAGTCGCCAATCGCGCTTGACGTCGATCCACGAACGCTCGGCCGCGTTTAGTGCGATGTGTGCGGTGTTGATCGCGCGCTTCAGGCGCGAAGTGTAAAGAAGGTCTGGCTTGATTCCCGACTCGGCCAGCAGTTCGCCGGCTCGTTTAGCCTCGGCACGACCCTGATCACTGAGGTCAACATCCACCCAACCGGTGAAGAGATTTTGCTGGTTCCAAACGCTGTTACCGTGGCGCAGAAGAATAAGTGTGTATTCAGACATGCTGCCAAGTTTACCTGCTCGCACAAACTAGCCTTGAGACCGTGGCAAGCAAGAAACCAATCGGCACCGTGACGCGCGGCACCACCAACCCAAACCGGTTGCGTCGTGTCGATCGTTTCATCGCGAGTCTGCCGATTGTTCGAACGCACGGATGCACGGTGGTAGACCTCGGCTACGGAGGTTCCCCGATCACTGCGGTCGAATTGCACGAGCGCTTGTCGAAGCTAAATTCGAGCATCCGCGTGGTTGGCGTCGAGATCGATCGTGAACGAGTGGAGCGCGGGCTCGCCGTTGCCAAGCCAGGGCTCGACTTTTTGCTTGGCGGTTTCGAGACTCCACTGCCGTCGGGGTCGACTCATGCCGACGTCATACGCGCCTTCAACGTGCTGCGCCAGTACGACGAGTGCGAAGTGGCAGCTTCGTGGGCGCAGATGCAGGCTCGGCTAAGCGAAAACGGGTTGCTGGTTGAAGGTACCTGCGATGAAATCGGCCGACTTTCGAGTTGGGTGACACTCGACCGCACTCGACCACTAAGTTTCACGGTTTCGCTTCACCTGCCAAGCCTCGAAACGCCGTCGCAGGTGGCCGAGCGACTGCCCAAGGTTTTGATTCACCGCAATGTTGCCGGCGAAAAGATTAACGAATACCTAACCGCGCTCGACCGCGCCTGGGCAAACCATGCACCGCTATCAACTTTCGGCGCGGTTCAGCGCTGGGTCGCAACTTGTGAATCCATCGCGGCCGCGGGCTGGCCAGTTCGGCGCAACGTCAAACGTTGGAAGCTGGGTGAGCTGACGGTTGACTGGTCGGCCGTCGCCCCGCAAAGCGACTAGACGGCGGGGAGCTCCGCGCGAGCATCCTCTTCGCTCATGCCACTGGCGCAAAGTAGGTCGACGAGCAACGGTCGAAGCAGTAATAAAACGGATGCTTCGCGAATCTGATCGGCAATGCCGTGTTTCTTCGGGTCGAGTTGGTGAATGATTTCGACCAACATCTCTTGAGCATCGTCAAGCACTTCTGGCTCTTGCACCGAACGGGCAAGCACGCGGGTGGCATCGCCGATTTGCTCAAAAAGGTCGGCGAGGTATGGGCGAGGCTGGCGGTCACGCAGCAAGAAGTCGATTCGGCGAACGACCACACGCAAGTTTCGTGTGGCTAGGTCCATTCCACGCATCAGGCGAACTTGTCCACGGAGCTCGTCACGATATTTTCGCAAAAACGGTGAAATGCGGGCAATCGAGATCGCGCTGTCGAGCGACATGCGCCAGTTATCGACCAGGGGCTGCGTGCGGCGAACCTTGCGCAGCGTTTCGTCGGCTACTCGGATGTCGACGTCGCGAGTTGCCAGTTTGAGCGAGTCGACCGCCTCAAGAAAAATGTCGAAGAGCCTATTGGCGTCGATTCTCGCGAGCCCGCGTGGGTCTCGAGGAATGACAGCCGTTATTACGAGTGCTGTTACACCACCAACGATTCCGTCGATGCTACGCACGAAGACACCGCCATCTGGTTCGGGCAGAATCTGCACCAGCATGGCCTGTAGACCAACGGTCAGGGCAAAAGTTGCGCTGCCCGAGATGAACCGAGCGCTAAGAAGACAAACCAAAAGAGTTAGAGCGATTTGCCAAACGCCATGGCCGAACAATTGCAGCATGCCCTCGCTGAGAGCGATTCCGGTGATCATGCCAATCGCGGTTTCGAGAACGCGGCGCGGGCGTGCATCCCTGCTGAAACCAAGTGCGGTGATGGTTACGGTCACAGCAAGCAGGGGAACTGCATGACCCAGCCCGTAAAACGCAATCGAATAACCGGCAATTGCACCCAAGACAATCTGAAGAATCGGGGCCAAAGATTCGATGGCCCTGCGATATGAGTCTTTGAAACTCCAGTGCAGTTTTGGTGGCTTCATTGCTATACCCGCCTTCCCATCAGCAGATTCGGGCGCGCCAGCCCAGCTGCCTTGCCAGCGTCTTGAGGAACAATCACCTCGGCAGATGCGGCGATGTCGCCGAGTTCAGACACGATGACCAGTTCGGCTTCGGTTGGCACGCCGCGCTGAACCAGGGCCAAACCAATCGGCCCCTGCTCGTAGTGCTGAGCCACCGAAGTTACGATTCCGCGAGCGCGCTCAGATCGAGTTCCATCTGGCTGCAACACCCAAACTTCGTCACCGCGGTTCGGCAAAGAATGCTCTGAACCGTCGAGGTGCAAGAACACCAAGCGTCTTGGCGGGTG
>JBEDEQ010000014.1:0-14621 GCA_041175645.1 Actinomycetota bacterium | reverse complement strand
GCCTTGGTGGTCTTGGATGCTCCGCCAGAGATTCCCAGGTGCGATGGCAACGACACTTCGATGCGCTTGCCGCCAACTTCGACGGTCACGCTCGAACGTTCAGCAGGTTCGGTGCCGTCTTCAGCAATGCCGTTCCAGGCTGGAATGTCGTTAACCCACTCGGTTTCGATCCAGCGGGTGTAGATGCCGAACTTGCCGGCAGCCTCATCGCCGATGAAGGCTGGGTCGTTCACAATCTTGCGGTGGAACGGAAGAACGGTTGGCAAACCTTCGACGGCCATTTCGGCAAGTGCACGACGGCTACGCTCGAGTGCCTGCTGGCGGGTTGCTCCGGTCACGATTAGCTTGGCAACCATCGAGTCGAATGATCCTGAGATTACGTCGCCAGATTCGATACCGGTGTCTACGCGAACACCTGGGCCACTCGGCGCTTTGAACGTGTGAACCGGGCCAGGGGCCGGCATGAAGTTGCGCCCAGCATCCTCGCCATTAATGCGGAACTCGAACGAGTGACCGCGCACCTCTGGGTCGCCGTATTCGAGCTTGCCACCCTCGGCAATGCGGAACTGCTCGCGAACAAGGTCGAGTCCGGTGACTTCTTCTGAAACAGGGTGCTCAACCTGAAGACGAGTATTCACTTCGAGGAACGAGATGGTGCCGTCTTGGGCGACCAAGAATTCACAGGTTCCGGCACCTTGGTAGCCGACCTCTTTGAGAATCTCTTTTGACGAGTCGTAGAGGCGCTTGATTTGATCTTCGGTCAAGAACGGGGCAGGAGCTTCTTCGACCAACTTCTGGTGGCGACGCTGAAGCGAGCAGTCGCGGGTCGATACGACAACCACGTTGCCGTATGCGTCGGCGAGGCACTGGGTTTCAACGTGGCGAGGCTTCTCGAGGTATTTCTCAACGAAACATTCACCGCGACCGAAGGCTGCTATCGCCTCGCGGGTTGCCGACTCGAAAAGTTCTTGAACTTCTTCTTGTTTGTAGGCAACTTTGATGCCGCGACCGCCACCACCGAAAGCTGCCTTGATGGCAACCGGAAGGCCGTGAATCTTGACGAAGTCGAGGACCTCTTCTGCGCCCGAAACCGGGTTGATGGTGCCTGGAGCTAGCGGTGCGCCAACCTTCTCGGCGACGTGACGGGCTGAAACCTTGTCACCCAAACGCTCAATGGCATCTGGGCTTGGGCCGATCCAGATCAATCCGGCAGCGATTACGGCGCGAGCGAAGTCGGCGTTCTCGGCCAAAAAACCATAGCCGGGGTGAACCGCGTCGGCGCCAGAGCGCTTCGCGACATCCAAGATTTTCTCGATAACGAGGTAGGTTTCTGGGCCGGTGGTGCCGTTCAGTGCATAGGCCTCATCGGCAAGTTTGACGTGCATTGCATCGCGGTCTTGGTCTGCATAGACGGCTACCGAGGCGATGCCACTGTCGCGGGCTGCACGGGCGATACGAACGGCGATTTCACCGCGGTTAGCGATTAGGACCTTGGTGATTTTCTTCTGTGCAACAGTCATAATCGTCAAGCCTATTGGCAAAAAGGGTGGTTTGGGCTTCTAAATGCGGTTCCAGAGCGAGGTGTACTCGACACCGAGGCGCAGGCTCAGTTCGCGAAGACCCGACAGTGAGATTCCGATCACGGTGTGGGCGTCGCCCTCGATGCTGGTGAGAAACGCGCCACCCAGCCCGTCGATTGTGAATGCGCCGGCCACCTTGAGTGGCTCGCCGGTGGCCACATAGGCCTCAATCTCGGCGTCTGAAATGTTGGCGAAGTGCACCTTGGTGCCTGAAACCAAACCGGATGCTGGTGGCATGACTCCTGGGCGAGGGTCACGGTTATCGATCAGCCAGTGACCCGAGTAGAGCGTTCCGGTGTTTCCGCGAAGGCGCTTCCAGCGCTCGATTGCCACGGCCGCCTCATGAGGTTTGCCGAGTGACTCGCCATCTAGGTCGAGTTGAGAATCGCATCCGAGAATTAGGGCACCGGCTGCTTCTGGTCTGGCGGCTACCGCTTCGGCCTTTGCCTTGGCCAAAACTTCGACCACCTGTTTGGTGTTCGTGATCAAACCCATGGCGATGGCACGCTCTTCGACGGCGTCTTCGTCAACCTCTGGGGCGATGGTGATCGGCTCGATTCCGGCGTCGCGCAGCACCTTGAGGCGGGCTGGCGAAGTCGAGGCAAGAATGAGTCTGGTCACGACAACGAGTCTGGCACACTTGTTAGGTGAACAAAGTAGCGAACTGGCTTGGCAAAGAACTTACCCTCAACATCGAAAAGGTGGCCCACGGCGGCATCTTCGTGGCACGCCACGAGGGTCGAGTGATCTTCGTTTCGCACACCCTGCCTGGTGAAAAGGTTCGCGCCAGAGTGTTCGAAGACAAGGGCGGTTCGTTCGCACGAGCCGAGACCGTTGAGGTTCTCGAAGCCAGCCCGCACCGCGTCAAGCACGTGTGGAAGGCTGCGGCAGACGGCGCTGTTGGCGGTGCCGAGTTTGGCCACATCGATCTCAACTACCAGCTCGAGCTCAAGGCCGACGTTCTCGAAGAAGCGCTATCTCGGATGGCCGGCATCACCATGCGCCCGGTTGTAGAACAGGCACCCGGCGATGACCTGGCCAATGGCCTTGGCTATCGAACTCGCGTGCAGTTGCACGTTGACGAGCTCGGTAACGTTGGCCCGTATCGCGAGCGCAGCCACCAGGTTGTTGAAGTGCGCGACCTTCCTCTTGCTGTCGAAGACATTCGTGAACTAGGTCTACACCTCAAAAACTGGAGCGGCGTTCGCAAGATCGAAATCGCTTCATCGAACACCGGCAACCTGCAGTATTCGGTCGACAAAAAGGTCAAGGGTGACGAGCGTCTCGTCGAGCGTGCCGGCGGCCGCACCTTCAGAATCACCGGTGGCGGCTTTTGGCAGGTTCACCGAAAAGCTCCTGACATTCTCACCACCGCGGTTAACGAGGCAATCGCCAAGGCTGGCTTCGACAAAACCGCCGACAACCTAGACCTCTACGGCGGTGTCGGCCTGTTCGCCGGAACCATCGCGGCCAAGTTTGGCGTCGACAGCGTGATCACCACGGTCGAAGCTTTCAAGACTGCAACGGAGGATGCCAAGCTGAACCTTGCCGACCTTCCAAACGTTCGCGCCATCTTGGCTCCGACCGAGCGTTTTCTAGATGAGCGAGTTTCGAGCCACGTCAAGAACGGTTCACCAGAAACTACCGCGACCGTGATTCTCGACCCGCCTCGCGCTGGCGCGGGAGCCAAGGTGGTCGGTCAGGTGCTTGCACTCAAGCCGAAGCACATCGTCTATGTAGCCTGTGACCCGGTTGCGCTAGCCCGTGACCTAAAGCCGCTTACCGAGGGTGGTTACGAATTGGCATCACTTCGCGCTTTTGACCTGTTTCCGCACACTCACCACGTAGAAGCGGTTGCTAGCCTTATTCGAAAGTAATCAGGCAACCAAGGGGGAGCAGTGAATCAGAGCGAAGTTCCAGCCCAGCCTGCCGACGCCGTTCAATCGACCGACCTCTCTGCTGAGTTAGTTACGGTTGCCATCGTCGACGATCACGATGCCATTCGCTTGGGTTTCAAGGGGGCGTGCGAGGGTTACAACTTCGAGCTCAAAGCCAGTGCATCCACTGTTTCAGAGTTGATCGAAGCGCTTGCGTCGACCGTGCCGCAGGTAATCGTTTTAGACCTCAGCCTTGCCGATGGTTCGGCCGTCGAAGACAACGTTCAGCGAGTGCTTGCAACCGGTGCGCAGGTTTTGATTTATTCGATCGCCGATAAGCGCAACCTGGTTCGCGCCGCCATCAAGGCCGGTGCAGCGGCCATCGTTCCCAAGTCTCAGAGCATGGATGAACTGGCCAACGCCATTCGTCTGGTAGCCGCGGGTGTCTATGTAAACAACACCCAAACCACGGCCGCGATCGACTCAGACGTTGAGTTCAAAGAAGCCAAGCTCTCGCCTCGTGAGCGAGAGGTGCTCACTCTCTATGCTTCGGGCATGGCCCTCAAGCAGGTGGCCTTCGCGCTGAACATCAAAATGAACACAGCCAAAGAACACATCGATCGCGTGCGCACGAAGTACGCCGATATCGGCCGCCCGGTCTCGAGCAAGACCGAGCTGTTGTTGCGTGCAATTGAAGATGGCTTGATGGATGAGGGTTCGATTTAGTGACGAACCTGCAACTTCAGCCACCGCGCTATCAAACCGCGCAGCGCTCGCTTGCGTTGGCTCGAGTTGACTCGCTAATCGGCAAGGCCTTTAGCCTCGTTGCTCTGGTCTCTGGTGGCGAAACCATTGCCAACGCGATTCCACAGGCAGACCATTTCAATCCGTGGGTTTTCTTCGGCACCCTCGGTGCTCTTCTTACGGTGCAAGTACTTAACGTGCTCAATTTCTGGTTCTGGAACGCGAGCCTCATGGGCTACGTGGCTCACGGAGCTTTGGTTATGCTACTTATGCTCACCTGGCCTCTGCAGCATTCACACATCAACCAAGTGCCGCTCGAACACAAGCCTTGGCTTTGGTGGGCGACGGGCATCGCCTCGATGGCTATCGGTTTTCACATTCCAAAGTGGTGGGCCTGGGTCTACATGGCAGCCATGCCGATGGTTTGGTTCTGGATTCGAACCCAACCTTCTGGTGGCAGCGCCTCTCTGGGTGAGGCTCTGCAAGAGGCAGCCTTCGCAACGCTCTTTCCGGCAACGGTAGTGACGCTGGCCCAACTGCTTCGCGCTTCGGCCGCGAGGGTAGATGAAGCCACTGTGATTGCCACCGACGCCGCTGCCGAGCGTGCCCGACTAGATGCGGTAGAACGTGAGCGTTCACGCATCGATGCTCTGGTGCACGACAGCGTTTTGACCACGCTCATCGTTGCGGCAAATGCACAAAACGAGCAGGAGCAACAAGCAGCCAGAATTTCGGCAGAGCATGCCCTGAATCGACTCGCCAGTGCTCAGCTCGATGTTTCATCGAGCGAGGCCATCTCGGTGCTTTCGTTCTTTCAAGCGCTTGGTGAATCTGTTTTGCGCATTGACCCGCGTTGCGACGTTGCAGCTTCGGGGGCAACCGCGCATCCGCTACCTGCCGAGGTCGTGGCAGCCCTGACCGATGCCACGGCTCAGGCTCTTTCAAACTCACTGGCACATGCAGGTCGCAAAGCCACTCGCAAGGTGCGACTCAAGGCCACCGAGCGTGAAATCAAGATTGTCGTTGCCGATGACGGAGTCGGATTTAGACCGTCGCGGGTCGCCAAGAACCGCCTAGGTCTTCGTATCTCGATCATTGACCGAGTCGAAGCCATCGGTGGGCGTGTGTTTATCGACTCACGAATTGGGCAGGGAACCTCGATCATTCTCGAATGGGATGTTCGATGATTCGCGTATCTAGATTTGCAGTTTCGTTCATCGGCATTCTCTTCGGTCTGTTTCATGCCGTGCTTGGCGGTTATTGGGTGGCAAGTTACATCGACCCTGGGTTGGGTGCCGTCGCACTCACAATCTACGTCGTCGCCATCTTGACCACGCTCGGCCTCTATCGCGGAATTCGCATGCCGGTGGCCCAAGCCGTCTTCAACGCACTCGTTGCCGTGGCACTACCGCTGATTGTGAATCCTCTAATCGCCGATGGCGTGCACAACACCTTCGCAACTTGGTATGTGGGTGGTCTCGGGGTTTTGCTATCGGCTACGGCGGTTAGACAGCACCGTGTTATCGCCTGGGTGGCAACCGGCTTGGTCTCGTTGATCGTTGTAGCTTGGGGTGGCGTGACGGCAATCTACGACTCGGGACTTGTCGGCATGGTTCTATTGGTCGCCGCGGGCCAGGCTCTTTCGCTCGGCGTCGAGAGAGCCTCGTTAGACGTGCAACGACTCAGTGACCAGGCCCAGACCGAAGCCTCAGAAGCCGCCGCGGTCACCGCTCAACGTCTTGAACGCCAAGTGCGTCTGCAGCAGGCACTAACCGCATCTCGCCCGATACTCGAACGCATCGTGGCTAGCGGTGGCCAACTCAGCGCTGCCGAACAACTCGAATCACGCTTAGCCGAAGCCACTCTTCGTGACGAAATTCGTGGCCGCAACCTGATCAACGCGCGCGTTCGCGACGCCGTTCGCTTGGCGCGCCTTCGCGGAGTCGAGGTGCTTTTGCTCGATGAAGGCGGTCTCGACGACTGCGATTCAGACCTGCGTGACCGTTTGCTCGGCGATGTGGCAAATGCCATCGACGGCATCGCGGCCGGTAAAGTGACGGTCAGGTCTCCGCAAGGCGAACCGTGGATGCTCACCGTAGTCGCACTAAACCCGGGGTCTGCCGTTCCCGACC
Source organism: Actinomycetota bacterium (assembly GCA_041175645.1). Classification (GTDB taxonomy): domain Bacteria; phylum Actinomycetota; class Actinomycetes; order Actinomycetales; family Microbacteriaceae; genus Rhodoluna. The sequence goes on along the minus strand of JBEDEQ010000014.1, from coordinate 8,288 downwards.
TCTGGCTCAAGCTTCCCTGATTTAGCGCTAGCCCAAACGCGAGAAAAGGCGGCTAATGGATCAGCCGCCTTCTCGACACTGCATCTGGATGCAGGCCCCTCTTGAACCCGCGCCCCTTGTGCGTTTGGTTCCCTTTTAGTTTGAGGTAGCCGATGTCAGATGTTCGTAAAAATGAAGAAACCCCTTGTCCCCCTTTCGGGGGACAAGGGGGACATCCTCGTTCAAAGTGGTCAACTCGACCACTGACCGTGAAGTTGTTTAGCCCAGAATCGCCTTGCGCAAGGTGTCTAGACCAAGAGCGCCGAGGTTCAGGGCATCGCGGTGGAAGTCCTTGATGTTCCAGTTCTCGCCGGCCTTCGCCTTTGCCTCGTCGCGGATCTGCTCCCAGATGCGCTGACCGATCTTGTAGCTCGGAGCCTGTCCTGGCCAACCGAAGTAGCGGTGCACTTCGAAGTTGATGAACTCTTTCGACATGTTCACGTTTTCGGTCATGAAGGCAACGGCATAGTCGAAGTCCCACTTGCCGGTGCCGTCTAGGCGTGGCTTGCCGAGGTGAACGGCTAGGTCTAGAACCACTCGGGCTGCACGCATGCGCTGGCCATCGAGCATACCTAGGCGGTCGCCTGGGTCGTTCAAGAAGCCGAGGTCTTGCATCAAGCGCTCTGCGTAAAGCGCCCAGCCTTCGCCGTGACCCGAGCACCAGTTAGCCATGCGGCGCCAGTCGTTCAGTTCACCGCGGTTGTAAACCTGGGTCGCAATCTGTAGGTGGTGACCAGGAACACCCTCGTGGTACACGGTGGTGGTTTCGCGCCAGGTGTCGAACTCGGTGACGCCGGCAGGAACCGACCACCACATGCGACCCGGACGGCTGAAGTCGTCGGTTGGACCGGTGTAGTAGATGACGCCCGAGTTGGTCGGCGCGATGCGGCACTCCAGGGTGCGTAGCTTTTCTGGAATGTCGAAGTGGGTTGCGCCCAACTTCTCGATTGCCTCGTCGCTGAGTCGCTGCATCCACGCTTGTAGCTCTTCGGTGCTGTGTAGCTTGCGGCTCGGGTCGTTGTTGAGCACCTCAATGGCCTCAGCAACGGTTGCGCCAGGTTTGATTTCGTTAGCGACGGCCTCTTGCTCGGCCTTGACGCGGGCAAGTTCTTCGAGACCCCACTGGTAGGTCTCTTCGAGGTCGATCTTGGCACCCAAGAAACGCTGGCTAAGAAGTGCGTAGCGCTCGGCACCAATTGCGTCTTCTTTGGTTGCAACCGGCGCTAGCTCGTCGCGCAAGAAGTTCTGCAGCTTGGCGTAGGCGGCGGTTGCGATGGCACTGGCTTCGACCAGGTCGGCACGCAGGCTGTCAGAAAGCTCGACGCCCTCGGCTTTAGCGAACTTGGTGAAGAAGCCGTTTTCGCCCGTGATGTTGTTGAGGTCGTTGACCACCCAGTTCACCTGGCGAATAGCAGGGGTCTCGTTGTCGGCAATGCCAACGCGAAGGGTTTCGATGTAGCCGTCAATGGCACCTTCAACCGCACGTAGGCGCTTGTTCAGGTTTGACCAGTCGGCCTCGGTGGCTACCGGAGACAGGTCGAAGATGTCGCGAATGCCTTGTGCTGGCGACGAGATTACGTCGAGGTCACGTTTCCACAATCCGGTTTCGTGTAGTTCGATGCCGAGCTTGAGGCTTGCGGCCAGAGCAGCCTTCGAAACCTCGTCGATTGCGTCAACCGGCTCGAGTGCTTCGAGCTTGGCCAGCATTTCTTTTTCGAGTTCGTAGTAGTGCTTGATTGCGGCTGGAGAATTGTCGTCGAGCTTGTCTTCACCACCGGCGAATCCGGCGTAGGTCGCGAACGAAGGGCTTAGTTCTGCCAGCTTCACCACCCAGGCGTTAGAAAGTTCATCGATCTTTGATGGCTGACGCGTCATTGCATGTCCTTAGGTTTCAAAGGGAGCTCAAAAGAGCAGTGCCACTAATCTATGCGAGATTTAGGGTCGACGCGAAACTAAATACTCGGATGCTTCGAGCGAACTTAGAGGCCGCGGCGAAGTGATGCGCGCCACTGCCCAGCGCCGGGGGTTAGCTGACCACGAAGCATCGATGCGTTCAAATGCCATGCCGACACATTGCCAGCTTCTGCAGCTTGCTTGGCCGCTTCGAGTTCGGCTGCGGCAACAGCCGCTTGAACCACCGCGATGGCGGCGGCTAGCTCTTCGTCGGTTGGGTTTCCGCGAACTACAGAAAACTCGGCTGGGCTAGTCATTACAGCGGAATGTTTCCGTGCTTCTTCGGAGGCAGGCTGGCGCGCTTGGTGCGCAGTGCACGCAGGGCCTTGATTACGTGGATGCGAGTTGCCGACGGTTCGATGATGCCATCGAGTTCACCGCGCTCGGCTGCCAAGAACGGGCTGGCCACGTTGTAGGTGTATTCGGCGGCAAGCTTGGCGCGCACGGCGGCAACATCTTCGCCTGCTTCTTCGGCAGCCTTGATTTTGTCGCGGAACAAAATGTTGACCGCACCCTGACCACCCATAACCGCGATCTCGGCGGTTGGCCAAGCTAGGTTGATGTCAGCTCCGAGCTGCTTCGAGCCCATAACGATGTAGGCACCACCGTAAGCCTTGCGGGTGATGATGGTGACCAGCGGAACGGTTGCCTCGGCGTATGCGTAAAGCAACTTAGCGCCACGGCGAATAACGCCAGCCCACTCCTGGTCTGTGCCAGGCAGGTAGCCCGGAACGTCGACGAGGGTAAGAATCGGAATCGAGAAAGCGTCGCAGAATCGAACGAAGCGAGCAGCCTTTTCACCGGCGTCGATGTTGAGCGTTCCGGCCATAGCGCTCGGCTGGTTGGCAATGATGCCAACGCTTGCGCCGTCGATGCGAGCGAAACCAATCAGAATGTTCGGTGCGAACAGTGGCTGCACTTCAAGGAACTCGTTATCGTCAACAATCGACTCGATGATCGTATGCATGTCGTAAGGCTGGTTAGGCGAGTCGGGGATGATGGTGTCTAGAACACGGTCATCGTCGGTCACCTCGAGTGCGCCTGCCGAGGCGTAACGCTCAGGCTCGCTCAGATTGTTTTCTGGAAGGTATGACAGCAGCGAACGCGCATAGTCGATGGCGTCTTCTTCGTCGCTTGCCAGATAGTGTGCAACACCAGAAGTCTCGTTGTGGGCACGTGCACCCCCGAGCTCTTCCATGCCGACATCCTCGCCAGTCACTGTCTTGATAACGTCTGGGCCGGTCACGAACATGTTCGAGGTTTTGTCGACCATGATCACAAAGTCGGTTAGAGCCGGTGAATAGACGGCGCCACCAGCGGCTGGGCCCATGATGATCGAAATCTGCGGAATCACACCCGAAGCCATGGTGTTGCGCTTGAAGATTTCGCCGTACTTGCCGAGAGCGATAACACCTTCTTGGATGCGCGCACCGCCCGAATCGAGAATGCCGATTAGCGGCACGCCGGTTGCGATGGCTAGGTCCATGACCTTGATGATCTTGTTTCCGGCAGCTTCTCCGAGCGAGCCACCGAAGATGGTGAAGTCTTGTGAGAACACAGCAACCTGGCGGCCGCCGATGGTTCCGACACCGGTGACAACTGAGTCACCGTAAGGGCGGTTGCGTTCCATGCCGAAAGCCGTTGAACGGTGGCGTACGAACTCGTCGAGTTCTTCGAATGAGCCTTCGTCGAGCAGCATCTCGATGCGCTCGCGGGCGGTTTTCTTGCCCTTTGCGTGTTGCTTGGCGATGGCTGCTTCACCACTGGCTAGAACCGCTTCGTGATAGCGGTCGCGTAGGTCGGCAAGTTTGCCGGCAGTGGTAGCCATGTCATGTTTCGGAGTGTTGTCAGACATGAAGCCAACTTTAGTAGCCTGAAGCCATGAATCTAGAGAACGCGGCCTCGCTGGTTGCCAGAATCGACTATGTCGAGAGCACCGGTTCGACCAATACCGACCTTGCCGAAGCAGCGGTGATGTCGGCCGCCGACTATCCAGACCTGTCGGTTTTGTGTGCCGGTAGCCAGTCGAGCGGGCGCGGTCGGGCCGGGCGAGTCTGGGAGTCAGCCCCTGGTGCCTCGTTGTCGTTGAGCATTTTGGTTAGGCCCAAGGGAGTCTCGCTTGAACACTTTGGTTGGCTGCCGATTTTGGCGGGGCTCGCTGCGTCGCGTTTTGTGACCGGCGTTTTGCCAGCATCCGAGGTTGGCCTCAAATGGCCGAACGACGTTTTGGTTGGCGACAACAAGATCTGCGGTGTGCTCAGCGAGCTCATAGGCGACGGCAGTGGTGTGGTTATCGGTGTTGGGCTGAACCTGACGCAAGCTAAAGACCAGCTGCCAATCGAGGCAGCCACCTCACTCCGCCTAGAAGGCGCGACCGTTTCTTTCGAAGCGGCAGTTACTGGTTTCTTGACCGAGTTCGTCGCTCTCTATGAGGACTTCGTGAACCACCGGGGTGATGCCACCGCGAGCGAGCTGCGACGCTTCGCAACCGCAAGCTGCCTTTCGGTTGGCAGGCGTGTGCGCGTGATGTTGCCAGGCGACCAAACTCTTGAGGGTAGAGCCGTCGAAATAGATGATTCTGGTCGACTACTTATTGCGGTTGACGGTGAGCAGCAGCTTTTTGCCGTCGCTGCCGGCGACATCGTTCATCTGCGACACAATTAACCGGTGAGCTTTCAAAAAGAACTTGACCTAGCCAGAATCAGGCAGAGCCTTCGCGTGCTCTGGTTGGCTCAGCTGGTTCTCTTTGCGGTTGTTTTTGGCTTGTCGTTTATGTCGGGGCGAGTGCTAGACGAATGGCTCTCGATCACCATCAACATCGTGGCCGGGGTGCTGGTCGTTTTGTTCTGGCTACTGCCGAGCATCCGCTATGCCAACACTTTCGTTGACATCACAACCACTCGCATCATCTCGAGAGGCGGGCTTTTTGCTCGCGTGCGTCGTGAGCTGTCGTGGTCGCAGGTCACCGGCATCGAATACTCACGCACCAAGGGCATCGTTATTTTGGCAGGCGAAGAGCCGCCGTTGATTTTGACTCGGATGCCTCGAGCTAAGGCGCTCGCCGAAGAACTTCGCGCGACGCTGGCAAAATAGAACTCTAGAGAAGGTTTGATCTTGGCAAAACGTGTGGGAGTTATCGGCGGCGGACAGCTGGCGCGAATGATGACCCCACCTGCCATCAACCTAGGCCTCGACCTCAAGGTGCTTGCCGAGGCAGAGAATTCGTCGGCCGCCATGGCAACCACGATGGTTGGCGACTACACCCAATTTGAGGTTGTGGCCGAGTTTGCCAAGACCGTCGATGTGATCACCTTCGACCACGAGCACGTGCCCCTCGAGGTGCTGCGTCGTCTAGAAGAAGCGGGAGTTTCGGTTCAGCCACCATCGCGCGCGCTGGCCTTCGCCCAGAACAAGCTCGACATGCGCACCCGCCTGTCGGCGCTGGGTTTGCCGATGCCGATTTGGGCGGCCATTTCTTCGGCGACCGAACTACAAGAATTCTTGAACGACAACGGTGGTGTCTGTATTTTGAAGACCCCAATCGGCGGTTACGACGGCAAGGGTGTGCGCGTCATCAAGTCCGTCGAAGACGCCGCCGACTGGCTCGAGCCGGCGATGCTCGGCTCGGTTGGTGGCCGGTTGCTCGCTGAAGAGAAGGTCAACTTTGTGCGCGAGCTTGCGCAGCTGAGCGCACGACGCCCGAGTGGAGAGTTTCAAACTTGGCCGCTCGTGCAAACGGTTCAGGCAAACGGGGTTTGTTCTGAGGTTTTGAGCCCGGCACCTGGCTCAGATCAAGCGACTCTCGACAAGGCTGCCGAAATCGCTCGCGGCGTGGCCGAGGGCCTTGGCGTTACCGGCGTTTTGGCCGTTGAACTTTTTGAGACCCCGAACGGCCGACTTCTTATCAACGAGCTAGCCATGCGCCCGCACAACTCGGGTCACTTCAGCATTGAGGGTTCGACCACCAGTCAATTCGAGCAGCACCTGCGCGCGGTGCTCGACCTGCCACTCGGTTCCACTTCGGCAACAGCGCCGCACAGCGTAATGGTGAATCTGTTCGGGGTCGACGACAGCCACGATTTCGTGAGTAGCTACGAGCAGGCGTTGGCGCAGCATCCGAGCGCCAAAGTTCACACCTACGGCAAGGCACCTCGTGCCGGTCGAAAGATGGGGCACGTAACCGTTGTCGGGCAAGATTCGGCCGATGTTCTAGCCGAGGCACGGGCAACCGCCAAAGCCTTGCTTCAGGGCTAAAACGCTCGTCGCGCCTAAAATTACGAAGGTGTTCACCGATCGAACGCAAAAGAAGTTTTCTGGCTTTGACCTCGAGGAGCAACTATGTCGAATGCGCAAGTAGGCGTAGTAATGGGTTCAGACTCCGACTGGTCGGTCATGTCTGACGCGGTAGCCGTTCTCAAAGAGTTCGGCATCGAAGCCGAGGTTGAAGTTCTCTCAGCACACCGCACGCCAGAGCGCATGATCGAGTGGGGCAAGGCTGCTGCCGGTCGTGGGATCAAAGTAATCATCGCCGGTGCAGGTGGCGCGGCTCACCTTCCTGGCATGCTCGCCTCGGTCACAACTCTGCCGGTCATCGGTGTGCCGGTGCCGCTGGCAAAACTCGACGGGCTCGACAGTCTGCTCTCAATCGTTCAAATGCCAGCCGGAATTCCGGTTGCCACCGTTTCGATTGGCGGGGCAAAAAATGCCGGCATTCTTGCTGCCCGCATTTTGGGTGCATTCGACGACCGACTATCGGCCAAACTTTCGGCCTTCGGTGAAGATCTAAAGTCACAGGTTGCCGAGAAGAACGCGAAGCTGAAGTCGCAGCTGTGAGTTCTGTTCCAACCCGCCCGGCCAAGCCGGCCAACGCGTCTCGAAGCGCGTCAAATAGCTCTTCATCTAGCCCATTTAGAAATGTCGATCGGGCCACTCCAGAGCAACTTCGCACCCGCGCCTGGTGGTTGCTAGTTTTCACCCTCATCGTTCCCGGCCTGGCACAACTCGTCGGTGGCAACCGCAAACTTGCACGTTTCGGCCTTCGTGCCACCATCACCATCTGGGCGACTCTCGGCTTCTTGCTGCTGCTCGGCCTGATCAATCGAGGCTGGGTAATCTGGCTGGTCACCCTGCCGTTTGTCGGCACCATCATTTCTTGGATGCTCATCGCCTACGCCGTAATTTTCTTGGTGCTTGCCGTCGATGCGCTTCGGCTTTCGCGTCTGGGTAAGTTGTTCAACCGAGACAAATGGATCGCCCTTGGCGCATTCGCTCTCGTCGCAACGCTCGGCACCTCGGCGATTAGCTGGGCGGGCAACTTTGTTGGAGCAGGCACCGGCGCGATCGGCTCGATCTTCAGCCAGCAGGGTTTCTCGGCTCCGGTTGACGGGCGGTACAACATCCTCTTGCTTGGTTCTGACGCCGGAAACGACCGCTTTGGCGTTCGCCCAGACTCGATTTCGGTGGTGAGCATCGACGCGTCAACCGGAAAAACCGTGAGCATCAGCATTCCGCGCAACCTGCAAAAAGCACCTTTCTCGGGCGACTCACCACTCTGGTCGGTCTACCCGAACGGCTGGGCCTGTGGCAATGACTGCCTCATCAATGCGCTCTATAAAGATGTGATGGACAACCATCAAGACCTTTACCCAGATGCCGAAAAACAGGGCAGCAACGCAGGTATCGAGGCAACCCGCGATGCTGTCGAGGGTGTCACGGGACTCAAGATTCAGTCATACGTGCAAATCGACATGAGCGAATTCGCTAGTTTGATCGACGCACTCGGTGGCGTGCGCATCACCATCCAACAAGACCTACCTATTGGTGGTCAACGTGATGATGCCTCGGATGCACGCGGCTGGTTGCGCGCCAGTGCCGAGCCGCAGCTGCTCACCGGCTACGAAGCCCTTTGGTATGCCCGCAGCCGTCACGGCACCAGCGACTACGACCGCATGCTTCGCCAGCAAGAACTTCAAGCTGCGATGTTGAAGCAGATGGATCCGACCAACGTGCTGACTCGTTTTCAGCAGATCGCTTCGGCATCTAAAGAACTGGTGCTAACCGATGTGCCTTCTGGCATGTTGTCGGTTTACCTAGACCTCGCCATCAAGGCCAAGAAACTCGGCATCAAGAACCTAGCTCTGGTGCCAAAAAACGGTTTTGAGCCAGACGCCCCAGACTTTGACAAGATTCGTGGCGCAGTTCAAACCTTTATTGCCAAAGGTAAACTTTCCTAGGGCTTAGCGCCCTTCCAATCACCGACGGAGGAACCGTGAATCTAGCCGAATACGCTGCTTCAC
>JBEDEQ010000013.1:0-24822 GCA_041175645.1 Actinomycetota bacterium | reverse complement strand
GTTGCACTCATTACAGGTTGGCTGGAGCAAAGACCTCGATGAGAGTTTCGCCAGATTCATGACCGAGAAAGACCCAACCTTCAAAACGGTCATCGGCTGGCCAGAAAAGCCCTAAGCCCCAAGCAACAAAAAAGACCCCCGCACATTCGCGGGGGTCTTTTCTATTGAAAGTTGTTATGCGCCGAAACACGGCCGGCGGCATCCATGATGCGCTGCTTACCGGTGTAGAACGGGTGCGAAGCCGACGAAATTTCAACGTCGAAAACCGGGTAGGTGTTGCCGTCTTCCCATTCGATGGTCTTGCTTGAGCTAACGGTCGAGCGGGTAAGGAATGCGACGCCCGAAGCGAGGTCACGGAATACGACGGTCTCGTACTTTGGGTGGATGTCAGCCTTCATTGAAGTTCCTAAAGTCTTGTTTGGCGGTAATGCCTGGGATTGTTCGTGCTAAGAGCACAAGGTAAAACTATACCAGACTAGTGTGCTCGAGCGCGATACCTATTGTCGACGGAATCGACAGTTATTGGCAGACCGAAAGCTTCACTGATCTTTTCAGAGGTGATCGTCGATTCAATCGGACCGGCTGCAAACACTCTTCCTTCAGACATGATCAACGCGTGGGTGAATCCGGCCGGAATCTCTTCGAGATGGTGGGTAACCATGATGATTGCTGGCGCTTCTGGCGAGCTGGCATAGGCACCAATGATTTTGATGGTTTGCTCGCGGGCGGCAAGGTCTAATGACGCTACCGGCTCGTCCAGCAAGAGCAACTCTGGGTCTGGCATGACCGCTCTAGCAATCTGGGTGCGTTTGCGTTCGCCATCCGAAAGCGTTCCAAAAGAGCGGTCGGCGAAGTCTTGCAAATGCCATTCATTCAACACTCGACGTGCACGGCGCTCATCGATGTCTTCGTATTTCTCGTTCCAGCGACCGGTGATTGCATAGGAGGCAGTCATTACTGCATCTAGAACTTTCTCGGAGTTTGGAATGTGAGAGGCCAATGCCGATGACGCGAAGCCGATACGAGTGCGAAGTTCAAAGACGTTAACTTCGCCAAGCTTCTCGCCAAGAATTTCGGCGGATCCGACGGTGGGGTGGATCTGTGCGGCTGCTATGCGAAGCATGGTGGTTTTGCCTGCACCGTTTGGGCCGATGATTACCCAACGCTGGTTGGCCTCAACCGTCCAATCTATGCGATCAAGAATTGGCTTGCCGCCTCTGACAACAGAAACGTCTTTTAGTGAAATCACGGTGCTCATGCGCTAAAGCCTAAGCGAACGAGGCAATGGCATCGCGATAGACATTGATGGTGTCCTTCGCAATTTGGTCCCAAGAGAAGTGCTCTTCAACTCGAGCTCTCCCCCGAAGACCGAAGCCTGAAATGTCTGGATGTTCGAGCATCTTGTTGAGCGCAGCAGCGAAGTCGCTGACAAACTTGGCCTCATCGAGCGGTTTGCCCGAGCCGTCATTGAGCTGCTCAATTGGCACCAGGATGCCCGTCTTGCCATCTTCGACAACCTCTGGGATGCCCCCAGTGGCGGTCGCTACAACCGGAATGTGGCACGCCATCGCTTCTAGATTCACGATGCCGAGTGGTTCGTAAATCGAAGGGCAGGCAAAAACCGTCGCCGACGAGAGAACGGCAATGAGTTCAGCTCGAGAAAGGTGTCTTTCAATCCAGATCACATTGCTTCGAGTCTGGGTTAGCTCTTCGACTAATGCGGTTACCTGTTCTTGAATCTCTTTGGTGTCTGGTGCTCCCGCGCAGAGCACGAGTTGAACATCCGCCGGTAACTCTTTCGCCGCCTTGAGAAGGTAAGGCAATCCCTTTTGTTGGGTGATGCGGCCTACAAACACCACACTGCGTTGTGCTGGGTCGATGCCCAGCTTGCGAACTACGTCTTCGTTCTTGGCTGACTGAAAAGCCGCCAAGTCGATTCCGTTGTGCACGACCACAACTTTGTTCGGGTCGATTTGAGGGTAAGCACGCAAAATATCTGCACGCATACCGTGGCTCACAGCAATGATTTTGGCTGCATCCTCATAAGCGCTGCGCTCGAGCCAAGAAGAAATGCGGTAGCCCCCGCCGAGTTGCTCTTCTTTCCAGGGGCGAAGTGGTTCAAGGCTGTGGGCGGTAATCAGATGAGGAATCTTGTGCATCTTTGACGCCACTTGGCCGGTGAAGTTGGCATACCAGGTGTGTGAGTGAACGAGGTCTGCCCCTGCGATGTCTTCGACCATTGCGAGGTCGGTCACCATGGTCTGTAGGGCTGCGTTGGCACCGTTGAAAGATTCCGGATGCGCGTACGCCGTGGTGTCTTTTTCTACGCGATCACTGCCGAAACAACGCACCTGTACTTCGATTTCTTTTCGCAGAACCTTGACCAACTCGGCCACGTGAACACCCGCCCCACCATAGATTGCCGGTGGATATTCTTTGCTGATTAGATCGATGCGCATGTCACAACATTACTAAGGCGTTACCGTACTGGTCATTTAGGCAATAACATTTGGCTATGAGTAAGCAACAGCGAATCTTCGGTATGGTGCTCGCGGGTGGCGAGGGAAAACGCCTCATGCCCTTAACTGCAGACCGTGCCAAGCCGGCAGTGCCATTCGGTGGGTCATACCGACTGATTGACTTCGCGCTGTCTAACCTCATCAACTCAGGTCTTCGCCGAATCGTGGTTCTGACCCAGTACAAATCACACTCACTTGACCGCCACATTTCACAGACTTGGCGCATGTCTCCGCTGCTCGGTGCGTATGTAGCCTCTGTTCCTGCTCAGCAAAGGCTTGGTAAACGATGGTTCAGCGGCAGCGCTGACGCCATTTTGCAGAGCATGAACTTATTGAGTGACGAGCGACCAGACATCGTTGTTGTCGTTGGCGCAGATCACGTTTATCGCATGGACTTCGAGCAGATGATTCAGGCACACATCGAGTCGGGTAAGGGTGTAACAGTCGCTGCGATTCGTCAGCCCATTTCGTTGGCCAACCAGTTCGGAGTCATTGAGGTAGATCCAAAGAACCCGAAAAAGATTGCGGCGTTTAGAGAAAAGCCTTCTAACCCGATTGGTTTGCCCGACTCCCCCAATGAGGTTTTGGCATCTATGGGCAACTATGTTTTCAGCGCTACTGCCCTAATTGAAGCTATTGAAGTCGATGGCGAACTAACCGAGTCAAGTCACGACATGGGTGGCGACATCGTGCCATACATGGTTGCTCGCGATGACGCAGCTGTTTACGACTTCACCTACAACCAGATTCCAGGTTCAACCGAGCGCGACCACAGCTATTGGCGCGACGTAGGAACAATCGATTCTTATTACGATGCACACATGGACTTGATCTCGGTCATGCCGGTGTTCAATCTTTACAACACCGAGTGGCCGATCTTCACTCAACAGATCAACTTGCCGCCAGCCAAGTTTGTGCACGACGGTGAAGGCAACCAGGGGCGCACGACCGACTCGATTGTTTCGCTAGGCACAGTGGTGTCGGGCGGAATCGTCGAACGATCAGTGCTCTCGCCTTGGGTCAAGGTGAACTCACACGCACTTGTGACCGACTCGGTGCTACTTGATGGCGTACAGGTGGGTCGAAACGCAACCGTGCGACGATCAATTCTTGATAAGGGTGTTGTGGTTACTGATGGCGCCATGATTGGTGTTGACCGCCAGCGCGACATCGACCGCGGCTTCACCGTCACCGAGTCTGGTCTGACTGTGGTTGGTAAAGGCGTAGTAGTCAATCCGTGATTCGTTTTTTAGTCGTCTTTGATGTTGACTCAACCCTCATTCAAGATGAAGTCATTGAGCTTTTGGCCGAAGAAGCCGGCAAGAGAACCGAAGTAGCGGCGATAACCGATGCCGCTATGCGTGGTGAGTTAGATTTCTCTGAATCGCTAAAGGCGAGAGTAGCAACCCTCGCGGGCTTACCCGAGTCGGTCATCCCAGCCACTTTCGATCGGGTTCGCCTAACACCGGGTGCCGAGCAGCTAATCGCCCACATTCACTCGATTGGCGGGCTGGTTGGCGCTGTCTCTGGCGGTTTTAGTCAAATTCTTAGCCCTCTCGCCGAACGCTTGAAGCTCGATTTTCACCTGGCCAATCAACTTGGTGTCTCTGACGCGGCACTAACCGGACTGGTCGACGGCCCGATTATTGACAAGAGCGCTAAGGCGGCCGCACTAAAACAGTGGGCTGAGCAATCGGGTGTTTCAACCGAAAACACAATCGCAGTAGGTGACGGAGCAAACGACCTACAGATGATGAGCACCGCTGGTCTCGGAGTTGCATTCAACGCAAAGCCAATTGTTCGCGAAAACGCCAATCTCGTCGTTGAACTCGCCGATTTGTCAGAGCTCATTCCACTCTTCAGATAAGAAAAGAGGCCACCGATAAATCGGAGGCCTCTTTTTCTTAATTGAACTATGCGCCGGTTGAGTGCAATCCGCCGTCAACGTGAACAATCTCACCAGTGGTCTTAGGGAACCAGTCACTAAGAAGACCGACGATTCCGCGGGCGGCAGGCTCGGTGTCGCTTAGCACCCACTCAAGTGGTGAGCGCTCGACCCAAAGGTCTTCCATCGTTGAGAAACCGGGGATTCCCTTGGCAGCGGTGGTGCGAAGAGGACCAGCCGAGATTAGGTTCACGCGAATGTCTTCTGGGCCTAGGTAACGAGCTAGGTAGCGCGCGGTTGACTCGAAGGCAGCCTTTGCAACGCCCATCCAGTCGTAAACCGGCCAAGATACTGTGGCATCGAAGGTTAGACCAACAACCGAAGAGCCCTTGGCTAGCAATGGTTTGGCTGCCATGGTGATTGACTTCAGCGAGTAAGCCGAAACCTGCACGGCGGTTGAGACGTCTTCCCACTCGGTTGACAAGAAGTTGCCACCAAGAGCGGTTTGCGGAGCAAAAGCGATTGCGTGCACAATGCCGTCAAGGTGAGGCAGGTGCTCTTTGACGCGTGACTCGAGAGCTGCAAGGTCGTCTGCGTTGGTTGCGTCAAGCTCGATCACGGCTGCTGGCTTCGGTAGGCGCTCTGCGATTTTGGTTGTGATCGGCAGCATGCGGCCAAAAGATGAAAGTACGATTTCGGCACCCTGCTCTTGAGCAAGTTTTGCAACCGTGAATGCGATCGACGCTTCGGTTAGTACGCCGGTGATTAGAAGTTTCTTGCCTTCTAGAATGCCCATGTTGTTCCTTTTAGTCGTGTTGTCTCAAGTTTGCCAGAGTTATCGGCGAATGGTTGGTATTAGTGGCCCATGCCTAGACCGCCATCAACAGGAATGACAGCGCCAGAAATGTATGCCGCGTCGTCAGAAGCTAGCCAGGTCACTACTTTTGCCACTTCTTCAGGCGAAGCAAAGCGCCCCGCTGGAATGTTTTTCTTGTACTGAGCGATGGTCTCTTCTGGCAAAACCGAGGTCATGTCGGTGTCGATGAAGCCTGGGGCGACCACGTTCGCCGTGATGCCGCGCCCAGCTAGCTCACGAGTGAGTGAACGGGCCATGCCAACAAGGCCTGATTTGGCAGCAGAATAGTTGACCTGGCCGGCACTACCAAGCAGCGCAACAACGCTACCGATGAAAATCACGCGACCGAACTTGGCCTTCATCATTCCCTTGGTGGCTCTACGAAGAACTCTGAACGAGCCGGTCAGGTTGGTGTCGAGCACTTCTTCGAATTCTTCATCAGTCATCCGCATAAGAAGTGTGTCTCGTGTGATGCCGGCGTTGGCTACAAGTACCTCTACCGGCCCTAGCTTCTCTTCGATCTCGGCAAATGCAGCGTCAAGTGATTCGGCGTTGGTCACGTCGGCAACAACGCTCAGAGCGCCTGCAGGGCCTTCGCCGCTGCGAACCGTGACTGCAACGCGGTGCCCAGCTGCGACAAATTCTTCGGCAATGGCGCGCCCGATTCCGCGGTTTCCGCCGGTAATCAGTACAGTTCTTGGAGTGGTCATTTCTTAGCCTTCTCTAGTGGGAATAGTGCCACAGCGTTGGGGTTTGAACTCATTGAAGTCTAAACCCTGAGGCTTTTTTCAAGCGGTAACCTCTCGAGAGAACATCCATGGCGAAAGCTCAAAGCGTGACCACATTAGGTGAGTCACCCGAGGCTGATCGCAAGCGCAGAATGATTCGCTACTCCATTGCGATGACCATACGCGTGATCTGTCTGATCGTTGGAATGTTCGTGCAGGGCTGGTTCATGTGGGTTTGTTTCGCTGGAGCTATTTTTCTTCCTTACTTCGCCGTAATCCTTGCTAATGCGAATTCAAGCGGAAATACCCCGAAGGGGCAGGCCGTTATCGAAGCGCCCACGCTCGCGATTGGGGCCGACTCCTTTCGTGAAGCCGGCAAGAAGTAGTTTTTAGAGCGAATGAACGAGCAACAGTGTTCAATGCGCGGATGCTCCGCGGACGCATCCGCTTTCATCGAGTGGGCCAACCCGAAGATACATTTCGACGGACGCGTGAAGGTTTGGGCCGCGTGCGCGGAACACCAAGAGTTTCTGGTTGACTATTTGAGCGCTCGAGGTTTCTTTTTGCGCGTTAGAGACTGATGACTTATTTGGCTGAATCATGGAAGCGCTGGCTGGTCTGGCTGGTGCTGGTCATAGTGTTCGCCACGGCTTGTGTGTTTCTCAGCGAGTGGCAGTTTGAGCGACGAGCTGCCCGAGTAGCCGAGATCGAGCTCGTGCAGCAAAACTTCGACAAGCCGGCTGAGGCGATCGCGGCTGTTGACTTGACTGCAAAAGAAAGCAAGTGGACTCCGGTTCGAGTTACTGGCGAGTACCTAAACGAAGACCAGGTGTTGGTTCGCAATCGCCCGAGAAGTGGCCAGCCAGGGTTTGAAACCGTGGTTCCGTTTCGCACGAGTGATGGGCAGATCTTTGCCGTGAGCCGCGGCTGGTTGCCAACCGGAAACCTTCAGGACTCCCCCGACGTTGTGCCGCTGCCGAGCGAAGAATCGCAAGAAATCGTTGCCAGACTTGTTCCAGGTGAGCGTGTACTAGACCGTGGCGCACCGGCGGGTCAAGTAGCCTCTATGAACCTCGCCGAAATTGCAGCCGAGACCGGTCTGGAGCTAAACCAGCAGTGGTACCTGAGGCTATCTTCAGAGCAGGAGCCGGCCGATCAGGCGGTAAAGCTACTCAGACCGACGACCGATGAAGGCAATCACCTCTCATACGCCATTCAGTGGCTCATCTTTGGAGTACTCGCGTTTATCACTTTGGTGTTTACCGTTCGCAAAGAATACGACTTCTACCGGTCAAAGAACGACCCGAATTATGTGCCGAAAGTGCGCAAGAAGACTCGCGCTGAGTTTGATCAAGAGGCCGAAGATTCGGTTGCCTAGGCCCCTCTACGAGAGCGTGATGAGGTCTAGATAGCCGTCGTTCCAGATGTCTTCAACGCCGTCGGGCAGAATCAGAACTCGCTCTGGGTTCAGTGCCGACACAGCGCCTTCATCGTGAGATACCAGCACGACCGCTCCCGTGAAGGTGGCCAAGGCGCGCAAAATTTCTTCACGGCTAGCTGGGTCTAAGTTGTTGGTTGGTTCGTCGAGCAAGAGCACGTTGGCTGAAGAAACCACAAGTGACGCCAATGCGAGGCGAGTTTTTTCTCCACCACTCAAAACGCCTGCCGGCTTATTGACATCGTCACCGCTGAACAAGAACGAGCCGAGCACTTTGCGTGCATCCACGTCGGTAAGTTGAGGTGCTGCCCGTTGCATGTTCTCAAGAACAGTGCGCGAAACATCCAAGGTTTCATGCTCTTGCGCGTAGTAGCCAACTTTGAGTCCGTGGCCAGGCTCAACAGCTCCGGTGTCGGGCTTGTCTAAACCGGCAAGCATTCGAAGCAACGTTGTTTTGCCAGCACCGTTGAGGCCGAGCACAACGACCTTAGATCCCTTGTCGATAGCAAGGTCAACAGCGGTGAAAATCTCTAGCGAACCATAAGACTTCGAAAGGTTCGAGGCCATGAGAGGGGTCTTGCCGCACGGCGCCGGGTCAGGAAAACGAATCTTGGCGACTCTGTCTTGCTCGCGAACTTCGTCGAGATTCGAGAGCAGTCTTTCGGCGCGGCGAAGCATCTGCTGCGCGGCAACGGCCTTGGTTGCCTTTGCGCCGAACTTAGCTGCCTGTAGTTGAAGTTGCGATGCCTTCTTCTCGGCGTTGGTGCGTTCACGTTTGCGCCGCTCTTCGTCAGCCTCGCGCTGCTTTAGGTATTGCTTCCATCCCATGTTGTAAACATCGATGACGGTGCGCATGGCATCAAGGTAGAAAATTCGGTTTACCGTCTCACCGATAAGTTCCACGTCGTGGCTGATCACAATCAACCCACCCTGATATGACTTCAAGAAGTCGCGCAGCCAAATCACTGAGTCGGCATCTAGGTGGTTTGTAGGCTCATCCAAAATCATTGACTGTGCGTCAGAAAAGAGGATGCGCGCTAGTTCGATTCGACGGCGTTGACCACCGCTCAAGGTTTTCAGGGGCTGGTTGAGAATGTGTTCTTTGAGACCTAGGTTGCTTGCAATAGCTTCGGCTTCGGCTTCGGCGGCATAGCCACCCGCCGCATTGAAGCGCTCTTCAGCGTTTGCGTACCTGCGCATGGCTGACTGGTAAACGGCCTCATCTACCGAGCCCATATCTTCAGATGCCTTCGTCATCTGGGCAACAAGATCGCCGAGACCGCGGGCATTGAGAATTCGGGTCCTGGCAAGTTCTTCTGGGTCGCCACTGCGAGGGTCTTGGGGTAGGTAACCTATTTCGCCGCTGGTCTCAACAAAGCCTGCTGATGCCTGGCCGTCTCCGGCGAGAATCTTGGTCAGGGTGGTCTTACCAGCGCCGTTTCGACCTACGAGGCCTACTTTGTCGCCCTTTTCTACCCTGAAATTGACGTCTTGCATCAATACGCGTGCGCCGATGCGAATCTCAAGGTCGCGAACGCTAATCATGTATTTGCCCGATGCTTTGTCGAAATAAAACGAAGCACTTTGACGCTGCTCCAAAGCCCCTAGTCTACAATCGTTAGTAACAAACAAGCCGACCTATGGAGCCTGATGTCAATTCTGCTAAGCGCACGTCCAACCATCGTTGACCGCATCTTTTCGCGAAGCCTCACCACCGACATTCTTCTTGTCACAAGTGGTGCCGCTATAACCGCAGCCGCAGCTCAGGTAACCATTCCGATGTTCCCTGTTCCGATGACCGGGCAAACTTTTGCGGTACTTCTCGTTGCTGCAACACTCGGGCTTTCACGTGCGGCGCTCTCTATGCTTCTTTATGTTCTAGTCGGCTCGCTCGGCGCGCCAATTTTCGCGGGTGCAGCCTCAGGTTTCTTCGGTGCCACCACCGGCTACCTAATTGGCTTCATCGCCGCTGCCGTTGTAGTCGGCTACTTGGCTGAAAAGGGCTGGGACCGCACACCACTCAAGGTCGCTGCATCGTTCGCTCTCGGTTCGCTAGTTATCTACGCGTTCGGTGTTTCGTGGCTCTCGATCTATCTAGGCAGCGTTGGCGCTGCAAACGACCTAGTGACCAGTCTTACTCTGGGAATGTTCCCATTCCTAGTTGGCGACGCATTGAAAGCAGCCCTAGCCGCAGCACTCTTGCCATCGGCCTGGGCTGGAATCAAGAAGCTAAAGGGCTAGTCGGGCGTCTGCCTGTTCGCAGCTCAAACCTAAAAAGGCTGAGCGCCCAGCTGCCGCACAATCTCTTCGGCAACGCGAATGTTGTCGACGACTTGGGCGTGCGTGTGAACCGGCGATTCGAGCATCCCAGCTGCCACATAAGAAGCAAACGCGGTTGCTTGGTAACTCAAACCCTCGTGCCCTTGCACTTCTGACTCGTCAAGCCAGGTTTCGCCCCTGGCATAGAAGTCCTTGTCGGTCAAAGTGATGCCAGACGGGGCTAAGAACGGCGCGTGGATGTTCAACACGCCTAGTTCGAATGAAGCATTGACCGTCTGAGGTAGCGATGCCTGCATCGACATGATTAGCGTTGCACTCGCTCCAGAGGCATAGCTAAGTTTCACAACTGCTTCGGAGTCGATTAGCAGGTCACTAATCTTGCCAGTGGCTTCGATAGCCACCGGGTCGCCGAATAGTTGTTGCGCGATTGCGATTGGGTAAATGCCCATATCGTGAACGACTCCCCCGCCACCTTTTTGCCACAGGCGCTCGATCGCCCTGTTATCGGTGGCAAATGTAGCCACCAGAAGCTCTGGGTTGCCCATGGTCGGCACCAGCTGGTCGATGACGCTGGCTTGAGGCAAATACCTAGTCCACATCGCCTCCATGGCAAGTAACCCCTTGGAGCGGGCGTGAGCGAGCAGTTGTTCGGCCTCTGAGGCCAGGTAGGTGATGGGTTTTTCGACTAAGAGGTGTTTGCCTGCATCCAGCACCTGCATTCCGTGTGCGAAGTGGTCGCCTGCTCGAGAGGCCACATAGATGGCATCGATGGTTTCGTCGGCTAACAGCTCTTCGTAAGTTTGATAAACCTTGGAAATTGAGTGAGCTTCGGCAAACTCTGCGGCGCGACCAGGAGTTCTCGACGCCACTGCAACTACACGTTGGGAGGTGTGTTTTTGCACCGAGCTGACCCATGCTCCAGCTATGGAGCCGGGAGCAAGCACTCCCCAACGCAGCGAAGGCACCGAACTTGGGGCGATGATTTGTGGGGCTGGGATGCTCATTGCATCAGTTTAGGTCTGAACCTAGATTGCGAAACCGATCGAACGCATTTGCTCGCGCCCATCTTCGGTAATCAGTTCAGGACCCCATGGCGGCATCCAGACCCAGTTGATTCGAAATGCTTCGACGTGACCGTCTAGCGCTTCGGCGGTTTGCTCTTCAAGAACGTCGGTGAGCGGGCATCCGGCCGAGGTGAGTGTCATGTTTATAAGCAGCGAGCCATCATCTTCAGACTCTTCTAGACCGTAGATGAGACCTAGGTCGACGATGTTCACGCCGATTTCGGGGTCGATGACGTCTTTGAGGGCTTCAATGACCTCGTCGTACTTTGCCGCCTCTAGTTCTTTCGGCATTAGGCCCTCACGTAGCGGTCGTAACCCTCAGCCTCTAGGCGCTCAGCAAGCTCTGGACCGCCTTGCTCGGCAACCTGACCAGCCACAAAAACGTGAACAAAGTCCGGCTGAATGTACTTCAAGATGCGGGTGTAGTGAGTGATCAGAAGCACGCCGAGGTCGTTGGCCTCTTTGGCGCGGTTAACGCCCTCAGATACGGTCTTCAGCGCGTCTACGTCTAGACCTGAGTCGGTTTCGTCAAGCACGGCGAACTTTGGCTTGAGTAGTGAAAGCTGAAGAATCTCGTGACGCTTCTTTTCTCCACCAGAGAAACCTTCGTTAACGTTTCGCTCGGTGAAGGCTGAGTCCATGCGAAGTGCATCCATGCTCTCGCGAACTTCTTTAACCCAACCGCGGATGCTCGGGGCCTCGCCCGAGATGGCGGTCTTTGCGGTGCGCAAGAAGTTGCTAACCGATACTCCGGGAATCTCGACCGGGTACTGCATAGCCAAGAAGAGGCCTGCGCGAGCACGCTCATCCACGCTCATTTCAAGCACGTTTTCACCGTCGAGCAGAATCTCACCCTCGGTGACTTCGTACTTTGGGTGCCCGGCGATCGAATAGGCAAGAGTCGACTTGCCTGAACCGTTCGGGCCCATGATTGCGTGGGTTTCGCCATTGCGAATGGTTAGGTCTACGCCGCGAAGAATCTGCTTCGGGCCCTGGTCGGTCTCAACCGAAACGTGCAGGTTCTTGATCTGAAGAATTGACATGGGTTCTCTCTCTTGAGGTTAAGCTTCGTATTCCAAAAAGATGATGCCGTTCTCGATGAAGGTCTCGTAGACAGCAACTGGTTCGTAGGCAGGTAGTGACAACGGAGCCCCGGTCTCGAGTGAGAACTTTGCGCCGTGAGCCCAGCATTCGATGGTTTCGTTATCTACAAAACCCTCACTGAGAGAAATCTCACCGTGCGAGCACTTGTCATCGATCGCCTTTACTTCACCAGACTTGGTGCGTGCGATGGCGATTGCGTGGTCGCCTAGCTTTACGCGAATTGCGCGACCAGGCTTAATGTCTTCGACGGGGCAGATCTCGATAGCCATTAGTGTGTGCTCCTTGCTAACTCAGCCTCTATCGACTCTGCGAGTCTTGTTTCGACCGATTCGATTCCGATTTGCTGAATGATCTCGTTCAAGAATCCGAAGACCACGAGCTTGCGCGCTTCGTTCTCGCTGATTCCTCGGGCCTGTAAATAGAACAGCTGCTCGTCGTCAAATCGACCCGATGCACTAGCGTGACCTGCACCCTCGATTTGGCCGGTCTCAATTTCGAGGTTAGGAACCGAGTCTGCTCGAGCACCGTCGGTAAGCAATAGGTTGCGGTTCAACTCGTAGGTGTCAGTGCCCTCTGCTGCTTTGCGAATGAGAACGTCGCCGACCCAAACGGTGTGTGCCTTTGTTCCTTGAAGCGCACCCTTGTAGGTGACTCGCGACTTGCAGTTTGGCTCTGAGTGGTCGATGAACGGTCTGTGCTCGAGGTATTGACCAGCATCGGCAAAGTAGACGCCGAGCAAATTGGCATCTGCTCCAGGCCCGGTGTATTCAACCGAAGGTACAACGCGCACGGTCTTGCCGCCGAGGCTAACCACGATGTGCTTGATTCTGGCGTTGCGCCCAAGTCGAATGAAGTGAGCCGATGTGTGAATCGAGTTCTCTGACCAGTCCTGAATGCTGACGATGGTTAGCTCAGCTTCGTCGCCAACATTGATTTCGATGTTCTCAGCCAGTACTGCTTCACCGGTGTGATCGACAACAATCGTCGAGTTTGAGAATGGCTTGGCATCGACGATTAGGTGTAGCGCACTCGGTGTTGCATCTGCGCTTGCGACTTTCAACGAAATCTCTTGAGCAACATCGTTCTTTGGAATTGTGATCAGGTATGCCGCATCGCAGGTAGTCCAGGCGGCTGCTGAAACACGATCTTCAGGAAGTCCGGCCTTGCCGAAAAGCTCGTTGTCGCGGCCCACCCAGGCTGTGGTGACATCGTCGGGTGCAGTAAGACCCATGTCACCGGTAAATTCTTCAAGTTCACCCAAAAGTCCGCCGAGGCGGTCGGTCGAAAGGTAGCGCCACTGTTCTTCGCGCTGAGTGACTTGCTCATAGTCATTCACATCTGCCGAACGCACGCGGGCCGAGCGAATCTGAATTGGAGCTCCCGCTCCATGGCTGTGCTCAGACAGACCGTGCTGGGCTGTCTTGGTTTGCTCGTTCATTAACCGACCGCGCCTTCCATCTGCATTTCGATCAGTTTGTTGAGCTCGAGAGCGTATTCCATAGGAAGCTCTTTGGCGATTGGCTCGATGAATCCACGAACAATCATTGCCATTGCCTCATCTTCTGCCATTCCGCGCGACATCAGGTAAAACAACTGCTCTTCGCTTACGCGAGAGACGGTTGCCTCGTGACCCATTGATACATCGTCTTCACGAACATCGATGGCAGGGTAAGTGTCGCTTCGTGAAATGGTGTCAACCAGAAGAGCATCACAGCGAACTGTGTTCGCACTGTGGTGCGCACCCGGGTTTACACGAACCTCTCCACGGTATGAAGTGCGACCTCCACCTCGGGCAATCGACTTAGAGACGATCGAAGACGATGTGTGCGGAGCAAGGTGAATCATCTTGGCGCCGGCATCCTGGTGCTGACCCTCGCCCGCAAACGCTACCGACAGGGTTTCGCCGCGCGCGCGTTCACCAGCAAGGATGACCGCTGGGTACTTCATGGTGACCTTCGAGCCGATGTTTCCGTCGATCCATTCCATGGTTGCACCCTCGTGAGCAATTGCTCGCTTGGTAACCAGGTTGTAAACGTTGTTCGACCAGTTTTGGATGGTCGTGTATCGAACTCGAGCGTTCTTCTTGACGATGATTTCAACAACAGCCGAGTGCAGCGAGTCGCTCTGGTAAATCGGAGCGGTGCAACCTTCGATGTAGTGAACGTAAGAGCCCTCGTCGGCGATGATGAGTGTGCGCTCGAACTGGCCCATGTTTTCGGTGTTGATTCTGAAGTAGGCCTGAAGAGGAATCTCGACGTGCACGCCCTTTGGAACGTAAACGAACGAACCACCAGACCACACCGAAGTGTTTAGAGCGGCAAATTTGTTGTCACCTGCTGGGATGACGGTGCCGAAGTACTCTTCAAACATTTCTGGATACTCTTTGAGAGCTGTGTCGGTGTCAAGAAAGATGACGCCCTGGGCTTCTAGCTCTTCTTGAATCTGGTGGTAAACAACCTCAGATTCGTACTGAGCAGCTACTCCAGAAACGAGGCGTGAACGCTCTGCTTCGGGGATTCCCAAACGCTCGTAGGTGTTCTTGATGTCGTCTGGCAGGTCTTCCCATGAGGTGGCCTGCTTTTCGGTCGAACGCACGAAGTATTTGATGTTGTCAAAGTCAATGCCCGAAAGATCGCTACCCCAGTTCGGCATCGGCTTCTTGTTGAAAAAGTCGTAGCCCTTGAGCCTGCGCTCGAGCATCCAAGTTGGTTCTGATTTGCGACCTGAAATGTCGCGCACAACCTCTTCGCTGATGCCGCGCTTAGCGCTGGCACCGGCTGCATCTGGATCGCTCCAGCCGAATTCGTAGACTCCGAGGCTATTTAGCTCTGGACGGTCAATGATGATGTCGTTCAACGACAACCCTCCTTGTGTTCATGTGCCTCAACCAGCAGGCAGCTGGGTTTGTTCCCGCTGAAACAAGGCCCTAACGGAATAACCCGTAGCGCCCTCGTGTAAGACTTGTAGTGAGCAAAAGCTCTCGGGCAACGATGCCCAAAAAGTTTCGAAAATCCAGCAGGATTGCTCTCAAGTTTAGACGAGCGAACCAATTGGCGATAGCCCCAAGGGTAGGTATTTAGGTGCGTGTTTCAGAAATCGGCTCGAAAGTTGTCGATTCGGTCTTCGCCAAGAGCAAATTGCGACTTTATGTCTGGCTTTCGCTGGTCAGCCAGATTCTGATTGTGGTCACCGGTGGTGCAGTTCGTCTAACCGCAAGTGGCCTCGGCTGCCCAGAATGGCCGATGTGCACCGAGGATTCTCTGGTAACCGTTCCAGAAATGGGCATTCACGGCATCATCGAGTTCGGAAACCGTCTGCTCACTTTTGTCTTGGTGATCATCGCGGTGCTCACCATTTTCACGGTATTCCGCAACGCGAGGCGTGGTCGCGGTCTGCGTTGGCCAGCAGCGGCGCTCTTAGCCGGCATCCCCGCCCAAGCTGTAATCGGTGGCATCTCGGTTTGGACCGATCTAAACCCATGGGTTGTGGGTCTGCACTTCGTGCTAAGCGGCGCGCTTATCGCCATCGCAGCACTGTTGTTGTTCCGCACCTACCAGCCAGCCGTCGGGCCGGTCAGCGAATTCAGATGGAGACTATCCCCCGCCATCGCGGTTGTGGGCTGGATTTCGGTGCTAATTGGCGTGATGGTCACCGGTGCAGGACCGCACTCGGGTGATGCCGAGAGCCCTCGAAATGGCCTCAATCTTGAACTTTGGCAGCACTTTCACTCGTACCCCGGCTACGTGCTTTTAGCACTCTCGGTTCTGCAGCTGGTTCTAACCCTGCGTGCCAGCGTTCTACTCGTCGCAACCATCACATTGCAAGCGGTTGTTGGCATCATTCAGGCTCGGATGGGCGTGCCAGCCATTCTCGTCGGCATTCACATGTTCGGGGCCTCGGTGGCAATCGCCCTGTTGAGCTTGCAGTGGTTGGTAACCTCGGGCAGAAGATTCGACTAGATGGCAAGCATCTTTTGGTTTCGTCGCGATCTTCGACTCGAGGATCACCCAGCACTAAACCTTGCCATCGAGTCGGCTCAGGCAGATGGAGACGGCATTGTCTATGCCCTCGTGAGTGAACGCGACTACGTTGAGCTTTCGACCCTTTCACCGATTCGCCAAGAGAGCATGTATGCGTCTTGGCGAGCCCTAGACCAACAACTCGCAGCTGGCCTCACCCGCGTTGATGACGTACTCGAGACCATTCTTAGTCGAGCTCAAGAGCTCAGGGTCGAAAAGGTGTTTGTCAGCGCCGCCTATGACCCGCTTTCGGTGGCTTTCATGAAGAATGCACGTCAAAAACTGCAGGCAGCGGGGTTACAGCTTGTTGTTGGCCCCGGCAACTACGCCGTTGCTCCTGGCAAGGTAGTCAAGCCAGATGGCACCCCCTACCGCGTCTACACACCGTTTTTCAAGGCTTGGTTCGAGTTGGCTAACCAAGAACCTGTAAAGCTGGCGTCTGGAGCTCGCTTCGAACGCCTAGAAGGACACTTGGGCTTCGACTCCCCCGAGTATTCGCCAATTTTCGAGGGTGTTCCGACTGAGATGGAACAAATCGGTAGGGTTAGGGCCGGTCAAGAGTTCGCCAAGAAAACTTTCGAATCATTCCGAAGACGCGGTGCGCTCTTCGCCTACCAAGAGCAACGTAACCGTGCCGACCTCTCGGGAACCTCACACCTTTCACATGCGCTCGCACACGGAGAAGTGCATCCGCGCTCGCTCTTGGCTCAGCTTGGGTCGTCACCAGATGAAACCACCTTTGCCAAAGAGCTTGCCTGGCGTGAGTATTATGCAGATGTGCTTTGGCACAACCCCTCGTCATTAACCAATTACCTACAGCCGCGCTTTGCCGAAATGCGTTACGACGATGGCACCGAGCTTGGAGAATCAAGGCTTGAGGCCTGGAAAGCCGGCCTAACCGGTTACCCGATGGTTGATGCCGGGATGCGCCAGCTTTTGGCTGACGGCTGGGTGCACAATCGCGTGCGCATGATTGCCGCCTCGTTCTTGGTAAAAGATTTGCACCTCGAATGGCAGCGAGGTGCCGATTGGTTCGAACACTGGTTAACTGATTTCGATCCCGCGTCGAACGCTCACGGATGGCAGTGGACTGCAGGGTGCGGAACTGACGCGTCGCCTTACTATCGCGTTTTCAACCCGATTCTGCAAGGTCTCAAGTTTGACCCCAACGGAGACTACGTGCGCAAGTATGTGCCCGAACTTCGACACATCGAGGGTGCCGCGGTTCATGAACCTTGGCTGCTGGTTGATGGGTTGACGGCTGGATATCCAGCGCCAATCGTCGATCACTCTGATGAGCGCGCCGAGTCGTTGGCGAGATTAGCTGAGATAAAAGTTGACTAAAGCGCGAAGTGCAGAATCGGGTCTAACGCCACTGCAATAAAGAGCACCGTTAGATAACTGATCGAGCCGTGGAACAGCCTCATTGGGCTTTTCGGTTCGCCGATTTTACTCTCGTTGTAAAGACGGGTCGCTTCGAGCAAGAACCAGGCACCAGTCGCAAATGCGGTAACCGTGTAGATCCAACCCATGTTGGCGGCGGGAATTAGAAGAAGTGAAGAAACCACTAGCGCCCACGAATACAGCACGATCTGAATGCCTACGGTTTTGTGTGACCGCACTACAGGAAGCATCGGCACTCCAGCGGCGCTGTAGTCGTCTTTGTAGCGCATTGAGAGCGGCCAGTAGTGCGGAGGTGTCCAGAGGAAAATGACTAGAAACAGAAGCCAAGGAGCCACCGATAGCGAATCGGTCACGGCTGCCCAGCCAATCAGAACTGGCATCGCACCCGCTGCCCCACCCCAAACGATGTTTTGCGGTGTGCGCCTCTTTAGTAGCAGCGTGTAAACCAAGACGTAAAACAAAATGGCTGAGAGTGACAAGAGAGCAGCCAAGGCGTTCGCGAAAATCCAAAGCCAGGCCACTGATAGTGCACCGATTATCCATGCGAACCATAGGGCCTCGGTTTTAGACAACTCACCGGTAACCAAGGGTCGGTTTTTAGTTCTACCCATGATTTTGTCGATGTCGGCATCGATGTAGCAGTTAAATGCGTTGGCAGAACCTGCCGATAGCGCTCCGCCGACCAAGGTGGCAAGCACCAACCAAAGGCTTGGAAAGACGTCGTTGTTGCCACTAAGCGAAGCCTGAGCTAGCACCATCGTTGGAACCGTGGTAACTAGCAGTAGCTCAATAACGCGTGGTTTGGTTAGTGCGAAGTAAGCGCGGAGTTTGCGAAAAAAAGTGGCCGTCGGGCTCACTTTTGTGGTGTTTTTTTCGCTCTGCATCACGCTCAAGTCTAAATGAAATAAAGGGAGCGTTATTCCCTCGTAATAAATCGCACGGGTATAGACTTCTAGTGAAA
Organism: Actinomycetota bacterium; assembly: GCA_041175645.1. Classification (GTDB taxonomy): domain Bacteria; phylum Actinomycetota; class Actinomycetes; order Actinomycetales; family Microbacteriaceae; genus Rhodoluna. Next base: position 6,564 of record JBEDEQ010000013.1, on the reverse strand, counting down.
CGTGCGTGCAAATCTATGCCCAGTTTCGACTTATCAACTTGGCGAAGAAGCCACCGAATATTCATTTGCTTATGTAGCGCTAGAAAATAAGGAGCTGTTTTGTCAGCATTCCAGTGGTCAGATCTCGATTCAAAAGCCGTCGACACAGCACGCGTGCTTGCCGCCGACGCAGTCGAAAAGGTTGGTAACGGCCACCCGGGTACCGCCATCTCACTCGCGCCAGTTGCCTACCTTTTGTTCAACAAAGTCATGCGTCACGACCCTAAAGATGATCGCTGGATCGGCCGCGATCGCTTCATTCTGTCGGTCGGGCACTCGTCGCTCACCATCTACAACCAGCTGTTCCTGCACGGATACGGCCTTGAGCTTGAAGATCTAAAGTCATTGCGTACCTGGGGTTCGGCAACTCCTGGTCACCCTGAGTATGGGCACACCAAGGGTGTTGAAATCACCACCGGCCCCCTAGGCCAGGGTCTGGCTTCGGCAACCGGTTTTGCCTACGCCGCACGATTCGAGCGCGGTTTGTTCGATGCAGAAACCGCTCAGGGTGAAAGCCCGTTCGACCACTTCGTTTATGTGATCGCCGGTGACGGTGACATGCAAGAGGGTGTGACCTCTGAAGCCGCCTCGCTTGCCGGCCACCAGCAGCTCGGAAACCTCGTTGTTATCTATGACTCAAACCAGATTTCAATTGAAGACGACACCAACATCGCGTTTACCGAAGACCTCACCGCACGCTACAACTCTTATGGCTGGCACACCCAGACCGTCGACTGGAAAAAGACCGGCAATTACGTTGAAGATGTTCGCGAGCTTTACGAGGCAATCGAGAAGGCTAAAGCCGTCACCGACAAGCCTTCGCTCATTACTCTTCGAACCATAATCGGATGGCCGTCACCAACCAAACAGGGCTCTGGCAAGGTTCACGGCTCAAAGCTTGGTTCAGAAGAACTTGCCGGACTGAAGCAAGTTCTTGGTTTCGACCCAGAGAAAACCTTCGAAGTTGCACCAGAGGTATTGGCCCACACCCGTGGCTACCAGGCTCACGCCGATGCCGTGCGCGCCGAGTGGCAAGTTAGCTTCGACAAGTGGGCTCAGGCAAACCCAGAAGCCAAAGCGCTTCTTGAGCGCATGGAGCGCAAAGAAGTGCCAGCGGGTCTCGAAGCCGCTCTCCCCGTATTCGAAGCGGGCACCGAACTTGCAACTCGCGCCGCCTCTGGCAAGGTAATCAACGCCATCGCGGCTGTCATGCCCGAGCTATGGGGTGGCTCGGCCGACCTTGCCGAATCGAACCTCACCACGATAAATGGTTCTAAGTCGTTCGTACCCGAGCAGTGGTCAACTCACGAGTGGTCTGGAAACAAGTACGGTCGCGTGCTGCACTTTGGTATCCGCGAGCACGCAATGGGTTCGATTCTCAATGGAATCGCTCTGCACGGAAACACCCGTGTCTTCGGCGGAACCTTCTTGATTTTCAGCGACTACATGCGCCCTGCGGTTCGCCTAGCTGCGCTTATGGGCGTGCCTTCCATCTTCGTTTGGACTCACGACTCGGTAGCCCTCGGTGAAGACGGCCCGACCCACCAGCCAATCGAGCAGATCGCTTCGCTTCGTGCCATTCCGAACCTCGACATGGTTCGTCCAGCTGATGCCAACGAAACCTCATACGCCTGGAAGACGATTCTTGAACGTCGCAACAACCCGGCCGGTATTGCTCTAAGCCGTCAGAACCTGCCGGTATTCAACCGCACGGATGCAGATGCCACCGGTGTTGTCTATGGCGCAGCCAAGCACACCGAAAAGGGAGCCTACGTTTTGGCAGAAGCTGCCAACGGCAAGCCAGATGTGATTTTGATTGCAACCGGTTCAGAGGTGCAGCTAGCAGTTGCTGCGCGCTTCGAACTCGAGGCGGCCGGCATCGCGACTCGCGTTGTCTCTGCACCATGTTTGGAATGGTTCGACGAGCAGACCTCGGAATACCGCGAATCGGTGCTCCCAGCATCCGTGAAGGCTCGTGTGTCGGTTGAAGCCGGCCTGAGCCTAGGTTGGTCAAAGTACGTTGGAGGGTACGGCGAGAGCGTTTCGATCGAACACTTCGGTGCATCTGCCGACTACGCCACCTTGTTCCGCGAATTCGGAATGACCGTTGAAAACGTCGTCGCAGCTGCAAAAACTTCACTCTCAAAGATTTAGTCAGATTGGTTTAGGAAAGAAGAACAATGAACAGTCCACTCGCACAACTGGCAGCCAACGGCGTCAGCATCTGGCTAGATGACCTTTCTCGCAGCCGCATCCGCTCGGGCGCTCTTGCCGCGCTAATCGAAAGCCGTTCGGTATCGGGCGTCACCACCAACCCGACGATTTTTGCCGGAGCCTTGTCAAAGGGCGAAGGCTATGGCGAGCAGGTTGCAGCGCTTGCAGCCCGCGGAGTTTCGGCTACCGAAGCGATTTTCGAAATCACCACTCAAGATGTCGCCGAGGCTTGCGACATCTTTGCCGATGTTTACCGCGCATCGAAAGGTTTCGACGGCCGTGTTTCGATCGAGGTCGAGCCTGGCCTAGCTAACGACACCGAAGGCACCGTTGCTCAGGCTCTAGAGCTGTTTGCCAAGGTCAACCGCGAAAACGTCATGATCAAGATTCCAGCTACAAGGCCTGGCCTTTCGGCAATCACGCAGGTCATCGGCGCTGGTATCAGCGTGAACGTAACCCTCATCTTCTCGTTGGCTCGCTACCACGAAGTAATCGAGGCCTACATTCAAGGCATCGAACTGGCTAAGGCCAACGGGCACGACCTGAGCAAGATTCACTCTGTCGCCAGTTTCTTCGTATCGCGCGTCGACCTAGAAATCGACGCACGATTAGCAGCCGTGGGCACAGGTGACGCATTGTCGCTAAAGTCGAAGGCCGCTCTGGCAAATGCCCGCTTGGCTTACCAGGTTTACGAGCAGGACTTCGACAACGAGCGATGGAGCGCCCTCGCCGCAGCCGGAGCCAACAAGCAGCGTCCACTGATGGCCTCGACCGGTGTCAAAGACCCAAACCTTTCAGACACTCTTTACGTGACCGAATTGGTTGCTCCCGAGTTGGTCAACACAATGCCTGAAAAGACCATGGAGGCAGTGTTCGACCACGGTGTCGTTCCACAAGACAGCATCCGCTCGAAGTACGAAGAGGCGAAAATGATTCTGCTCGCCGTGACCGCAGTTGGCGTTTCATACGACGAGGCGACTGAAAAACTCGAAAAAGAGGGCGTTGAAAAGTTCAACGTTTCTTGGAACGAGCTAGTCGAGAGCGTTTCAAACGCTCTGGAGGCAGCCAAGTAATGGCACTTTCAGTTTCAGTATCGGGCGCAGCTAAGACTGCTGTCGAGCAGAACATCGGCGCGCTTGTTGCAGATCGTGTAGCCAGCCGCATTGCAGCCAAAGACTTCACTCTGTGGGGCAAAGACGCCGAAGACGAATCATCAAAGCGCCTTGGCTGGGTAACCTCGGCATCTGACTCGCAGCACTTGGTTCAGGGCATCCTCGCTCTCAGAGCCGAGTTTGCTGAAAAGGGTGTAGACCGCTTCGTTCTATGCGGAATGGGTGGTTCTTCGCTCGCGCCAGAGGTCATCACTTCGACTGCTGGCGTGGCGCTCGTTGTTCTCGACTCGACTGAGCCTTCACAGGTTCAGGATGCTCTGAACGGAGCGATTTCACGCACCGCCATCATCGTGTCTTCGAAGTCGGGCTCGACCGTAGAGACCGACTCGCAAAAGAGAATCTTCGAAAAGGCTTTCACCGACGCCGGCATTGACAAAACCGACCGAATCGTCATTGTCACCGACCCTGGTTCACCGATGGAAGCCGCTGCAAAGGCCGATGGCTACCGAATCTTCAATGCTGACGCAACCGTCGGCGGCCGCTACTCGGCACTTACCGCTTTCGGTTTGGTGCCTTCGGGTCTTGCTGGCGCTGACATTCAGGGCTTGCTAGACGATGCGAACGCGGTTTCTGAGCTACTCGCCAGCGATAGCGAAGCGAACCCAGCTCTGGTTTTGGGTGCTGCCATGGCTCGCACTGTCAGTGACTCTGGGTTCAAGGACAAGCTCGGTCTTGTCGACGTGGACTCCCCCATCGTCGGATTTGGCGACTGGGCAGAGCAGCTAATCGCGGAATCAACAGGAAAGCTTGGCTTGGGAGTCTTGCCAGTGGTTCTATCGGCTGACAGCTCAGAGCTGGTACATAAACCCGCAGACCTGCTGGTGGCAAAAATCTTTGCCGAAGCTGCAGAAGCCTCAGGTGATGAAGTTTCAGTGTCAGGCCCGCTAGGTGCTCAGTTTTTGCTGTGGGAATACGCGACCGTAGTAGCGAGTCGCTTGATCGGCATCAATCCGTTTGATCAGCCAGATGTTGAATCTGCCAAGATCGCGGCTAGAGGAATGCTAGAACAGCGCGCCGAGGCGACAACCCCAGCATTCGAGGCAAACAACGTCGAGGTGCGCGCTCAGGCACTAAACCTCGGTGAGAGCGGCACCTTAGGAGCGGCCATCCGTGCCCTTTTGGCCAACTTGGATGCTGACGGCTATGTTTCGGTTCACGCTTACCTAGATCGCACCAGCGCTCCTGAGGCAGCGCAGTTGCGCGACGCTTTGGCTGCGGCATCTGGTCGACCAACCACCTTTGGTTGGGCGCCTAGGTTCTTGCATTCAACTGGGCAGTACCACAAGGGTGGCCCGCGACAGGGTGTTTACCTTCAAATCACCTCAAGCACAGACGCCGACATTGCTGTGCCCGGGCGTGACTTCACATTCGGTGAACTAATCGCCTCTCAGGCCGCCGGAGATGCAGCCGTGTTGGCTGCTCTGGGTCGACCTGTTCTTACTCTTACCCTGCGTGACGTCACAAGCGGTTTGAGCGCAATTCGAAACGCAATCGGCTAAGGAGCTAGTTCAAGTGCCAGTCAAACTCGGTCCGGGTATCAACCCGCTACGTGATCCAGAAGATCGCAGACTGAACCGCATTGCCGGCCCCAGCGGACTAATCATCTTCGGTGTAACCGGTGACCTAAGCCGCAAGAAGTTAATGCCTGCCGTCTACGACTTGGCGAATCGCGGTCTTTTGCCCCCGGGCTTTGCGTTGGTCGGTTTTGCTCGTCGTGAATGGGAAGACCAGGACTTTGCGAAAGTCGTTCACGACTCGGTTCGCGACCACGCGAGAACTCCGTTTAGCGAAGAAGTCTGGCAACAGCTTTCTCGCGGCATTCGATTTGTTCAGGGCGAGTTTGACGACGATGACGCTTTTGATCGACTCAAAGAGACCATCGCGGAACTCGATCGTGAACGTGGCACTAATGGCAATCACGCGTTCTACCTATCGATTCCGCCTAAGGCGTTCCCGCTGGTCTGCCAGCAACTCAGCCGCTCGGGCCTAGCAGCTCCTAAAGACGATCAGTTCCGCCGCGTAGTAATCGAGAAACCTTTCGGTAGCGACCTAAAGACCGCTCGCGAGCTGAACGCAGTAGTCGAATCGGTGTTCCCTCCTGACTCGGTTTTCCGTATTGATCACTACTTGGGTAAAGAAACGGTTCAGAACATCCTGGCGCTCCGTTTTGCCAACCAATTATTCGAACCGATCTGGAACTCGAATTACATCGACCACGTTCAGATCACCATGGCTGAAGACATCGGTGTAGGTGGCCGAGCAGGCTACTACGACGGTATCGGTGCAGCGCGAGACGTTATTCAGAACCACTTGCTTCAGCTTCTGGCGCTTACCGCTATGGAAGAACCAGTTTCATTCGACGCATCTGACTTGCGTGCCGAAAAAGAGAAGGTCTTGTCGGCCGTTCGCCTGCCTAAAGATCTAGGAAAGTACACTGCGCGCGGCCAATACGCCGGCGGTTGGCAGGGTGGCGAAAAGGTCACCGGCTTCCTTGACGAAGATGGCATGAATCCGAAGTCGGTTACCGAGACCTACGCGGCAATGAGACTAGACATCGACACTCGTCGCTGGGCGGGTGTGCCGTTTTATCTTCGCGCCGGCAAGCGACTTGGCCGACGCGTAACCGAGATCGCTATCGTCTTCAAACGCGCGCCTCAGCAGTTGTTCGAGGCAAGTCAGACATCTCAGCTCGGCCAGAATGCCTTGGTCATTCGCGTTCAACCTGATGAAGGCGTGACAATTCGCTTCGGGTCCAAGGTTCCTGGTGTCGGCATGCAGGTACGCGACGTAACGATGGACTTTGGCTACGGTCACGCCTTCACCGAGGCCAGCCCCGAGGCCTATGAGCGCTTGATTCTCGACGTGCTACTCGGCGACCCGCCGCTGTTCCCACGTCACGAAGAAGTGGAGCTCTCTTGGAAGATTCTCGACCCGATCGAAGAATTCTGGGCAAAGAGTGGCAAACCTGAGCAGTACCGCCCTGGATCTTGGGGTCCTGCTTCTGCAGATCAAATGTTGGCCCAGGATGGCCGTGCTTGGAGGATTCCGTGATCGTCGACCTACCTAACACAACGGTTTCTAAGGTATCCAAAGCACTTGTTCAGATTCGCGAGCAGGGCGGAGCCGTCGCGCTCGGTCG